>CBFHSX010000049.1:0-10807 GCA_965658615.1 Alphaproteobacteria bacterium | reverse complement strand
ATCCGATAAGTGGCACGAGCCTTTCGCTTGATGTGGTCTTAAGCTTGCGCCATGGGTGCTCATGAATGATCAAGTGGGGTATTTCAGCATCAAGAACGATATCCTCTTTAATCAACCCCAGCGCTTCTGAGAGGCGGAGACCCGTATCACTGATTAGAGCAAGTAGATGACGATTTGGATCGTCCATCGCTTCACATTGCGCCTGCAATATTTTGATTGTTTTTACCGGCATGGTTGGTCGGGTTTTTACCTTGTCATCGGCAGGAATGAATATTTTTGCGAATGGATTGGTGTTTTGTAGTCCGTGTTCTTGTATGGCCAAGGAGACAATAGATCGTATTGAAGCGAAACACCTCTTTACCGAAGAAGAGGCAAGGCCTCTTTGAATCAAATGATCCCGGAAACTTGCCCCATCGGCAGAAGTCAGCTCACTGATAGAGACATCGCCGCTCAAAACCATCAATTGCTCAATGTTACGCCGCGCAGTCCGCTCAAACGTTTCCCCCTTCCCTTTGCCCTTAAGACGCAGGTAGAGGTCGAGAGCTTCGGATAATGTAATCGATGCGGCCGGTTGAGCTGGGCTCTCCAGCGTCATCGAATGTTGTGAAATTATCTCTTCGAGCTTCATACCGTTCCAGAAGCTCTCCAGCTTTTCTGACAAAACAATTGCCGAAGCGATAGCCTTGCGGCGCGACTTCGTTTTAAGCGACACGACAATTCGCTCTTTGCCCAGTCGCTTTTGAAGTTCCTTCGGAATACGCCGCGTATAGTAGTAATGCACACCCCGACGCCTGGTCAGGTATGTCGCATTTTGGTCTACCATAGAAACCATGATCTCTGCTCCTCAAACAAATATGCTTGAAGATCAATGGCTTGGACCGCGAAACACGGTGCTTGGAACTTGGGAATGGCGCACCGGGGAAGATTCGAACTCCCGACCCCCAGATTCGTAGTCTGGTGCTCTATCCAGCTGAGCTACCGGTGCCTAGATGTGAGCTTGTAATCGTTGCACGGCTTGATTGCAAGCCAAAATCAAAATTGCGATTGATAAGCGCGCATATCGCCCAAATCGCCGGCATGCCAAACCCCGCGCGCTGTTGCGCGCGCCACACAATCGGCCGCCAACGCGCCAAGCGCCGCCAGCGCAAGCGGGCGCATCGCCTCGCTTTCGGCCAATTTTTTATGCCCCAAGGCAAGGACAAACAGGCAGTCACCATCAAACGGTGTGTGGATGGGGCGCACCGCACGGGCCAGCCCGTCCTGCGCCATAATTGCAACGCGCTTGGCTTCAGCGACGCTCAAATCGGCCGCCACGCCAACCACGCCGATCGTGGTATTGCCCAAAGCACCGGCCAATTTCGAGCCGGTCATCGGGTGCGCCGTTGCATTGGCCGGTTGCGCCGCCAAATCGGCGCGGCCAAATTCCGGCTCGCCCTCTTGCATCAGTGCAAAAGGCTGCGCCCAAAACCGGCCCTGTGCGTCGACCACACTGCCCAATGGATTGGCAGCAATCAGCGCCCCCGCTTCGACCACACCATCAACCGCCGCTGAGGCACTGCCCAGTCCGCCCTTTAGCTGACCGGCCATGGCCCCAAAGCCGGCGCCGTGATTGCCGAGACTGAAATCGGCGCTGCGCGCATTATAGGCAGCGCGCCCCAAAGCCGCATAAGGCGGCGTGTCGCCCCAGCCCTTATCGCCACCATTGGCCATATCAAAAAGAATTGCTGCCGGCACAATCGGCGATGGCAGCGGCGCGCCGGTTCGGAAACCGACACCCTCTGCCCCCATTTGCGCGGTTACGCCGGAGGCCGCATCGAGCCCATAAACCGAGCCACCGGCCAACACCACACCATGCGCGTGATCGACCAAAGTGCCCGGTTGCAGCGCATCGGTTTCGCGTGTGCCCGGCCCACCCCCCGGCACGGAGACGGAGACAATGGCAGGCGCATCGGGCACCACCACACTGACGCCGGTGCGTATGGCGGCATCATGCGCGTGGCCGACAGACAGGCCGGTCAGGTCAGTGATTAAATTTTTCGGACCGGGGGTGACGTGCAGGCTCATGCGAAAAGCTCCTTTGGCCCGACGCTAGCCCTCGACCGGTGACGCGTCAAGCGCGTCAGGAGCGGCCAGCACCTCATCGCGCGGCGCGTTTTTTGCATCATGCGGAATGGTGATTTTGAAATGCGTACCATGGCTGTCGGCCCGGGCCACTTCTATTTTACCACCATGCCAGTTCAACAAATCGACAACGATTTTCAGCCCCAGCCCGGTGCCGTCAGGACGCCCGAAACCACTCATATGCGGCATGAGCAGCGTGCCTGCGCCGGCATTGGGGAGACCGGGACCGGTATCAGAGACATATATGGTACAGGCCTTATCATCGCTGCGCGCCTCAATGGTGATGCGCTTTCGCCCATTTTGGGTTTTCATCGACTGCATGGCATTGAGCACTAAATTATAGACAATGCGGAACATCAGCGTCGTCTCGGCCACCACTTCGACATTGGCATCACATTCATTGATCAATTGAACGCGCCGCTTCGGGTCGTGCAGGCGGACAAAATTCAGCGCATCGGCGATCATCGGTTCAAGCTTTTGGCTGCTTACATTCAGGTTTTCTCGCTTATGGCTGGTATAAAGTGTCGCCCATTCGGCCAGCGACATCGCCTGCTCTATGGCATTGGACAGACGCTTGCCAATGCGTTGTTCTTTTCGCCGGGCATTTGTACCAATTGCTCGGCATTAAGGTGCAGACTGGCTAGTAAATTACGCATATCATGCGCCAGAAAACTGGCGCCAGCACCGAGGGAGGCAAGCCGCGCTTGCTCGTCAATATGGGTTCTGAGACGGTCTTGCAATCGGTCCAAAGAATGGCGCAAATCGGATTTTTTCGCGTCCAGCGGCGTCCCCATCACCGTGCTGCCATAAAGACGCATAAACATATCATCGAGCCCGCCCAGCATCAGCCGCCGCGCGGCAAAATGGGTGATAAGACCAAGCAATAATGCCCCCAGACCGACGGATAGGATGATGCGCTGCAATGCGTCATTCACATTCATTTGAAACAGACCGGTTGTGGTCAATGCGGTAACCGCCGCCCCATCGGTCAGCTTGTGATTGCTGACGCCAAACACCGCTTCGGGCGGACAGGTCATAATCCACCAAACGATCGACAACATTTTCCATGCTGTGACCTCGTCAATGTTAATATGGCGCACGGGTTGGCGCGCCGATGGCGCGCGCAAGAGCCAAGTCTGCATCGGCATCGCCGCCTCGGCTGTGGTAATGGAAAAACCGACCAGCGGCAGGGCTTGTGTGGCTTTTTCGGGCCGCCGCCCCTCCAACCTATGCATTTCACTGACTTGCGACAATAAATGCGCTTGCTCTACTGCTTGATTGAGCCTTGTTCCAACCATTTCATTCAGCCAGAAAGGTGAGGCGGCCAGCCCCACAACAAGCAGGCCAAGCCAGATAAGAAATGTTAGACGACGCGGCAGGGCCGGAAGCCGAACCACCGACTGTGATTGAAAAAGACGCAAAACATACCCCCGAAACATGCTGACATAAATGCCACCCAAAGGTTAACAGGGCGTTAACGGCGGAACAAAGATAAAAATCCGACTAATTTGCGGGTGCGCGGGTCGAACAGGGTCGGCGTGTAATAATCACCGGCGGCGCGTTTCGACGCCTCGCCGCGCGTCGGATAGGGCGCAATCACCCCGGCCATGGCTGAGATGGGTAAACCCTGCGCCAGCGCCATGGTCCAAGGCGCCAGCAAATCACCGGCCCCGGCCCCGACAATCGAGGCCCCCAGAATTTTGCCATTGCGCGTGGTGATGATTTTCACCATGCCGCGTTGGTCACGCTCGGCGCGGGCGCGGTCATTTTCTTCAAACGGCCAGCGCAGCACTTTAATCGCCGCATATTGGTCGCGCGCTTCTGCCTCGCTAAGACCGACGGATGCCAATTCCGGATTGGTATAAGTCACGCGCGGCAGCGCCGCATGGTTTACCTTGGCGGGCAGGAAAAACAGAATATTGCGAATGACCAATCCGGCATGATAACCCGCTGCATGGGTGAATTGTGGCCCACCGGCGACATCGCCAATGGCGAAAATCTTTTTATTACCCGTGCGAAGGCGCCCGTCGACCTGAATATGCGGATTGGCCGTATCAGAAAACGTCACACCGGCTTTTTCGGCATCGAGACCGGCAATATTGGCGGCGCGGCCGGTCGCCACCAACAGCGCATCGCCGGTTATGTCGGCGCTGTCCGCCCCCATTTGGCAGCTCAGTGTTATCTTCACATTGGCACTCTTGCCCTTATGTTTGGCGGCGAAAATTTGCGCGCCTTCGTATATCTCCACGCCATCGGCAATGAGCTGGGCTTTGACATGCGCCGAGAGCTCTTCATCTTCGCGGCCCAAAAAGCGCGCAGCTTCCAGCATGGTCACCTTGCTACCGAGGCGGGCAAAAGCCTGCGCCATCTCGGCCCCAATCGGCCCACCGCCCAGCACCAGCAAATGCTTCGGCTGCTTTTGCAGCGTAAAAATCGTTTCATTGGTCAGAAAAGGCACGCCTTTCAGCCCTTTGATCGGCGGTATGGCGGCGGTTGAACCGGTGGCAATCACAAAGCGTTTGGCACTGATGGTGGTGGTGCCCGCTTTCAACGTCTTGCGATCAATAAAGCGGCCCTTAGCCTCGATCACTTTGACGCCCAGCCCCTCAAACCGCTCGACACTATCCATCGGCTCGATCGATTGAATGACGTTCTCGACATGCGCCATGACTTTGGCAAAATCGACTTTTGGCTTGGCGGCCGACAGGCCGAAAGCGGTATTATTTTGATGGCCCACCGCACGATTGGCCGCAGCCAATAGGGCTTTCGACGGCACGCAGCCATAATTCAGGCAGTCGCCGCCCATTTTATGACCCTCGACCAGCACGACGCGCCCGCCCATTTGTGCCGCGCCTGCCGCCACGGAAAGCCCGCCCGAGCCACCGCCAATCACGCAAATATCGGTTTGGATATGTTTCGCCATTACACCGTCTCGCCTTTCAAGCGCCGCCAAATCATCGGCGCTAAAGAAAGCACAGCCAGACCCAAAAGGGGAAGCGCAATTTCTGGCTTGCTCATCACCGATAAATCGGGGCGCTCACCGGCCTGCAGCACGACGGAAATACCATTGCCGATCGAAGCGAAGACGAATGTGCCGGGCATAATGCCGAAAAAAGTCGTTACCATAAACACGGGGAAGCGCACACCGACCAAAGCCGCGCCGAGATTGACGATGAAAAACGGGAAAATCGGCAACAGCCGCAGCACCAGCATATAAGAAGTGGCATCGCGGTTGAACGAGGCTTCGAATTTTTCCAAAGCCTCGCCCCAATTCGACGTGGCGCGCGCCCGCAGACTATCGCCGACAACATAGCGCGCCGCCAAAAACAAGCAGCCCGCGCCCAGCGTCGCACTGACGATGATCAACAAGCCGCCCTGCACCGTGCCGAACATCAGACCGCCGGCCAGACTGAGCCATAGCGCGCCGGGCAGTGAAAACGCCACAGCAATGACATATACCGCCATATAGGCCAATGCGGTAATCAGCGGATTATCGGCGACGGCCTGCTCCAATGCCGCCTCATTTTCGGCCAGACCCTGATAGCTGACAAAACGGTCCAGATCGAGGGCGAAGAACAGCACCATCAGCGCCGCAAAACCGGCCAGAATAAAAAGCCGATTGCGGTTTTTCGCCGGCGCTTGTGTCTCATTGTCATTATTATTCATGGTCGCGCCTTCCAAATTGCTTTCGATGATTGACTTTGCGCCCATTATTAGCTACATCCGCCCCAGATATACAAGGTTTTGTGCAATGCCGATTTATCGCATTGCCCCCGTGAAGGAGTGGGACTGGTGAAAAGGACTTTCCAACCGAGCAATCTGGTGCGCAAACGCCGCCATGGTTTCCGTTCGCGCATGGCCACGAAAGGCGGCCGCCTGGTTCTGGCGCGTCGTCGCGCTCGTGGCCGCAAAAGCCTGTCTGCCTAAGACGCATTATGAATATGTCTGGCCCCGCGCTATCGAGCTTGCGCGTGCGGCGAGATTTTCTGGCTGCCGCCAAGGCAGATAAGCAAGTGCGGCGCGGATTGGTTTTACAAGCCCGCCATCGCATGGCTGACGAAGCCGCCTCAACCCCGATTAGATTTGGCCTGACCGCCAGCAAAAAAACCGGCAATGCGGTAACGCGCAACCGCATCAGGCGGCGTTTGCGGGCCTTGGCGCAAGAGCTTTTGCCGCAACATGGCCAAAGCGGTTATGATTATGTCATGATCGGTCGCGTGCATACGGTCGGGCGCAGCTGGTCGGCGCTCAGAAAAGATTTGAGTTCCGCCCTGAAGGCGATACACAAAGAAACGTCCGAGAAGGAGTAAGGCGTGAACGAGCAAAGAAATTTCCTAATGGCCATTCTGCTGAGTATGGGCGTTTTGCTCGGTTGGCAATTCCTCATCACTGAACCGCGCCTTGCCGCCGAGCGCGCCGCGCAACAACAAGCCTTGCAGGAAGAAGCCGCACAAAACCCCTCCGGCCAGACGCAAAACGATCTTGCCGAGATGACAAATGACGCGCCGGCAAGCGATAGCGCGGTGCCGCAAGCCGCCGCGCAAAAAGCCGCGCCGCAAAATAAAGCTTTCGCGCAAAGCCCCCGCCTCGCCATTGAGACGCCGTCCGTGACCGGCTCCATCGCGCTGATGGGCGCGCGCTTTGACGATTTGATCTTACGCGATTACGGCGCCACCATCGCCGAGGACGCGCCGCGCCAAAGCTTGTTGAACCGTGCCGGCGAGGCCGGTCATTGGCAAGCCCATCACGGTTTTGTCGCCGCGCAAGGTGACCCGGTCACCCTACCGGGCGATGAAAGCCTTTGGCAAGTGGTCGGCAATCAGACGCTGACGCCCGACACGCCGGTGACGCTGCGCCATATCACGCCTGAGGGCGTGGTGCTGGAACAGCATATTGCGGTCGATAAGGATTATTTGTTCACCATTCGCCAGACGGCCGAAAATGCCGCCGACACGCCACTGACCCTCTACCCGTTCGGGCAAATCACCCGCACGGGTCGTCCGGAAACGACCGATTTGTTTATCCTGCATGAAGGCCCGATCGGCTTTTTTGGCGAGGAAGGCGAAGGCCTGCTGGAGGTCGATTATGATGATTTGGGCGAGGACGGCCCGATTAAGCAGACGGCTGAAGAGGGCTGGCTCGGCATAACCGATAAATATTGGGCCACGGCACTGATCCCGCCGCAGCAGGAAAAATTCACCGGCCGCTTTGTTGCACGGGCCGAGAATAACCAAGCCGTCTATCGCTCGGATTTTCTACTGGCCGGTCAGACATTGGCCCCGGGCGCGCGCATGGAAGCGACCAGTCGGTTTTTTGCCGGTGCGAAAAAAGTTGATGTGGTCGACGCCTATGCCGAGCAGGGCATGACGCGGTTTGACCTGCTGATTGATTGGGGTTGGTTTTACTTCCTGACCAAGCCGATGTTTAAGGCGCTGAATTTATTCTATGGGCTTTTGGGCAATTACGGCCTCGCCATTCTCATCGTCACCGTACTCATCAAGCTGGCTTTCTTCCCGCTCGCCAATCGCTCTTATGAGACCATGGCGAAGATGAAAAAGCTGCAACCGCAAATGCTGCAAATCCGCGAGACCTATAAGGATGACCGGCAGCAGCAACAGCAGGAATTGATGAAAATTTACCGCGAAGAAAAACTCAACCCGCTGGCCGGCTGCTTGCCGATCCTGATCCAAATCCCGGTGTTTTTCTCGCTCTATAAAGTGCTGTTTGTGACCATTGATATGCGCCACCAGCCTTTCTTTGGCTGGATTAACGACCTGTCAGCGCCGGACCCGACCTCGCTGTTCAATCTGTTCGGCCTGCTGCCCTACGATGTGCCGAGCTTCCTCTTGGTTGGTATTTGGCCGCTGATTATGGGTGCCACCATGTTTGTGCAGATGCAAATGAACCCGCCGCCGCCGGACCCGATTCAAGCGCGCATGTTCCAAATCCTGCCGATTTTCTTCACCTTCATCCTTGCCGGTTTCCCGGCCGGTCTGGTGATTTACTGGGCGTGGAATAATTTCCTGTCTCTGCTGCAGCAAGGCTATATTATGCGCCGTCACGGTGCAGAGATTGAGCTGTTTGCCAATCTCGGTCTGCGCCGCAAAAAAGCGACAGGTGACGCTGATGGAAAAGACGGATAATCAAACCGCGCAGGCCGCACAGGCTGCTTTGACGGCCGGCCGCTGGCTTTTGGCGCAGGGCACTGAGTTTCGCCTCGGCGTCGTTGCGCTTGAGCATTTGCCGCCGGCCGACCGCATTGAAATCGCTTTTGCCGGTCGTTCCAATGTCGGCAAATCATCACTGATCAACGCCGTAACGGGGACGAAAAATCTGGCCCGCACCTCCAACACGCCGGGTCGGACGCAGGAGCTGAATTTCTTCATGCTGGCGCCGCAAAGAAATGGCGGTGCCGCTTGGCTGGTTGACCTGCCGGGCTATGGCTATGCGCGCGAGAGCAAGGTGAAAATTGCGGCTTGGAATGTGCTGCTCAATGCCTATTTGCGCGGGCGGCCAAATCTGCGCCGCGTGTTCGTGCTGGTCGATAGCCGACATGGCTTGAAGAAAAACGATTTGGCGATGATGGATGACCTCGATATAGCCGCCGTCTCCTATCAAATAGTGCTGACCAAAGCCGATAAGCTGAAAAAAGGCCAGCTCGCCCGCATGATTGACGAGACGCAACAAGCCTTGGCCAAACGCCCGGCCGCGCATCCGGAAATTATCGCCAGTTCGAGCGAAAAAAATATCGGCATTGATGAGGTGCGCGCCGCCATTGCAAGTCTGGTTGATTTGACCGAATTGGGATATAAGGCGTGAAACGAGGGTCTGATTATGGCTGCAAAGAAACCGAGTAAATCCGCATCCGCCACCAGCTCACAAGACTGGCTGGCGCAAGCGCATGTGCTGACCGAAGCGCTGCCCTTTATGCAGCGTTACGACAAAAAAACCGTGGTCATTAAATATGGTGGCCACGCCATGGGCGATGCCGATTTGGCGGCCAAATTTGCCCATGATGTGGTGCTGTTGAAACAAGCCGGCATCAATCCGGTGATTGTGCATGGCGGCGGGCCGCAAATTGCGGCCATGTTGGAACGCCTCGGCATTCAATCAAAATTTGCAAACGGCTTGCGCGTCACCGATGCCCAAACCATTGAAGTGGTCGAGATGGTGCTGGCCGGGGCGATCAATAAACAAATCGTCACCGCGCTGAACAATGCCGGCGGCACAGCTGTCGGACTGTCGGGCAAGGATGGCAATTTGCTGGTCGCCAAGAAAACCAAAGCGACGCAAAAAGACCCGAGCTCCAACGTTGAAAAAGCCGTCAATCTGGGCTTTGTCGGCACGCCGAGCCGGGTCAATACGCAAGTGCTCGACACCATTTTGGCCTCCAATATTATTCCGGTGATTGCACCGATTGCGACCTCTGAAAAAGGCCAGACGCTGAACGTCAATGCCGATACGGCAGCCGGTGCGCTGGCGGCGGCACTGAACGCCGAGCGGCTGCTTATGCTGACCGATGTCACCGGTGTGCTGGATAAAAAGGGCAATCTCATCGAGCGCCTTACCATGCGCCAAGCCACGACACTGATTAAAAACGGCACGGCGCAGGGCGGCATGATACCGAAATTGGAAACCGCCATTAAAGCGGTGAAAGACGGCGTCGGTGCCAGCGCCATATTGGATGGGCGGGTGCCGAATGCCATATTGCTCGAATTATTCACCGAATTGGGTGCCGGCACTTTGGTCGAATAGCGTAACCTGATGATGACGCGGCTCCTCCCTCTTTTTGTTTTTGCCCTGCTGGCCGGGCTGGCCGTACCCGCCACGCCGGCCGAAGCCAGCGTGCGGCTGTGCAATGAGACCTCCTATGTGCTGCAGGTCAGCGCCGCTTATCAGCAAGGCGTCGCCAATAAGACCGAGGGCTGGATCAATATTCTGCCCGGCGATTGCGAAACCGCGCTGGACGGCATGCCTGACGGCGCGCAAGCCTTTGTCTATGCCAAATCCGATGCGGCCCATGCCGGTGCCGGTCTGGTGTTTGACGGCAGCGAGCGGTTTTGCGTCGGTGCGGAAAACAAACGTTTTACCGTTGAAGGACGCCGCGATTGTCGTCGGCGCGGCTATGGCGAAGCCGATTTGACGCCGGTCGCCTCGGGCAATGCCCGCCCAACCGTGACCTTTACCGAAAAAAACGACTATGGCCGCCGCCGCGCCCGCACCGCCGGTGTGCAGCGCATGTTATCGGAATTGCAGTATGATATTGGCCCGATTGACGGCTTTGGCGGCGAACGCACACGCGAGGCCGAAGCGGCCTATAAATTGCGCTTCTCGGTTGCTGGCAATCCGAAGGGCCGTGACCTGTTATCGCGCTTGATCGGCACATTGCGTAGCGAGAGCAATTCGCGCGGTTTGGTTTTGTGCAATAAGACCGAGCATTTGGTCTGGGCCGCGACCGGCCAATTGGCCGATGATAATTTCGAAAGCCGCGGCTGGACGCGCGTGCCGGCGGCTGAATGCACACAAGTGATTAACCAAAACCTCAATAGCCGATTTTATTTCTACTATGCCGAAGCCGTAACCGCCAAAGGCGATGTGGTGGTCGAAGCCGGACGGCGCAAAATCTGGGGCGGCGAAAAGCCGCTTTGCTCCAAACCGACCCGCTTTGTTATCAAGGGCGATGAAA
>CBFHSX010000048.1:2910-11172 GCA_965658615.1 Alphaproteobacteria bacterium | reverse complement strand
ACTGTCCGTTTTTGTCACAGATCGGTAAGCAGGCTGACTTGTGAGGCCTGCGGCGGAGATGATCTCCTCAAAACTGTGTGCCCAAATCAGGTACTTCTCACTTCTGCTGCTTGATAGTGAGCCGCTTAACGGTCGTTTTTACGGCTCTAGAATTCAGCGTCCTGTGGGTATGAATCCCTGTCGATCCGCCACACACTAGTCGCAAACCTAAGATGAGGTCCCGAGCGGGGCCTTTTTTCTTTTTGGTTCAAAGGGGTTTAGTGAAGCTATCCGACTTTCGGAGACTGGCCTCCGGCTCGAAATCGGTCTCCGAACGCACCGCGTCTCTTTCCACCCGCCTTTCACTCAAATCGAGACGCATTCGAAAAGGCGCGCCTTTTCAGTTGTTTGCATAAAATAGTTTGCGCCGCAGTTGAGGGGGGTCGACCGCTCCCAATGAGAACAGAGACACCCGAAGGCGGCGTGGCTGTGCGGGGTAGTGAGAAAGCCTTAGCAGGTTGGGCCACGACAAGGTGGGGCGACGATGCTCCCGAACAGCAGTCACCAGATCCTGGACCAGTCATTCGCTGCGGCCAGAACGAACGACTGAGATGCGGACCAAGCGGTCTTATGCAGTTGGGGCTATTGCTGGCGCAGCATTTGCTCTCAATTGCAGCATATGAATCAATGTGCTGCCGATGATGTCGTCATTCCAGACATTCAAAGCTAGATTGGAGAATGAGACTTGAACAGAGTTTCGCTGTCTCCAAGCCAGAGCCTCCAATCAAGAAGCGCTCAGCTGTCCCAGATTGCCTGACGGCGGACAGACGGAAGGTCATCCAAAAGACAGTTATTGATCCTTTCGCTATCTTCCGCCTCAATCGCTTGATCCGCTCGCTCAAAGAGCTTCTGGAAACCGTCGATGACCTCAAGGTCAGAGAGATCAAGCTGATCAGCCTTGAGGAACCAATCGACGCGGCATCCGACGCTGGCTAGCTCGTATTCCACGTCTTTAATGCCATTGCGCATTTCGGGCGCCGCCATTGCAGCCCGAGACAGTCCCAGCCCTCCAGTCACTATGAGTACTCGCTGAAAGTTCCGCCTTGGAGTAACTCTACGCACAAACCTTCCGATGGCGCCCGATCGGATGTGCTGCTGCCCGACCTGCTGGCGCGGATGCGGGAGACGGGACCACGCCCTTCGGTCACTGTCTTCGAGTAATGCAGACATGCCCTCGCCCCCGCCCTCGCTCGCCCGGAGGATGCGGCGCCGATCAGGCGGGTGATCGGGGGGCTGGAAGGGGTCTGATCATGCGCGTTCCAGATGGGCTGTCGCCTCGATCTCGACAAGCGCCTCGTTTTCGACAAGCCCCGCCACGATGATCATGGACATGGCCGGAAAGTGCTTGCCGAACACCTCGCGATAGGCCGCGCCGACTTCGGACTGCCTGGCGAGATACTCCTTCTTGTCGGTGACGAACCATGTCAGGCGCGTCACGTCGCTGACCTCTCCGCCGGCCTCCTCCACGATCGCCGCAATGTTGCGCAAGGCCTGTTTCATCTGCGCGATGAACCCGCCGGGCGCGAATTCCTTGTTCGCGTCCCAGCCGATCTGGCCGCCGATATGCAGCGTGCCGTCTTTGGTCAGGACACCGTTGGCATAGCCCTTGGCGGGCAGCCAGCCTTCGGGATGGATCGTCTTGTGACTCATGGCGCATCTTCCTTGTATAAGCTCAATCTTTCCCGGATGTCCGGCGGCCAGGGGGCCGACCGCCCGATTGCCCAAACATGCACGAGCGTTGCCCGTGTTGTCAGTCGCAGTTCATCGGCGCAATGTGCGGTCATCACGTAAGCCGCCGAGCTGTTCCCTACCCGAGCGATCTTCAGCCGGAAGGTAAGGTGATCGCCGTGGCGGCTGGGGGCCGAGAAACGGGTCTCGATCCGGCCGGTGGGCACGCCACCCAAAGCATGGAGCGTCTCGAAGGGCATTCCCAACGCCTCGTCGAAAAAGGCCTCGACACAGTCGTTCATCATCTCGAAATAGCGCGGATAGAAGACGATACCCGCCGGATCGCAGTGTTTGAACAGCACTTTTTGGTGAAACTCGAACACGCTCATACGCCGACATATCGCTCTGTGATGTCATTGCCCAGTTCGGCTATCGGGCCGGACCAAACGGTCTTGCCGCGCTCCAGGATCACGGCCTTGTCCGACACCGAGGACAGCTCGGCCAGCGACTTGTCGATCAGCAAGATCGCGACGCTGGTCTCCGATCTGAGCTTGCGTAGCGCGGCCCAGATTTCCTGCCGCACGATAGGCGCGAGCCCCTCCGTGGCTTCGTCGAGGATGAGCAGGCGCGGATTGGTCATCAGGGCGCGGCCGATGGCCAGCATCTGCTGCTCACCGCCCGACAGCGAGACGGCGCGCTGGCCTTCGCGCTCGCCGAGACGCGGGAAGAGCTGGCAAACCGTCTCCAGCGTCCAGTCGCCGGGTCGCGCGGCGGCGATGAGGTTCTCGCGCACCGTCAGATCCGCGAAGCAGCGCCGCCCTTCCGGCACGAGGCCAACGCCCAGCCGCGCAACCTTGTGGCTCGGCAGGGCGTGCAGGTCCTGCCCGTTCAGGGACAGCCCACCCTCGGAGGCGATCATGCGGCAGATCGCCTTGACGGTCGTCGTCTTGCCCATCCCGTTGCGGCCCATGAGCGCGGTGACTTCGCCTTCATTCATGCTCAGCTCCACGCCGAAAAGCGCCTGGCTGACACCGTAAGTGGCGGTGAGATTCTCGACACGCAGCAGGGTCATGCGTCTTCTCCGAGATAGGCTTCGCGCACTTCGCGGCTGGCGCGGATTTCATCGGTCGTGCCGGTGGCGATGACCTTGCCGTAGACCAGCACGCTGATGCGGTCGGCCAGGGCGAAAACGGCATCCATGTCATGTTCCACAAGCAGGATCGGGGCCTCAGCGCGCAGTCCGTCCAGAAAGCCTGTCAGACGTTTCGAGCCGCCCGCACCCAGTCCGGCCATCGGCTCGTCCATAACGAAGGCGCGCGGCTTCAGCGTCAGCGCGACAGCCACTTCGAGCTGGCGTCGCTGGCCGTGGCTCAGGTTGGCGCAGCGCGTCTCGCGCTCATCGGCGAGGCCGACGCGCTCCAGCGCCTCCTCGGCGCGCTCCAGGAGCGGGCCCGTCCCAAGCGCCGCGCGCCAGAAACGCCACGCCGCGCCCTCAGCGCCCATGGCCCCGAGCACGGCGTTCTCGAGCACGCTATCTTCCATGCAGAGCGCCGATATCTGGAAGGTCCGCCCCAGCCCTGCCCGCGCGCGCGCCTCCGTGCCCAAGTGCGACACGTCGCGCCCCCCAAGGAACACGCGACCCGAATCCGGCCTCAGCCCGCCGCTTATCTGGCTGATCAGCGTGGATTTGCCCGCGCCGTTCGGCCCGATGATGGCGTGAATTTCGCCCGGCCGAAGGTCGATGGAGACATCATCGGTGGCCTTGAGCGCGCCGAAGCTTTTCGTGAGGTTTTGCGTCGCCAGAACAGGGTCAGACATGCGCGCCCTCCTTGCCGGTGAGATAGCCGAGCAGACCGCCGCGCCCGAAGAGCACGATGCCCAGCAGGATGAGGCCGAGATAGATGTGCCAGAACTCCGTCAGACCGCCGAGGACATGCTCCAGCGCGACGAAGATGCAGGCGCCGATGACGGGCCCCATCAACCGGCCGACGCCGCCGATGATGATAAGCACGATCAGCTCGCCCGAAAGATGCCAGCTGAACATCGCGGGCGAGACGAAGCGGTTGAGATCGGCATAGAGCGCGCCGGCGAGCCCTGTGATCGCGCCCGACAGGACGAAGGCCAGAAGCCGCAGGCGCATCGGGTTGAGCCCCACGGTCTGGACCCGGGCCGCCGATTGGCGCGCCGCGTTGAGCGCAAGGCCAAAGGGCGAGGCCTGAAGCCGCGCCTTGAGCAGAAGCACGGCGCAGAGAATGACGAAGCAGATACCGAAGAACTGGATCGGCTCCAGCGTGTTGAAGCCCGGGAAATCATTGCGGATATAGATCGAAAGCCCGTCCTCGCCGCCATACTGGGCCCAGGAGATCGAGAAGTAGTAGAACATCTGCCCGAAGGCGAGGGTGATCATGATGAAATAGACCCCGCTGGTGCGCAGCGACAGCGCCCCGATGAAGAGCGCCACGATGGCCGAGACGACCATCGCGACGAGCCAGATCACCGGCATGGATTTCGTCCCCTCGAAGCGGATGAAGCCGAGGTCGAGTGCTGTGTAGGTCTGGGCATGGTAGGCGAGGATGCCCATGGCATATCCGCCGAGACCGAAGAAGGCTGCGTGGCCGAAGCTGACCATCCCGCCGATGCCGAGAACGATATTGAGCCCGACAGCTGCCAGCGCGAGGATCACCGCGCGGGTGACCAGCGTGATCGTGAAAGGCTCGTCCACGGCGAGCGCATAGAGCGGCAGCGCCAGAAGACCCGCGATCATCAAGGCGTTGATATAGCGTTCATCCAGTCTCATGCGCGCGCTCCGAAAAGGCCCGTGGGGCGCCAGATCAGAATCAGCCCCATCAGGATGTAAATGCCCATCGAGGCCAGGGCCGAACCGCTTTTCTGCGCGGCCCCCGTCTCCATGAAGAGCTTGAAAAGCTCAGGCAGGAAAACGCCTGCGAGCGTGTCGGTGAGCCCGACCAGAAGTGCCCCGATAAAGGCCCCGCGGATGGAGCCGATGCCGCCGATGACGATCACTACGAAGGCGAGGATTAGCACCGGTTCGCCCATGCCGACCTGCACCGACTGGATCGCGCCCACGAGCCCGCCAGCAAGCCCGGCCAGCGCCGCGCCGAGCGCGAAGACGAGCGTGTAGAGCTTCGATATGTCGATGCCGAGCGCCGCTATCATCTCGCGGTCATTCTCGCCCGCACGGATCTGAACACCAATGCGCGTGCGCTCGATCAGCGCCCAAAGGCCGAGCGCGACGGCCAGCCCGATGCAGATGAGCGCGAGGCGGTAGAGCGGGTACTCGATCCCGCCGGGCAGCGTGATCGGCCCGGAGAGCGCATCGGGAATGTCGAGGAAAAGCGGGAATGAGCCGAAGAGCCAGCGGGTGCCTTCGGAGAAGATGAGGATGAGGGCGAATGTCGCCAGCACCTGGTCGAGATGCGGCGCGTCGTAGAGCCGCCGGATCACGGCGATCTCGATGATCGCCCCGGCCAGCGCCGCCGCCGCAAGGGCGGCCACGAGACCGAGAAAGAACGAGCCCGTCAGCCCCGCCACGGCGGCCGCCGCGAAGGCGCCGACCATGTAGAGCGAGCCATGGGCGAGGTTGATGAGCCCCATGACGCCGAAGATCAGCGTTAGCCCCGCGGCCATGAGAAACAGCATGACGCCGAATTGCAGACCGTTAAGGACCTGCTCGATGATCAGGATGGTTGACATGAGAACTCCCGGAATGGGCCTGCCCCCGCGCTTTCGGGGGGGGGCAGGCCGGGATAGGCTTACATCTTGCAGTCAGCCGCGTAGGCGTCCGAGTGGTTTTCAAGCGCGGGGCCGATGATCTTGTTGGTGAAGACATCGCCCTCCTTGATCACCTCACGGGCATAGATGGTCTGAACCGGGTGATGGTTCGAACCGAAGGCGAAGTCGCCGCGTGTGCTATCGAAATCAGCCGCGCGCAGCGCTTCGCGAAAGGCATCGGCATCCGACGGTTCGGCCTTCTCCAGCGCCGAGAGGAGCAGGTTGGCCGTGTCGAAGCCCTGGCTTGCATAGAGCGACGGCAGGCGGCCATATTCTGCCTGGAAGCTCTCCACGAAAGCCGTGTTGGTCGCGTTGTCGATATCCTTGTTCCACTGCGAGGTGTTCACCACGCCCAGCGCCGCGTCACCCACGGCTTGCAGAATGCCCTGGTCGAAGCTGAAGGCCGGCCCGACAACGGGCAGGTCGATGCCGCTGTCGGCATATTGCTTGAGGAAGGAAATCCCCATTCCGCCAGGCAGGAAGAAGAAGACGCTGTCCGCACCCGAGGCCCGGATCTGGGCGATCTCGGCAGCGTAATCGGTCTGGCCGAGCTTGGTGTAGACCTCGCCGGCCAGCTCGCCCTCGAAGAAACGCTTGTAGCCTGTGAGCGCGTCGGTGCCCGCCGGGTAGTTGGGAGCGAGGATGAAGCTGTTTTTGTAGCCCGCCTGGTTGGCATAGGCTCCAGCGGCCTCATGCAGGTTGTCATTCTGCCAGGCCACGTTGAAGTAGTTCTCGTGGCAGCCCTTGCCCGCGAGCGGCGACGGCCCGGCATTGGGCGACAGGTAAAAGACCTCCTGGTTCACCGCCGAGGGCACGACTGCCATGGCAAGGTTCGACCAGATGATCCCGGTCATGACATCCACGCGCTCGGACTGGATCATCTTGTCGGAAAGCTGCACGGCGATATCGGGTTTGCGCTGGTCGTCCTCGATCACGACCTCGATGTCGTCACGGCCCGATTGCTCTATGGCGAGCATGAAACCGTCCCGCACGTCGATGCCGAGGCCAGCGCCCCCGCCCGACAGCGTCGTGATCATCCCGACCTTGACTTCGGCCAAGGCGGGCGTTGTGCAAAGCGCAGCGGTCGCTGCGGCTATCAGTAACTTTTTCATTTTTCTCTCCCTTGTTGGTTTTGGTTTATGCCTCAACTTTGACGCTTGTCTCGGCAGAACTCTAGGCCGATTTCTCAGCTTCCCTCTGCCTGCCCCTTCAGCTTGAACCGCTGCACCTTGCCCGTCTGCGTCTTGGGCAGGCTGGTGCGGAAACGGACGGAGCGGGGATACTTGTAAGGCGCGATGGTCGCCTTGACGTGGTCCTGAAGGGTCTTGGCGGTCTCCTCGGAGCCCTCCTGCCCCTCCGCGAGGACGACATGGGCCTCGACGATCTGGCCGCGCGCCTCGTCGGGCACGCCGATCACGGCGCATTCGGCCACGGCGTCATGTGCCAGAAGCGCCGCCTCGACCTCGGGCCCGGCGATATTGTAACCCGACGACAGGATCATGTCGTCGTTGCGGGCGGCGAAGTGGAAATACCCCTCGGCATCCTTGTAAAAACTGTCGCCGGTGATGTTCCAGCCGTCGGAGACATACTCGGCCTGCCGCGCATCAGCCAGATAGCGGCACCCCGTGGGGCCGCGCACGGCGAGCCGCCCGACCACGCCATCGGCGGCTTCGTTTCCGTCGGCGTCCAGAACCCTGGCCTCATAGCCCGTCACCGGTTTGCCGGTGCAGGCGGGCTGGTGATCGTCGAAGCGGTTTGAGATGAAGATGTGCAAAAGCTCGGTCGCGCCGATGCCGTCGAGCATGGGCTTGCCCGTCTGCTCAATCCACGCGTCATAGACGGGCTTCGGGAGTGTCTCGCCCGCCGACACGGCGGCGCGCAGGCTCGACAGGTCCGCGCCTTCCTGCATCGCACGGAGCATGACGCGGTAGGCCGTTGGCGCGGTGAAGCAGACAGTGGCCTTATATTTTTCGATGATCTCGATCATGTTGGGCGGCGAGGCCTGCTCGAGCAGCGTGGCCGTCGCGCCGAAGCGCAGCGGGAAGACGGCAAGGCCGCCGAGGCCGAATGTGAATGCCAGCGGCGGTGAGCCGACGAAGACGTCCCTTGGCGTTACGCCCAGAACCTCGCGCGCATAGCCATCGGCGATGATCAGGATATCGCGGTGATAATGCATGGTCGCCTTGGGCTCGCCCGTCGAGCCGCTGGTGAAGCCCAGAAGCGCGACATCATCGCGCCCCGTCGGCACGCTGTCGAACTTGACAGGCTTCTCCAGCGCGAGCTGGTCGAGTTCGGCATCGTGGTTCGACGTGCCGTCAAAGCCGATCACGCGCCCCAGGAAGGGGCTGCCCTCGGCGCATTTCTCCATCTCCTCCATCAACCGCGTGTCGCAGAGGGCGAACTCGACCTCGGCCTTCTCGACATATTTGCGCAGCTCGGGCGCGCGCAGCATGGGCATGGTGTTGACAACAACAGCGCCCGCTTTCGTCGCTGCCAGCCAGCAGGCGACCATGGCGGGGTTGTTGGCCGAGCGGATAAGCACGCGGTTGCCGGGCTTCACGCCCAGATCTTCCACCAACACATGCGCCAGCCGGTTGGTCCAGTCGGTCAGCTCCTTGTAGGTGCGCTGCCGCCCGTTGCCTATGAGCGCGGTGTTGTCGCCAAAACCCTTCTCGACCAGCGCATCGGTCAGCTCATGACCCACATTGATCCGCTCGGGGTAATCGAAGCCATCCAGCAGGAAGTCGGGCCACCCGTCCTGCG
>CBFHSX010000048.1:0-2900 GCA_965658615.1 Alphaproteobacteria bacterium | reverse complement strand
CGCGGGCGAACGTGTCGGTATGGGCAGATGGGCCGAGCATCACTTACCTCCTTGATGGGCTGTCATGGCCTGGCGCGCGATGATGACTTTCTGAACGTCCGAGGCCCCCTCGTAGATGCGCAGCGCGCGGATCTCGCGGTAGAGCCGCTCCACGGCCATCCCGGAGCGCACGCCATCGCCGCCGAACAGCTGAACGGCCTTGTCGATCACCTGCTGGGCCTGGTCGGTGGCGTAGAGCTTGGCCATCGCCGCCTCGCGGCTGATGCGGGGCGCACCGCTGTCCTTGGCCCAGGCCGCACGGTAGATGAGCAGTGCGCTGGCGTCGACATCGAGCGCCATCTCGGCGATATGTCCCTGCACCATCTGAAGATCGAAAAGCGGCGCGTCCTGCACGTGCCTCTGCGAGACCCGCGCCAGCGCCTCATCGAGCGCGCGGCGGGCAAAGCCGAGGGCTGCGGCGGCCACGGTCGAGCGGAAGACATCGAGCACCGACATGGATATCCTGAAGCCTTCGCCCGGCGCGCCGAGCATGGCGCTGGCCGGCACGCGCACATCGTTGAAACGCAGCCGCGCCAGCGGGTGCGGCGCGATCGTCTCCAGCCGTTCGGCCACCTCGAAGCCTTTGAGATCGGGCGTGACGATGAAGGCCGAAAGCCCCTTGGCCCCCGGCGCTTCGCCGGTCCGGGCAAAGAGCGTATAGACATCGGCGATCCCGCCGTTGGAGATCCATGTCTTCTCGCCGCTGAGCACATAGTGATCGCCGTCGCGCGTGGCGGTCATCGTTGAATTCGCCACGTCCGAGCCCGATTGCGGCTCTGTGAGGGCGAAGGCCGAGATCGCCTTGCCCGCGCGCGTCAGCGGAAGCCATTCGGCCTTTTGCTCCGCGGTGCCGAAAAGCGAGATCGCCCCGGTGCCAAGCCCCTGCATGGCAAAGGAAAAGTCCGCCAGCCCGTCGTGGCGCGCCAGCGTTTCGCGGGCAAGGCAGAGCTTGCGCACGTTAAGCGCGCCCTC
The DNA here is from genome assembly GCA_965658615.1 of Alphaproteobacteria bacterium. Classification (GTDB taxonomy): domain Bacteria; phylum Pseudomonadota; class Alphaproteobacteria; order RS24; family RS24; genus UBA8337. The sequence continues at coordinate 1,889 of CBFHSX010000048.1, read as the reverse complement.
TTCGCTGGCCGTGGCCTGCAAGACCCCGGCCTGGCCCAGCGCGCGCACAAGCCCGCGGCAGGCGGCATCCGTTTCGCCATGGTCGATCGCGAGCCCGGCGGCGACCTCCTCGACACGCGCGGCCCAGTCGCGGTGCTGCGGCTCGAAGAAGGGCCATTGAAGGAAGCTCTTGTCTGACATCAGTCGCCCTCGAATATCGGTTTTTGCTTGGCGACGAAGGCGTCGTAGGCGCGTTTGAAATCGCCCGTCTGCATGCAGATCGCCTGTGCCTGCGCTTCGGCCTCGATGGCCTGCTCGATCGACATGGACCATTCCTGCGCCAGCATTGTCTTTGTCATCATGTGGCCGAAATTCGGGCCGGCGGCGATGCGCGCGGCCATCTCGTGGGCGGCCCCGTCAAGCTCCCCGGCCGGAACGAGCCGGTTGTAAAAGCCCCAGGCTGCGCCTTCCTCGGCGCTCATCGCGCGGCCCGTGTAGAGCAGCTCTGCGGCCCGGCCTTGCCCGATGATCCGCGGCAGGATTGCACAGGCGCCCATGTCGCAGCCCGCCAGCCCGACGCGCGTGAAGAGAAAGGCGCATTTCGCCTCCGGCGTGGCGATGCGCAAGTCCGAGGCCATGGCGATGATCGCCCCCGCGCCAACGCATATCCCGTCGATCGCGGCGATGATCGGCTTGCCGCAATTGACCATCGCCTTGACCAGATCGCCGGTCATGCGGGTGAAGGCCAGAAGCTCTTTCATGCTCATCCTGGTCAGCGGCCCGATGATGTCATGGACATCGCCGCCTGAGCTGAAATTGCCGCCGCTCGAGGCGAAGACCACGGCATCGACGTCATCGGCATAGGCCAGGTCGCGGAACCAGTCGCGCAGCTCGGCATAGCTTTCGAAGGTGAGCGGGTTCTTGCGCTCGGGCCGGTCCAGCCCCACCGTGGCGATCCGATCCTCGATGGTGCAGTTGAAATGTTTCACATCAGCTCGCATCCGCGCTCTCCTCGATATTGAATTCCGCCGCGATCGCTCTTGCCTCGGCGGCATCGAACTGGCCCAGGACTTCCGAGATCCAGGCCTCGTGGGCGGCGGCCTGGCGCGCGAATTCCTCGCGGCCCTTCTGCGTCATGCGCACGCGATGGGCGCGCCGGTCGCCGGGCACGGAGACGCGCACCAGCAGACCGTCCTCGGCAAGCCTGTCCACTATTCCCGTCACATTGCCGTTGGAGACACGCAGCGCGCCGGAAATCTCGCTCATCTTGAGCCCGTCCTCGAAGCGCGAAAGCGCGGCCATCACGTCGAAACGCGGCAGCGTCGTGTTGAACTCGCGGCGGAGGTTCTCGCGCAGCTGGCTCTCGATGGAGCGCGTGGTCTTGAGAAGCTGAAGCCAGAGGCGCAGCCGTTCCTTTGCCGGCGCTTCGAGCCGAGCCTGGCTTGCGGCCTGCGTCATATCTCGCCCCCCGATACGTTCAGCCCATGGCCGTTGATCGACGCCGCTCCTTCGGAGGCGAGGAACAGCGCCGTCGCGGCGACTTCCCCGGGCGCGATCAGGCGGCGCATCGGGTTTGCCGCGACGATCATCTCCATCGCCTTTGCCTCGTCCACATCGAACTTGCGCGCCACGTTCTGCGCCGCATCGGCGGCCATTTCCGTGTCGACGAAACCGGGACAGATGGCGTTGCAGGTGATGCCGCTGCGGGCCACTTCCTTGGCGGTCGAGCGCACCAGCCCGAGCACGCCGTGCTTGGCCGCGCTGTAGGCCGTGAGCGTCGCGCCGCCCTGAAGCGAGGCCGTCGAGGCGATGGCGATAAGTCGCCCGCCCGGGGCCATCTCCTTCAGCGCTGCGCGGAAGGTCAGGAAAACACCCGTCAAGGTGACGTTCAGCGTGTCATTCCAGTCGCT
>CBFHSX010000047.1:0-11316 GCA_965658615.1 Alphaproteobacteria bacterium | reverse complement strand
GATGTAAAATTTTCCTTCATCGAGATGCGCAGCCAGCGGCAGCGCGCCGCTTGTGTAATAGACAACAAAATCAATATCAGAGGAATAATTCAGCTCCTGCCCACCATGCTTGCCGAGCGCCAAGACCACCAAACCGTCGCGCGCAAAATTTGCGAGCTTTTTATCCGCCACCGCTTGGCGCAATAGAAAATCCAGCGCGGCGCGCACCGCCATATCGGCCAGCCGGGTCAGCGCATCGGTCACGCACTCCACCCCCCACGCATCAGCCAAATCGGCCAGCGCAATGGCCAGCGCGCAGCGATTGCGCGCATGGCGCAGGCAGGCCATGGCTTCATCCGGCGCGTCGATTTTTTGCATGGCGGCTTCGGTATCGGTCAATTGCGCGGTGATATAGGCCTCTGCGTCGCCATCGCCGAGCGCGATGATGACATCAGGGTAAAGCCGCATCAGGCGACGCAGAAAGGGACTGCCCTCCGCCACCCAGCCGAAAAAGCCATCAGCCTGCATAAGGCCGGCCCGATCGGGTGGTAGGGCCTCACGAATATCGCTGAGCAGCGCGTCGGCCTGCCCGGCGTTAAGCGGACGGTGCGACGGCAATGTGTCAAATAAGGACATGCGATCAGGCCTTGGGTAATTGCATGATGAGGCGCAGACCCGGCGCATTATCGGCCAGTGTCAGACTGCCGCCATGGTGGCGGCAAATCGCGGCGATGAGCGACAAGCCCAGCCCGCTGCCCTCGCCCGCGCGGCTTTCATCGAGCCGGACAAATCGTTCAAGCGCCCGCGCTCGGTCGACCTCGGCAATGCCCGGACCCTGATCGGCCAGTGTGATGATGATAGCCGCGCCCGCATCTTTAACGGTAAGACGCACTTGTGTACGGGGGCGCGCTGCATGGGCCAGCGCATTCGACATCCCATTGGCCAGCGCCTGCATCAGCAATCCCTCATCGCCGCTCATGGCATTAATCGGCGCGGCCTCAACCTGCAACTGCATATTCTGCGCCTCAAAACCGGCGTCAAAAAGATCGCGCAGATTCTCGATCAACGCCGCCATATCAATCGGGCGGCGGGTCAACTTCATGGTACCGCCCTCGAGCCGCGACAGCGCCAGCAGGGCATTAAAGGCGCGCAGCAAACCATCCACATCGCCCATCGCATCGTCCAGCTGGTCGAGTTGCGCCTCGCCCGCGCCCTCGCTTAGAGCCTCCAGCCGCATACGCAAGCGTGTCAGTGGCGCGCGCAAATCATGCGCCAGATTATCGCTGACCTCGCGCGTCGCCGCGACCAATTGCTCAAGGCGCGCCAACATGGTGTTGATATGTCCGGCCATCAGCGCCCATTCGTCGCCCGCTTCACCGACCGGTAAGCGCGTCGCCAGCGCGCCTTGCATGACCGGCTGTAACTGCGCGTTCATATGCGCGACGCGAGCCAGATTACGCCGCGCCAAAAGCGCCGCGCCGATAATCCCGAGCAGTGTCAGACTGATAAGCGCGGCCAGAAAAAGCCGTTGCATTTCTGCCAAAGCCACATCCATATCGCGGCGGTCATAGCCGAGCAGCAGCACTAATTCATCATCCGGAGCGATCAGGCGGGCGCGGAATAGGCGGGTCTCAGTGGTGAAATCAAACCAGCCATTGACGGCGTTTTGCGTCGCTGCAGGGGCCGGAAAGCGGGTGATATTACCGGCCAAATAGACGCCCAAACGATCGGTCAAATGCAGCGCCAGACCCTGACCGGTCTCGCCTTGCGCGCTGACCGCTTCGGCCAAGGCCTTGACGCCGCCTTGTGCATGGGCGCGGCTAAGACTGGCCGCTTCGCGCCAAATGCGCGCTTCCTCACCTGCCATGAGCCGCGCCTCAAGGCGGCCGTAAAGCAAGTTCAAAACCAGCGCCAGCACCAGCACCAAAAGCGCGGTAAAGCCGAAAGCGGCCCGAAAAGAAGTGGCACGCAAAACCGACATTAATCCGCCACCCGCAGAGTAAAGCCGCGCCCGCGCACTGTATGCAGCAACGGCGTGTCGAAATCGCGGTCAATTTTAGCGCGCAGGCGAGAGATATGCACATCGACCACATTGGTCTGCATATCGGCGCTGTAATTCCAGACATTTTCGAGCAGCATGGTGCGCGTTACTGTCTGCCCCTGATGTTTCAGCAAATATTCCAGCAGCGTAAATTCGCGCCCATTCAACGCGATCTCCTGACCGGCGCGGGTCGCTTTGCGGGCCATCAGGTCGAGCGATAGGTCGGCGAGACGCAAGTCGCTGACCGGCGGCGCACCGCGCTTGGCCAAAGCCGTTACGCGGGCCAGCAATTCGGCAAAGGCATAGGGCTTGGTCAAATAATCATCGCCGCCCGCTTCAAAACCGGCGACACGGTCATCTACCTCGCCCATGGCCGACAGAAACAATACCGGCGTTGTCGTGCCTTCGGCGCGCAATTTAGCCACCATATCCGTGCCGCTCATCTCAGGCATCATGCGGTCAACCACCAGCACGTCAAACGCATTGCTGCGCGCCGCCTCATAGCCCAACGCGCCATTCTCGACATGGGTGGCATGGATTTTTTCAGCCTCGAAGCGGGCCAGCAAAAGCATGGCCGCAGCTTTATCATCTTCTACCAGAAGGAGGCGCAAATCGAATTCCATGCGGCCAGACTAGCTTTTATTGCGGCGGGGTTGAAGCCTTTTGACGGGTCAACCGCCAAGCCAGAACAGCGCCGACGATCAGGATAAACAGCGGCATGACCCAGAGCGCAAATGTGTGTGCGCCAAAGCGCGGGCGAAACAGCGCAAACTCGCCATAACGTTCGACCACGGCGGCGCGTATTTGCCCATCACTATCACCCGCCACAAGACGCGCACGCACCATTTGGCGTAGGTCACGGGCCAAGGGCGCGTCGCTATCATCGATGGATTGGTTTTGGCAGACCAGACAACGCAATTCCTGACTGAGCGCACGGGCGCGCATTTCCAAAATCGGGTCAGACAGCGCCTCGCCCGGATCAATGGCCAATGCAGGTGATAGGAGGGCCAAAAGAAGGAACAGCACGCGCATCATGCCACCTGCCCCTGCTTTACCCGCCAGCGCAGACGCGCCGCCAGACCAAAACACCCGCCCAGCGACATGAGTATCGCGCCAAGCCAAATAAAGGCGACATAGGGGTGATACCAGATGCGCAGCACACGCTTATCATTAGACGGCTCGCCCACCACCGCATAAAGATGGCCGCTCAGATCTGTGGTGATGGCCGCCTCAGTTGTTTGCGACCGCTCGGCCGCGTAAAAGCGGCGTTCGGGATAAAGATAATCACCCGCATGCGGGCCGGAAAGATAAGCCAGGCGGGCGCGCTCGGCGCGGTAATTCGGCCCATCAAAATCACGCAAACCGTCATAGCGCAGCGTCACACCCGCAATATCAATCTGCTGGCCGGGGCTGGCCGCAACCACAATTTCCTCGCGCCATTGCGTCGCCGCCAGAATGCCGAGCAACATGACGCCAAGACCGGCATGCGCCAAAGGCGCGGCAAAGGCGGTTGCAGGCAGCTTCCAAAAACGCAAAACATGGCTGCGATACGGGGTCAGTTTTTGCCCCAAATCGAGCGCTGCGCCGCCAACCAACCAAAAGGCACCGGCAAATAAAGCCAGCACCATAATCGATTGCCCGCCGCGCAAGAGGGTGAGCATAAGGGTCAGGGCCAGCGCTATGGCGGCGGCAAAAATAAGCTTTTGCTTGACCGGTCCAAAGACACCTTGCCGCCATGCCAGCAACGGGCCCAAGGGCAGCAACAGGATGAAAGGCAGGGTCAGCGGCGCAAACACGGCGTTGAAATAGGGCGCGCCGACGGAAATTTTACCGCCGCCCACCGCGTCCAAAGCGAGCGGGTAAATCGTGCCGATAAACACGGTAACGGTCGCCGTGGCGAGAAACACATTATTGGTCAGCAGCAGCCCCTCGCGACTGAGCGGCTGAAACGCCGTATCAGGGGCAAGCTTTGGTAAACGCTGCGCATAAAGCGCCAGCGCGAAACCGGTAAATCCGGCCAGAATAGCGAGGATGAAAATACCGCGCTGCGGGTCGTTGGCGAAAGCGTGAACGGAGGTCAAAACGCCGGAGCGCACCAAAAATGTGCCCGATAAAGACAGCGCGAAAGTGATAATGGCCAGCAGCAATACCCAGCGTTTCAGCGTGTCGCGTTTTTCGGCCACCAAGGCCGAATGCAGCAGGGCCGTGCCCGATAACCAAGGCATAAGCGAGGCATTCTCCACCGGGTCCCAAAACCAAAAGCCACCCCAGCCAAGCTCGTAATAGGCCCAATAAGAGCCGAGCGCGATGCCTAGGGTCAGGAAAATCCAAGCCGTCAAAATCCATGGCCGCATCCAGCGCGCCCAATCGCGACCCTTTTCATCACCCGCCAAAGCGGCAATGGCGAAAGCGAAACTCATGGAAAAACCGACATAACCGGCATAGAGCAAAGGCGGGTGGGCCGCCAGCGCCGGGTCTTGCAAGATCGGCGTCAGCCCCTGCCCGCTAAACGGGGCCGGCACAAGCCGCGCAAACGGGTTGGAGGTAAACAGAAGAAAGGAAAGAAATGCAATGCCGAGCCAGCCTTGCGTGACCAGCACATGGGTTGAGAAACGTGCGGGAAGGCGCGCCGCCAGCACCGCAAAAGCGCCCCCATAGGCAGCAAGGATGAGCGTCCAAAGCAGCATGGAGCCCTCATGATTGCCCCACACACCGGCAATTTTATAAACCAAGGGCTTCGCGACATGGCTATTGGCAACCACCACGGCGAGCGAGAAATCTGACACCACAAAAGCATATGTCAGCGCGATGAAAGAAATAAAGATAAGTGTCAGCTGAGCAAAAGCGGCACGCTGCGCCAATGCCAGAGCTGATGTCTGAGCGGATGTCTGAGCTGATGTCTGGGCGGCGCGCATCACGGCCAGCGGCGCAACGCCCTGCACCGCCGCCAACACCAAAGCCAGCACCAGCGCAAAATGGCCAAGCTCGGCAATCATTCTGTGCCCCCCGGATGCGGCTTATTATAGCCGCCCTTATATTGGCCTGATTTTTCCAACGCCTCGGCAACTTCCGGCGGCATATAGGTTTCGTCATGCTTGGCCAGCACCGTATCGGCGATAAACTGCCCGTCAGCGTTAAAGCGTCCCTCGGCCACCACGCCCTGCCCCTCGCGGAACAAATCCGGCAGCATGCCCTCATAAGAGACATTTATATGATGTGCCAAATCGGTCACCTGAAAGGCGGCGCGCAGACCATCGCGCGTCACACTGCCTTCGCGCACCAACCCGCCAATGCGCAGCGCCTCGCCCGGCACCGCCGGTTGCGCGGCCAGCTCAGAAGGAGAGCGAAAGAAGACAATATTATCCTCCAACGCGGTGAGCGCCAAACCGGCGGCGACGGCCAAAAAGGCCAGCCCGCCAATAATCGCGAGCAATCGTGTTTGCTTTGGTGTCATGCGCGGCACTATACGCTTTTGCGCGCGCGCATAACACCCTGCTTGGGCAGGCTGTTTGACGCAGTCACCGTATCATTTCAAGAGGGCTTATTTGAGGCGCTTATCAAGCATTTTGGCGAGCGGCGCTTCATCGGCCAGCCCGTCGCGCAAACGTTGCCAAAGGGCGCGAGCTTTTTCCGGGCGCTGTTGTTGCGCCCATGCCTCGGCGCGCCAAAACAGCGCCACCAAATTATCCGGCTCGGCAGCCAGCGCGCGATCCAGCAGAGCCACGGCAACCTCCGCTACCACACCACCATCCTGTTCGATCAAAGCGGCGGCGAGACCGGTCTGCGCCTCGACATCCGTATCGTCGAGATCAAGTAGTCGTTGCCAGCTATCGGCGGCTTTCGGGTGATTGCCGGTGGTGGCGTGCAAGCGCGCCAATAAGCGCCAGCCTTGCGCGTCATCCGGGCGTTGGCGTAGCTCGTCTTCCAAGCGTGCCAGCACCGCCGCGGGGGGCAGCTCTTCTAGATTGCCGGCGAGGCGCGGGGCCAGCGGCGCATCCGGCATGGCCGGATTGCCGAGATAGAGATAAGCGACAAGCGCCAAAAGCGGCACGCCGGCAAGCACGGCCAGCGCCGGTCGTTTATCCTTATCGGCGCGCAATGGGGCGCTGAGCCAATAGCCCAATGCCGCCGCCGCAATGCCGCAAATAGCCCAAAACAAAGCCGCCATCAGCTTTTACAGACCGAAATATTGGACGGTCTCATCCATCGGCGCGCGCGGGCTTTCCAGCGAATTGACCGGCGCGTCCGGGTCGGCATAACCGAGCGCAAGGCCACAAAATACGGTCAAATGGTCAGGAATATTGAGACATTCTTTCACTGTCGGCGTCCAAAGCGACCACGCTTCTTGCGCGCATGTGTGCAGGCCGCGCTCGCGGGCCAGCAGGCTCATCGTTTGAATCAGCATCCCCATATCCGACCATTGGCCCTGCTGCATTTGCTTATCCAAAGCGAAAAACATGCCGACCGGTGCGCCGAAGAAAGTGTAATTGCTGGCCAACCAAGCAAAGCGCGCCGCTTTATCGTCACGCGCCACGCCCATTGTTTCATACATGCGCTCGCCAATATCGAAGCGCCGGTCGCGGTAAGGCGATTTCAGCTCCGGCGGATAAATCAGATAATCGCCACCCTCACCGGCCGGCTTGGCCATGGCGCGCTCGGCGACCGTGTCGATCAATTGCTGGCGCGGCTCGCCTTGCAAAACATAAACATGCCAAGGCTGCAAATTGCCGCCCGAGGGCGCGCGCGTGGCGGTTTCGACGATATATTTAAGGTCTTCATGTGGCACCGGCTTGTCGAGATAAGCGCGGCATGAAAAGCGCGTCGTGACCGCATCGCTGACACTGGTTGAGCTATCGGTAAGTCGAGACATGGGTTTCCTCCTCCTATTTGCGCCGACCATAGCACAGAGATTTTACCTGACCAGCCCCTAGCGCTCGGGGGCGATTGGCACCGGCAATTCGATATGAAAAAGCGACACCAATACCCGCCCACCGGTGAAGTGGCCGCTATCCGGCCGTGCGACAACCGGTGTTGCCTGCCAATAAATCACCGACGGGTCAGCCGGGCCAGCTTTTGTTCAATATCCCTGATGAGGGCGTTGCGCGCTTGCGGGTCAATCTGTTTTTCGGCCTTATCGTTTTGGCGTTGCTCCAATCGGGTCAGCACATCGAGAGAGCGCACCATCAGCGCCACAATGCGGGCATAGCGCTCAAACGCCTCGGAGACATTTTCGACATCACTCGGCAAGCGCGCATGCAGCGTAGTCATCTCGACCAGCAGCTTATGGTGCACATCGACCAGTCGCGTATCGGGTTTTGGCATAATCTGTTTTGTCGCTAATTTTGCGGCAAACAAAAACCGGAGCGGGTGTTTTCCCGCTCCGGCATTTGTCGACCATGGCACAAACCTATCAAACAAGCGTCACGCTCGTCAAGGTTTTTTTGTATTTTTTCTAACTATTTCAATGCTTTACTCAACTTTTGGTTGCATAAGTTTTAAAAAGGCCAAGCTCATCAACGCATTAGCTTTGGCACGGAAAGAAACATTTTATGGTTTTTTTTCGACCGGCCAGTCGACCACTTGTTCTTCCCAATCGCCCTCAAAAGCCGTTTCATCCAGCACCCGACCTTTAACCGACATGCCGGCAGCCACCACACTATCCTGCGTGCCCGACACGAGCGGATGCCAACTCGGCAGCGGCGCGCCCTCATGTAAAAGCCGATAGGCACAGCTCGGCGGCATGAAATCGACTTGGTGCAAATTATCTTTTGTCAGCTTGACGCAGCTCGGCACCAGCGTGGTGCGCATGGCATATTGCGTGCAGCGGCAAGTGCCATGGTCGAGCAGGTGACAGGCAATATCGGTAAAGACAATATCATCCGTCTCCTCATCCTGCAGCTTGATGAGACAGCATTTGGCGCAGCCATCGCATAGGGCTTCCCATTGTGCTTCATTCATTTCTTCCAATGGGGTGGTTTCCCAAAACGGTTTTTGTTCCATATTAGCTGCAATCACTCATCTGGCGGGGCCCCGCTTATTGACGCATAAAGACCTGTCTGTCAGTTTGACAGGCACGATTGGGGAGAGTTTAGACCATGTCCTTGCGCAACACCATGCTTGCTATGTTTGCGGTATTATGCGGTTTCGCGCCGACAGCGCAGGCGCTCGAGCCGGTCAGTTTTGCGACCGATTGGAAAGCGCAAGCCGAACAAGGCGGCTTTTATCAAGCCAAGGCGCTGGGCCTGTATAAAAAAGCAGGTCTTGAGGTGACGCTGCGCGGTGGCGGTCCGGGTGTCAATATCCCGCAATTGCTCGGCGCCGGGGCGATCGATTTCGGCATGGGCTCGAACAGCTTTATCCCGCTCAACATGGTGCGCGCCGGTGTGCCGGCCAAAGCGGTGATGGCGGCGTTTCAAAAAGACCCGCAAGTGCTGATCACGCATAAGCGCGACGACATTAAGACGCTGGCCGATATTAAAGACAAGCCAGTGATGATTGCCGATGCTTCGGTCAATGCGTTTTGGGTATGGCTGAAGGCGCGCTTCGGCTTTTCCGATCGGCAAATCCGCAAATATACATTCAATCTGGCGCCGTTTCTGGTTAACCCGCAAGCCATTCAGCAGGGCTATGTCACCTCCGAACCTTATACGATTGCCGAGCAGGGGGGTGTTGAGCCGCAGGTGTTTCTGTTGTCCGATTATGGCTATCCGAGCTATGCCGCCATGGTGCTGGCGCAAGACCGGCTGATCGAGACGCGGCCGGAAATTGTGCAAGCCTTTGTCAATGCCTCGATTGAAGGCTGGCGCAGCTATATTTTCGGCGATCCGGCGCCCGGCAATGCGCTCATCCTGAAAGCCAATCCGGATATGACGCAGGATATTCTCGACCAAGCGATCGCGCAAATTCGCGCGCGCGGTATGCTGATCCCGCAAGACGGCACGGCCGAGGGGATCGGCGCGATGGATGCAGCCCGCTGGGAAAATTTTTTCACCACCATGGCCGATAATGGCGTTTACCCGTCGGGGCTTGATTGGCAGGCCGCCTTTACCACACGCTTTATCGGCGGCACACCATGACCATCGCGCTTGAGAACCTCGGCCTGCATTATGATAACGGCTTTGCCGCCCTTGACGGGGTAACGGCGCAATTTGCGCCCGGCAGTTTCACCGCTCTGGTCGGTCCGTCGGGCTGCGGCAAGTCTACCCTATTGCGCGCCTTGGCCGGTCTCTTGCCGGTCTCATCCGGGCGCCTCACTGCCCCGCCGCAAAGCGATATCGGTTTCGTGTTTCAAGAACCGACATTGCTGGCATGGAAAAACGTTTATGAAAACATTGCCCTGCCTTTGAGGATTACCGGGCTGGAGGCGGCCGATATTGAAAGTCGCACCAATGATGCGCTGGCTCTGGTTGGGCTGGCCGCGCGCGCCGACGCCCTACCGCGCCAATTATCGGGCGGCATGAAAATGCGCGTTTCGCTGGCCCGCGCTCTAGCCAAACAGCCGCCGCTTCTCCTGATGGATGAACCCTTCGCCGCATTGGACGAGCTGACGCGCTTCAAGCTCGATGATGATTTGCGCGCCATTTGGCAGCAACAAAATTGTACGATTATTTTTGTGACCCATAGCGTCACCGAAGCGGCCTATCTGGCCGAGCGCGCTTTGGTGATGCGCGATGGCAGCCTGACGGCCACGATTGACATTGACCGCAGCAGCGATGATACGGCGTTTCGCAGCAGCCCGGCTTTTCACCAAGCCTGCCAAAATATCAGTGCCGCTTTGGGGCATGATTTGGAGGCGGCTGAATGATGCGCTTTGCCATCCCGCTCCTACTCGGCCTCGCCCTGCTCATTATTTGGGAAGTCTGGGTCATTGCCGCTGACATACCGCGTTTTGTGCTGCCCGCCCCCTCGGCCATTGGCAGCGCGCTGGTCGATAATGCATCCACGCTCTTGGCGGCTCTTTGGGTGACGGTGAGGGTTACCGCCATGGCATTTTTCTGGGCCATAGTGAGTGGGGTCGCGCTGGCGGTGATTTTCACCCGCGCGCGGCTTATCGAAATGGCACTTTATCCTTATGTCGTGACACTACAAGTCACGCCGGTCGTCGCCATTGCACCGCTTATCCTGATCTGGGTCGGTTTCGACCATGTCGATCGGGCGCTGGTCATTATTGCTTGGATTGTCGCCTTCTTCCCCATGCTGACCAATAGCGTGCAGGGGCTGCGCAGTGTTGAACCGGCCTTGCATGATGTGATGACGCTGGCGGGCGCAAGCTGGTGGCAAAGGCTTGTGCATCTCGAACTCCCCGCTGCGCTGCCCTCTATTTTGACCGGCGCAAAAATATCCGGCGGTCTGGCGCTTATCGGCGCCGTGGTGGCCGAGTTCGTCGCCGGTTCCGGTGCCAGCACCGGTCTGGCTTGGCGAATTATCGAGGCCGGCAATCGTTTGGAAATCGCCACTATGTTTGCCGCATTGGCGCTTTTATCGGCGCTTGGCATTGCGCTGTTCTACGCTCTGACTTTGGCCGAATTTCTGCTCCTGCGTCGTTGGCATGACAGCTATCAACGCTGATTTCACATGTCATTTTTGTATTTTATATAATTCCACATCTTCTTGACGGATAATGCGTTTTTATGCAATATCCGCGCATATTTTAAAGGATGCTTCCATGGCACAGCACAGCGCAAAAGGCGCCCGTTTTCAGGCCGTCACCGCCAATCGCCTCAGCGATGGCGAGGTGGTTTATTTGGCCGATGACAATTGCTGGGTCGAAGAATTTGCCGCGGCTGAAATTGTCGATGGCGCGGATGCCGCCGCCGCGCTTTTGGCCCGCGCCATGCCCGCCGATTTCGAACTGGCCGTGCTGGGACCCTATCTTTTCGAGGTGCTGGAAGACGGTGCCGGGTTCAAACCCGCCTCCGTGCGCGAAACCATTCGCGCCGCCGGCCCGACCGTGCGCCTCGACCTAGGCAAACAAGCCGAAGCAGGAGCTTGACCCATGTATCGTTACGACGAATTTGACCATAAGCTGGTTGCCGAGCGCGTCGCACAATTTCGCGGTCAAGTCGAGCGCCGCGTCGCCGGTGAGATTACCGAGGACGCCTTCAAACCGCTGCGCCTGATGAATGGCGTTTATCTGCAATTGCATGCCTACATGCTGCGCGTCGCCATTCCTTACGGCACGCTGTCATCGACACAAATGCATATGCTGGCGCATATTGCCCGCGAATATGATCGCGGTTACGGCCATTTCACGACGCGGCAAAACATTCAATATAACTGGCCGGCTCTGGATAAGA
>CBFHSX010000046.1:10144-11411 GCA_965658615.1 Alphaproteobacteria bacterium | reverse complement strand
GGCTGAAGAAGAGACTGAAACCGAGACTGAGGCTGAGACTGAAACCGAGACTGAGGCTGAGACTGAGACTGAGACTGAGACTGAATCAGAAGCTGAGAGCGAAACCGAGACCGAAGCTGAGGTGGAAGCAGAACCGGCTGATGGAAGCCAAGCCAGTGACGAAACACAGGCTGAAACAGAAACTGAAACTGAAACTGAAACTGCGACGGAAACTGAAACCGAAGCCGAAACTCAGACGCGCACAGATATTGCAGCGTCAGAAGCGGCCAATGAAACAAGTAATGAAACAAGTAGTGAGGCAAGTAGAGAGGCAAGTGGTGAGGCGGGCAGTGACGCAGAACCGGCTGCGCCGCAAGCCATAAGCGCCGCGCCGCAGAGCGCTGATGAGGGTGATGTGGGCGCGTCGGCCCCGACAAGCGCGCTGGGCGTGACTGAAACAGAGACCGCCCCCGCGCCTGCTGCACCTGTGGAGACGGCGGCAGCGCCTTCAGCCGAAACAGCAGCGGCGCAAACAGTCGCGCCGGCCGCCGCCTTGGAGGTGAGCGAGAAGCAGGCGCTGGTCTCCAGTTTCGACACGGAGATTGATACACAAATCGCTGTTGAAATTGACGCGCCGACGACAGCACCTGCGGCCCCGGCAGCCGCCACAGCAGTCGCAACAGCCGCGACAGCAATTGCCGACTTCTTCACCGGCGCAGTGGAAGCCGTGGCTGATTTTGTCGCGCCGGATGTTACCGAGACCGTGAGTGAGACACGCAGCGGCGTGACCGAGGAGCGTAAAACCTCTGAAGCGCGCGAGAGCACGTTTATCGATACGGATAATGACGGCATCGCCGATAGGGAGCTGGCTGCCTTGGAAGAAGAGCAAGAAGCCGAGCCGGAAGCGGAAGCCGAGGCGGCGCCTGCTGCGCCAAGCGACCCGAGCGTGACTGATACGGATGGCGACGGCGTGGTCGATGCGCAGGATAGTTTCCCGAATGATCCGAACGAGACAGCTGACCTCGATAATGACGGCACAGGCGATAATGCCGACCGCGATAGCGATAATGACGGCGTCGCGGATATTGTCGAAGAAATGGCCGGCACCAGCCCGACCAATGCCGATACGGCTGGCGATGGCGTTAATGATAAGGACGACCCCTTCCCGACCGATGCGTCGAAATCAGCCTATGGCGTCGATAGTGATGGCGACGGGCTGACCGATGCTTATGAAACCGCACAGGGGCTTGACCCGAATAGTGCCGACACGGATGGCGATGGCGTTGAA
>CBFHSX010000046.1:2868-10134 GCA_965658615.1 Alphaproteobacteria bacterium | reverse complement strand
TGGCGACGGGCTGAGTGATAGCGAAGAGCTGGCGCTCGGCACCGACCCGAATGATGCTGATAGCGATGATGACGGCAAGGGCGACGCGCAAGACGCTTTCCCCAATGATGCGACCGGCACGGAAGACAGCGATGGCGACGGCATGAGCGACGAGCTTGAGCTCGCTTATAATACGAGCAATAGCAGCACGGATAGCGATGACGATGGTATTAGCGATGGCGATGAATATGCTGCCGGCACCAATCCGCTGCGCAAGGACAGCGATGGCGACGGGGTGATGGATGGGCAGGATGAGCTGCCCTTGTTCAATTTCAACGGCCGCAGCAGCGATCATTCGCTGGACTCGATTTTCCCCGATTATGCCATTGGCTCATCATATGGCGCCAATATTCCGACCTTGGATAGCTGGGATTTGCTGGCCGGTGTGGCAACGCCGGGCACGATTGAGCTGGCCGCGCCGCTGCAGCGCGTCACAAATGGCGATACATGGATGGAGTTGACCCCGTCTCTTGTGCTCGATTTCTCCAAAGTCGATGCAGCACAAACCATGAGCGCGGCCAATGGCAATCTCATCAGCGCCAGCCTCTCGGCTCTGCTCAACGCCGATTTCGGCAGTGATTTCGGCCAAGTCTATAATGGCGTGCTGGCCAATGAATTTGATATTGACCCGTCCATGGGCCAACCGGGCTATTTCTCGACCACGATCAATAAATATGAATATGATGAATATGGCGCCAATTACGGCGAAGAGGGCACGCTCACCGTTGCCAATCGCCCCGATGATGACAGCCGCTATTGGCGGCTGAACACGACTTTCCGCTTCAAGCTGGGCAATCCGGACAGTAGCGCCAATGTCGATCAATTGGCGTTGCAAGGCGATTGGGACGCGCAGATTTCAAAGAATAATTATAATGGCGGGCAATATTTGGGCGAGACCAAAGTGACTTATAGCGCCGATGATTATGCCTATAGTGCGGTGACCCGGCCTGATAGCGATGGCGATGGGGTGGTCGATGCTTCTGATGCTTTCCCCAATAATCCCGATGAGACGCTGGATAGCGATGGCGACGGGCTGGGCGATAATGAAGAGGGCGTGCTGGGCACCAACCCGCAATTGGCCGATAGTGATGGCGACGGGCTGAGCGATGCGACCGAGGTCGCCATGCTGTTTGACCCGCTGACAGCCGATAGTGATGGCGATGGCACCAATGATGCCAGCGACCATGATTTTGATATTGGCACTTATGATTTGGTCGAGAGCAGCCATACGGTGGATGATTTATTCGTCACCAGCGCTGCCATGATGCTCGATGAATATGGTGATGATCAGCGCTTTTCCAGCAATAGTGCCCTGCAATCGCGGATGAATAATCAGACAGTGGAATTGCGCGCACCGACTCAAATTCTGACTGACGGCATTTATAGCAACACCAATAGCGGTGGATGGTCGGCTTCTATTGATCCGGTGGTGCGGGTTGATTTCGCCTCCATGAAAGCCGGTTTGGCGGCGCGTGTGTCGGGTGATTTCGGCGATTGGGGACGTTTTTCCAATGAATTATTGACCGATAATGCGACCGCCTCAAACAGCGATATAGGCAAATTTGGATTTCACGCGGGACGGCGAACTGACAACGCCATTAGTGTTCAAGGCGCGACAACGGGCAGTGATGAAAAAGCCCTTTCCCTCTTCTTTGACCTCAACATTTTCAAAAACCTTGGCACGATGGATGACGCCACCGCTGAGGCAGCGGCCATTGGTGCTGCGCGCCTGAAACTTCACAGAACCGATGAGTACAGCTCCGGCAATTTTGGGTCCTCCTATATCGGGGTCGAATCGGATGACTTTTTAATGACCCCGACACCGGCTGATTGATGTGTCTTTTTTTCGGCCTATATCGGTCATATGAGACTGTCCTTGATATTTCTGGCGCTGCTGGGCGCCTTGGCCATGCCGGTGCAAGCGGCCGATAGCGCGCATGACTTCTCCCTACCTTCCCTCGATGGTGGCACATTGAAGCTGGCCGATTTCAAGGGCAAGAGTATCCTGCTGGTCAATACGGCATCTTATTGCGGGTTTACCAAACAATATGACGGGCTGCAGGCGCTCTATGACAGCCGCCGCGATAAGGGGCTGGTGGTGCTGGGCGTGCCGAGCAATGATTTCGGGCAACAAGAGCCGGGGCAAAAAGACGATATTAAGGAATTTTGCGAGGTCAATTTTTCGATTGATTTTCCGATGTCGGATAAGCTGGTGGTCAAAGGCGCAGGCGCGCACCCGCTGTATAAATGGCTGAAGGCCGAGACCGGGGCCAGCCCGAAATGGAATTTCTATAAATTCCTTATTGATGGCGACGGCCAAGCGGTGACGTATTTTTCATCCATGACCAAGCCGCAATCGAGGCGGCTGGTCAAAGCCGTCGATGCGACGCTGGCCCAATAATCAGCCGCGCCCTTCAAACAGAAACGCTTTTTTCTTCGCTTTATTCCAATATTTGAAAAACCGCTTCAGCTCCGGTATGGCATCCATTTGCACAAAAGCCGTATCGGCAATGGTCGAGACTTTTACCTGCGCGCGCAGCTCGGCCATGATGTCTTTCAAGCGCGGATTGGGTGTTTTAGCGGTAATGACCTCGCTTGTGCCGTGTTGGGCGGCAAGGGCCGTTAAAGTCGCTAGGCTGTCGCCGGCACAAATCTCAACACCCAGTTCGCATAGGGTTTCATAAATAAAGACGCGGCGTTTCAGCCCATAGCCCATGGCCTCCATATAGGCGTCGTCCCAAATGAAATAGGCGGGCGCGTCGGCGCTTGCGGTAGCAAATAGCGGATGGTCGGCGCGCAGCGCGTCTTCATGTAGCCAGATAAGCGCGCTCATAGGGCCTCCATATGCGGAAACAGCCGCACCGCCAAATCATCATAAGAGCCGGCCAGCACTTTATTGTTATGATAATCGCACGGCGCTTCCATGCCGGCGAATTTTTGTAGGTTTTCCAGATTGAAATAATACGGCTTATTGGCAAATGTGCTGGCCACCCATTGAAAGCTCAGATTGTTTGAGGCCGGGTCGCCATCCAGCAAATGGGCCAGAAAAAACGTCGCCCCGGCCTGCCATTTGACGCGCCGCCAATGCACGATATAGGCCGCCAAATACATGCGCGCATGATTGTGCAAATAGCCGGTGGTTTTCAATTGCTGCACAAAATAATTCATGGCAGCGCTCTCGGTTGTGGCATTGGCAATATCATCGGGCAGCGTGTCGGCATAATCATCGGCGCTGAAGCCGGTTTTGTAAGGCTCGACATCGTGCCAAATCCAATCGGGATTTTGCGCATAAACGCGCTGCCAAAAATCGCGCCAGCCAAGCTCTTGCACGAATTTTTCGATCGGTTTCACATCGCCAAAATCAAGCGCCGCATTGCGTAGCTCGTTCAGTGTCACAATGCCGTGCCGGATATAGGGCGATAGCCTTGTCACCGCGCCGTCGAGATAATTGCGCGAGTGGCCATAAGCAATCGGGTCGATTTGGGCAATGCGCGCTGCGGCTTCGGCGCGCCCGCCCTGCATATCACTGACATGCGTGTCATCGGCAGGCAGTGATGGCGATAGCGCCCTGACATGGGCGATGAGCGCGTCGCGGTCTGCGAAATCTTTCGGTTCGGTTTCCATGCACCGGCAGTTATGCCGCCGCCGTGATAAATCCAGTCGCCGCGACAAAATTCTATGGCGGGCGACAAACAATGTTATGCAAAGGGCATGGAACAGGCTTTCTCAGTCATTTTGCCGGTTATTGCGGTGGTTTTGGTCGGCTATGGCGCGGCGCGGCGCGGCATTTTAAGCGACACGCAAACCGCCACATTGAACCAATTCGTCTTTGCCATAGCGGCCCCGGCGCTTTTGTTTCGCAATGTCGCGCTGACGGAATTCCCGCCGCAAATCCCGTGGGGGCTGTGGGCGTCTTATTATGGTGCCATGTTGGGTCTTATGGCGCTGGCCTATTTATTTGCCGGTCTGGTCTTGCCCGGCTGGTCGCGATCGGCGCGGGTGATTTTCGCCTTTGGCGGCGCGTTTTCCAATACGGTGATGCTGGGCATCCCGATTATCCTGACGGCGTTTGGCCCGGCTGCCGGTCTGCCGCTATTTCTTGTCTTGGCGTTTCATGGCTTGTTGATCTTCGCCACTGTGCTGACTTGTCTTGAGTATACCACAAAAGAGGATGTCAGCCCGGCGACGCTGCTTCCGCAATTACTGCGCACCATGCGCGATCAAACCGTGGTGTTGGGTCTGATGGCCGGGGTGATTTGGAATTTCAGCGGGCTGGTTCTGCCCGGCCCGGTGGATCGGTTTTTCGCGCTTTTGGGCAGCGCCGCCATTCCGGTGGCGCTGGTGGCTGTTGGCGGGCGTTTGGCCTTTATTTCATGGCGCGCCGCGGCGGTGCCGGCAGTGCTTATCTCGGCGATAAAATTGACGCTGATGCCGGCCATGGTTTATGGGCTGGCGCATTATGTGTTTGGCCTCGAGCCGCTTTTCACAGCCACCATCACCGTGCTGGCAGCCATGCCGAGCGGCGTTTTCACTGCTGTCTTTGCCGGCCAATATGCGACAGCCGAGGATACGGCCTCCAGCGCCATTGTCTTGTCGACCCTGCTCGGTGCGCTGACCATCGCGCTTTGGCTCACTTTTTTTGCCGATTTGCTGGTTGTTTAGCGCCGCGTGATCCCCCAAAACCGTGCTTTTTGAGGGCGGCGGGACAGTTGCCTAAAAGCTGGTGTGTGACCTTTATTTTTGGTAAGTAGAGGGAGTTAAGTTGGGGTATTTTGTGTTGATTACAGCAGTTCATAAGGGCGGTCTTGTCGGCTATCTCTTGGCCGTCAGTGTTATTTTGTCTTCCGCAGCGCAGGCGCAGACGCTTTTGCGCGGGCCGGGCGCAGCGGCGCTTGACCCGATGTTTCGCGACGTATTGCAAAAGCCGGGTGAGGTTGACCTCAATCTGGCCTTTGCGCGCCGCGCCATTGAGTTGGAGGATTTCGAGGCCGCCGTGGCGACGCTGGAGCGTCTGCTGATCGGTCGCTCGGGCCTGCCGCTTATTCGCCTCGAATTGGGCATGCTGTATTTGCGCCTCGAAGCGCCGGAGCTGGCCGAGGCCTATTTCCTGCAAGTGCTGGACGATAAAACGATTGCGGCGGATGTGCGCGCACGCGCCGAGGTTTTATTGGCCTCGACCCGCGAAGCCAATGCGCGCGGCAGCTTTGCCATGTCGCTCAGCCTTGGCATGAAACACCAATCCAATGCGGTCACCAAGCCTGAGCTGGAAGATGTCATTGCGCAAAACACGCTGCGTCGCGAAATTCGCCCAAGCTGGCCGAATTTGAGCGAGCTCGATTATCCGGGCCTGACGCCGGATAGCGATACCAGTCAAAACGGTTCGCTCTCTATCTCTTACAGCCGCGAATTGGACGGGCTCACCGATCGTCGTTTTAATGCCAGCCTCAATCATTATGGCAGCCTGCAAGGCAGTGAGGGGCTGAAAGCGCTGGATATCAGCGTCACCTCATTACGGCTTGGTTTTGATTTGCCGCTTTCGCGCGGCGCACGCACGCCGCTCAGCCTCAACCCGTATTTTTCGGCCAATGTGCTGAACACGGATGCGGTGGATAATTATGCCGTCACCATGGCCGGTGGCATGTCGGTCAATGGCTATCTGGGCCAGCGCAACCCACTGGCTTTGGCTTTTGAATATGGCGAGAAAAGCCATGAAGAGGCGCGCGACGCCGATAAGGATGGCGCGCGGTATAATGTCAGCCTATCGCTTGGCCATATTCATTCATCAGGCGGCTATAGCTCAATTTCATTGAAACTCGACCGCGCCGAAGCCGATGATGATTATGAAGCGGCAACCGGTGGCGCTCTCAATTTGTCGCATTCGACCAGCCTTTGGGGCTTCCGTCTTGGCGGCAGTCTCGGCTATCGCGAAAATGAACGCGACGGTGTGCAAAGCGGCGGCTTTGCCCCCATCCCGCAGGATATTATCCGCCATGATAAAGACGCGACGGCCGGTCTGTCTTTGGGGCGCAGTATTTTTGGGGTCGGTATTGACCTTTCGCTAAATTATACGCATCGCGAAAGTAATATTCCTGAAGCCCAATATGAAGATCTGACCGGATCTTTGAACTTCTCGAGGAGCTTCCAATGAGCAAATTGACCATGAAGATTGAAAGCATTGCCCGCAAAGGGCTTGTCGGTGTCAGCGCTGTGGCGCTTTGTTTTGCCCCGCTGGTGCAACCGGCGGCGGCGCGCGCCAAGGTTGGTGTTGCCTCGGCCGTTATCCCGCAAGCGCGATTGGGTGATACGGCGCAGGAGCTGGAAATCATCGCTGTCGGCGATCGGGTTGACCAGGATGTGCTGATCGAAACCGGCAAGCGCGGCCGCACACAAGTGCTGTTTGTCGACGGCTCGAGCATGAATATCGGCCCGTCCTCGCGCATTGTCATTGATGAATTTGTTTTCGACCCGTCGCAATTGAGCGGCAATCTCGGCGCGCGGATTGAAAAAGGCTCAATGCGCTTTATCGGCGGTGTGCTGTCGAAACGCGCCAATCAGGTGAAGTTTAATGCCGGCGAAGCGACGGTCGGTATTCGCGGTGGTATCGCCAAAATTGCACTGGGTACTGATGGCAAGCTGTTGGCCGAGCTGGTGCATGGCCGCCTCAGCGTTGTGACGCCGGAGGGAATTTTTGAAACTGACCGCGTCGGCACATTGATCGAGCGCGATAATGAAGGCGGTGTGGCAACCCGCACAGTGACGGCAGAAGAGAAAAAGCAAGAGCTGGACGACGAAGCACAAGAAAATATTGTCGAGCCGGAAGAAGCCGATACGCCTGCTACAAGTGAAGCTCAAGCCGAGGCCGGCGAAACGCCCGCCGCGGCAGCAACAGCTTCTGAGGCCGAAACCGATACCCAAGCCGATACCCAAGCCGATACCCAAGCGGCTGAAAACAATGCCGACGCCGCGACGCAGCCCGAAGAAACCGGCGATGTGCTGGTCGATAATCCGGTCGATAGCGGTCTGGTTGAAATCGGCGAAGACGGCAAGCTGGAAGCAACGGCTGAACTGGCCGAGATCGACCCTGATGCGGCCAAGTTGATTAATGAAGGCGGTGTCGCGATTGATGAGAACGGGGCCATTGTGCCGACAGCCAAAATGTTGGAGCTGGACCCGACCGCGCAAGCCATGTTTGACGATGGTCTGCTGGAGGTTGATGAAAACGGCTTT
>CBFHSX010000046.1:0-2858 GCA_965658615.1 Alphaproteobacteria bacterium | reverse complement strand
CCAAAATGTTGGAGCTGGACCCGACGGCGCAAGCCATGTTTGACGATGGTCTGCTGGAGGTTGATGAAAACGGCTTTTTGGTGGCCAGCACCAGCTATCAGCAGGAAGATTTTTACGAGGAAGTGACGTTTCAAGAGACCGATGAAAAACAGGTCAGTGATGCGACGCTGCGCGAGTTCGGGTTTGAAGAGGTTGAGGTGTTGACGACGGAGGATTTGTACAAATCCAATCTAACCGCGACACGCAGCGTTCTATCCGGCGATGAGACCACAGCCAAGCTGTATGAGTCCGGCCAGTTGGAAATCGATGAAAACGGTTTGCTGAAGCCGAGTGCCGATTTTAACCCGCTCTTGGCAGCGCGGGCCGAGGAGGCAACGACGCGCAGTCAAATCAGCTTTATCGACGATAATGCCGCCGATAAATTGCTGCTCGATACGGGCGTGTTCGACACCAAGCTGACAACGCGTGTGGTCGGCACGGATCTGGCTTCGGTGTTTTATTCCGAAGAAGTGACGCAAATCGTCAGCGCCGATATTGTGCGCGATGATGCGCTCAGTGCGATTACGATTTTGGCTGATGCCAATGGTCTGTCCTTGCCCGATAATGTTGAGGATAAAAAGCTTGAGGATTTGGTCGCTTTGGGCGGGGCGCTATCGACACGCGACGCGCTGAAAACCAGCATTGGCGTGGCCAATGTGACTTATGACGAACCGGTGGCTGAGGTCGATGTGACCGAGGATGGCGAGGTTGTGCTGCGCACAATTGGCGTTGACGGCAAGATTGAAGAAACCAATGCCGATGCCGCGCTGATTGATTTGGCCAGCGGCTCGATTGATCTGGCACTGGCCAGCCAGCTGGTCTCGGAAGAAGAGCTGATTGCGCTATTGCCGGTCATCGAAGCCAGCAATGAAGCCAAAGCCGAATCCGATGACGGTAAGAGCGAAACCAATGTGTCGAGCGAGAGCCGCATCGCGGTGAGCGTTGAAAAGGATACGGAGACCGGGCTATCGAGCATTGCGCTTATCGATCCCGATGGCAGCAGCTTTATCGATGCAACCGGCGGTGAAGATTTTAAGACCGAAGAGATTAAAATCGAGGATGTGAAAATCGAGCCGACCATTATCGACACGGCGGGCTTGGACGAAAAAATCGTCTTTGCGCCGGAGCTTGTCAGCAATCTGGACGAGGGCAATCTAATCGATTTCGGTAAGGAAAGTTTTGTTGGCGGTCTGGGTGGGGAATTTATCGACAAAGCCATAAGCGGGGTGGTCGATGTAGCTTATCTTGATCCGGTCAGCGATGTGAAAATCGAGGATTATCAGGTCGAGGAAAAAATCGATTTGGAGCCGACACCGGATGAAAAAGACGAGCTGGTTTCCAAGCAAGTCGAAGATGAAAACGATAAGCGCAATGAAGAGGTTGCACAGCGTCAGGCCAATACGATTGCCGATGCTTATCGCGTGTCCTTGGCCGGTCAACGGCTTGCCGGCGGCACCAGCGTTTGGGGCTCGGGCGTGGCGCTTTACTGGAGCGCTTATTCGAGCGTCAATCAATATAGTGAGGCCGAGCCGGTCGAGACCCGCAGCAATACGCTGCGCCTATTGGGCAATGGCGAGGTCAATACCGGCTTCACCGCCTCTTATACGGATGCGAGTGGCAATGAAAACCGTGTCACCACGCCGGTCATGGCGATGGGCGAGGCGACTGATTTGTTGGCTGCCAATAGCTTTAAGTTCAAAAACACGGTTGATGCGATTATCGCCGAGCGTAATAGCTCAAACGAGGCCACCCAGACCACGGTAAGAAACGACCCGGCAACGCTGCAACGCAAGACCCGCATCGAGATTTGCGATTGCGACCAAGTGGCGACAGGGCTTTGGGAAACCGAGGATTTCACCGACCGCGCTTTGGGTAATCTGACTTATCGCCATAAGGCGCATTGGGCCATCGGCTCGCCGCTCGATTCCGATACGCTGCGTTCGCTGGCCGGTATGCGCGCAACCTTTAGCGGTCACGCCTATGGCACAGTGGCGACGGCCCGTAGCGTCGCTGAGGGCTATGGCGAAGTGGCTGTCTCGGTTGATTTCGCCAATCCCAATGATGGCAGCCGCAATAGCTGGGACTTGACCAATTTCAACGCCGATAATTTGTCCGATACAATGTCGGCTGCGGTAGAACTGAGCCCCGAATTTGACAATGCCAACCTGCCGACCGGTCATTATGGCGGCACGGGCGATGGCATTGCCGTTGATGGCGGGGTTTACGGCACGCTGAATAATCTGCAAACAGCCGGCACATTTACGCTCAATACTCCGGATGGCTCAATCGCCATTTCCGGCAGCTATGCGGGCGAGGGTGAAGCCGCCCGTTCGCTCGCGGTCGGGGATTTGCAACTCGGGCACTAAATGACGGGTTTCGCCGCCGACATGTAAAAAGGGCGCTCCCGCGGGAGCGCCCTTTATTTTTGCTTTTAAGCGATATGGCGGGTTATTCGCCCTTCCAAACCGGCGCGCGTTTTTCGGCAAAGGCCGTGGCCCCCTCGCGCGCATCGCTGGATGAGAATACCGGATCCATAATGGCTTGCTGGCGCTTCCAAATCTCATCATGCGGCCAGGCTTTGTATTCCTTCATGATTTTCTTGGACGCGGCTGTCGCCAGCGGGCCGTTAATGGCAATGCGCGCCGCCAGTTCTTTGGCGCCGTCCAGCGCTTTGCCTTCATCGGTCAGCGCGTTGACGAGGCCGACCTCATACATGCGCTCGGCTGTGTAATGGTCGCCCGTCATCACCATTTCCATGGCGATGCGCTCGGGGATTTGCTGCGGCAGGCGGAACACGCCGCCGGCACCGGCAACCAGAG
>CBFHSX010000045.1:0-12459 GCA_965658615.1 Alphaproteobacteria bacterium | reverse complement strand
GGCCAATTTGTCGAAGTGCCGATGTTTGAGGCCTTCGCCCATTTCATGCTGAAAGAGCATTTGGCCGGTAAGACATTCATCCCGCCAAATGGAACCGCTTGTTATTCGCGGCAAGTTGATCCGCTGCGCCAACCGTTTCCGACTGCCGACGGGCATATTGTTATTGTTCCCTATACGGATGCGTCATGGGCCGCCGTTTATGATGTGCTCGGCGCGCCTGAATTTCTCGAGGATGAGCGCTTTGCCACGCCGCGCGCGCGTATGAAAAATCAGGAAAAAATGTATGAAGGCATCGCCGCGCGCACGCCTTCGCAATCGACCGCCTATTGGATAGAGGCGATGCGGGCGCAAAACATTCCCTGCATGGCGGTGCGCGATATGGAGGATATTCTGGATGACCCGCATTTACAGGCATCCGGATTCTTTGAACAGCGCGAGCACCCGAGCGAGGGGACATTTTATGAAATGCGCGAGGCCAGCCGATATTCTGATTGGTCGCCCGCCAGCCCCACACCGGCGCCGCGTATCGGCGAACATAATGACGACATCAAATCGCAATACGGTTCCGACTAACCCGAAAAGCAAGCCGGTCTATTGACCTGAAAGGCAGCGCACCATGACCAAATCATCAAATTCGTATCGGTTTTACGTACTCATTCTGCTCATGCTGACTTATTTGATGAGCTTTATGGACCGTCAAATCATGTCCGTCTTGATCGAGGATATCGGCAAGGATTTTACGCTCAATGATATGCAAAGGGGCTTGCTGATGGGCCTGGCCTTCTCGCTGTTTTATGCAGGCCTCGGCATCCCCGTCGCCTGGCTGGCCGACCGCACCAGTCGGAAAAACATCATCTCCATATCGGTGACGATTTGGAGTGCGGCGACCGTGCTGTGCGGCATGGCGGGTGGTTTCTGGTCGCTTTTCGCAGCCCGGGTCGGTGTCGGTATCGGCGAGGCCGGTGGCACACCGCCGGCACATTCCATGCTGGGCGATTATTTCAAAAAATCCGAGCTGACAAGGGCTCTGTCGATTTACTCCATTGGCCCGCCATTGGGCGCAACACTCGGCCTCATCGCCGGCGGTTGGCTGGCAGAAACCTATGGCTGGCGCGCCGCCTTTGTGATTGTCGGCATGCCCGGCGTTATCCTCGGCATTATCGTCTATTTCACCGTGCGCGAGCCGGAAAGAGGTAAATTCGCCGTCGAAAAACCTGACGCCCTGCCGAAAGAGGGCCTTGGCGGTTCGTTAATGGCGCTGATCAAAGAGCCCGCCTATATGGGCGCGCTGGGCGGCCATACACTGCAAGCTATGGCCGGTTTCATCCTCATGTCATGGGCCGCTGTCATCATGATCAGAACCTTTAATGCCCCCTTGAGCGAGGTCGGCCTGCTTCTGGGCATGGCGATATTGATCGGCTCGCCGCCCGGCATGCTGATTGGCGGTATATTGTCGGATAAACTGGCGCTTCGTGACGCGCGCTGGATGGCATGGATCCCGGGCTTAGCAATGGTGTTGACTTTACCGGCTTATATGGGGGCCATGTTCGCGCCCGATATAATTAGCATGGTTGTGCTGATCAGCATTGGGACCTTTTTCATCGGCATTAGCTACCCGCCCAATATCGGCATCATACAGACAATTGTAAAACCCAGCCAACGCGCCCTCGCCTCGGCATTTTTGCTGCTGGCCTCGAATATTGTCGGCATGGGCATGGGGCCGCTTTTGTCGGGCTGGCTGAGTGATATTTTAAAGCCTGTCTATGCGACATCATCGATCAATATGGCGGTCGCCATATGTCAGATTTCTCTTATCCCGGCCGCCTTATTTTTCTTTTGGACATCGTTTCATCTGAAAGACCATTCGATCCGAGATGAGACCTAAAGGCGCGCCGAAATACGCCTTTAGGCGAGCGGCAGCGTCGTTTCATCCGGATAGCCGGTGACGAAGTCACCCAGCTTTTCGGTTTGCGGCGGCGCAGCCAAACAGGTGCCGAACTCTTCCTGCCCGTCAATATGACGGCTGATATGATAGTCGAGCGCAGAGGCGGTTATGTAGCTTTCAACAAGCACATATTCATGCGGCGTCTCGGTGCGCCAGAAGGCGTAAACACGGGTTTCCGGCTCGGCGCCTTTCATTGATGCGACAATGCCATGAATAATTTCGAGAAATCGGTCTTCTTTCTCCGGCTTGACTTGCATCCGAATAATGAGTGTGGTCATAAAACAACTCCTTGGCCCAATCTGCCGTCTATGGCGGAAGTAGAATTACATTGCATCTACGCGGTTTAATTACTAAACACAAGGTATCTAAAATCGATATCCGGAGCAATGAGCTTTTACCATGTCGCGTTCATCGAACAGCCCTGGCCTGAAACCGGCAAAGCAAAGTGTCGCGCCATCACGACAGCCAAAACGTCTTGGCAAGCGCACGGCAAGCCAAAGCCAAGCGACGCAAAAAGCCCTGTTGGAGGCCGCTGCAGCCGCCTTTGCCGAGCACGGGCTGAGCGGCGCAAAATTGGAAGCTATTGCAGACCGGGCCGGCGTTACCAAAGGTGCGATTTACAGCCATTATAACAGCCGTGAAGACCTGCTGGTGAAAGCCTGCCGGTCTGCCTTGCGGGAACTGAACCTGTTTGAGATTGCCAAGGACGCGCCGGATATTGAGACCTTTATCAACAAAACACTGCAAGCGATTTTGGCACCTGAAGGCCGCGCCTTTCGCATGTTGAATATCGAAGTGCATCTTTCGGCAACGCGCTCACAAGTCATGGCAGACTTATTGTCTGAATGGCACGCCGAGGGTTTGGCGACGCTGCGCGATCGCCTGCCCCCGAAGCTCGGCTCGCCGGAGGCGGTGTTTTCCATGATCAATTTTCTTTTTCTGGGCCTCAGCCATTTCGACGCGCTAAACAGCGTCGATGCAGAGCCGAGCGAATTGCTGGTGCTGGCTAAAAAACTTGCCGCCAGCCTCGTTTCAACGGATGGCGATTAGTCTCAGGCCCCCCTTTTCGAGCTATGTAATGGAGGTCTGCAAATGAGCGACTCGTATCCTTTGGCAGCCTATGCAGGCGCAAGACCACCGGCACCTGAATGGTTTGACACTGCACTTGAAACACAAGCCATAGCGCGCGAGGTGATGGTCGACGGCGTGCCGATAAGCTATCGCCAATGGGGCAGCGCCGATAAGCCCGGTCTGTTGCTGGTGCATGGCATGGCGGCGCACGCCAATTGGTATGATTTCTTCGCTCCGGATTTTGCCGCCGCCTTCAACGTCGTCGCCATGAGCTTTTCCGGCATGGGCGGATCGGGTCATCGCGATATATACACCACGGCGCAATTTTCAGCCGATCAGATAGCCGTCATGCAAGATAGCGGCATGTTCGCGCATGCGGAAAACCCGATTATCATCGGTCATTCCTATGGTGGGCTGATGTCTTTGGCGACGGCCGGGCGAATTGGCGCCCAACTAAGAGGCGTGGTGACTATCGATACGCCGATTTTCCCACCGGAGGTCGATCTCGAAGGGCGGCGCCCCAAAGCATCCAATAGGGAAGTGATTTTTGCCGATGAGAAAACCGCTCTGGGCCGCTTCCGATTGGTGCCGGAGCAGCCGTGCGAAAACCATTATATTCTCGACCATATTGCACGCCACAGCATCAAACCGATCGAGCATAACGGCGTCTCCGGCTGGACTTGGAAGATGGATCCGCAGCTTTGGGAGAAAACGGCCGAAATTGAAAAAGGCGTTTGGGCGCTGCTGCCCGACATGGCGTGTGAGATTGCCTTTTTGCGCGGCGAGAACTCAGTGCTGGTCACCGAGGCCGTGCGCGATGCCATGCTAGAGCAAGTGCAGGCCCCGTTTGTGACCATCAAAAATGCCGGTCACCATGTTTTCTTAGACAATCCGCGCGACACGATTTCTGAATTGCAGAAAATATGTGCCGCTTGGGGGACGCCGGTCTAACCGCCCGCCCCCAAAATACATTGCGAAACGCGATTACAGGCCGATAGACTGCGCGGCGCGCTCCAGCGATTCATGGGTTTCCCCCATTGTCTGGCAAAAGCTACGAATGCGGCGCATGAAGAGTTGCAAATCGCAAGCCTCGGCGAAGCCCTCCGCCCCATGAACGCAAAACGCATCATTTGCCGTGCGTTCAAACAGCTCATTCGCCAACGCCTTGGTCGAGCTTATTTCTTCCACCGCATCCTTATCATTATCGGCCATCCAAGCGGCCTGATAGGTCAGCAGGCGAATGGTTTCGGCATTGATATGCATATCGGCACAAGGATGCGCCACGGCTTGAAACGCACCAATCGGTTGCCCGAAGGCTTCGCGTTTCGACACATATTCCGTGGTGATATTTTTTACTGTCTCGGATAAGCCAATCGCCTCAGCGGTCGCCAAAAGCGACCCGATATGCAAGCCCTCATGCAAGGCGGCCTGCGCGGCTTCGCCTTTTGCAATAAGGTTTTCTTGCGCGATACGCGCGCCGTCAAACGCAACCGACGCCACCGGCACCCCGGCACCCGAATGATGCGGCGTGATGTCTACACCCTGCATCGCCGGATCCACCGCTAGAAGAACCATATCACCATCAGGGGTGACCGCCGTCACCAGCAAGGCATCGGCCGCGGCGGCAAAATGCGCCATGATTTTCGTGCCGGATAGGACGTAGCTGTCGCCCTCCAGTGTCACCGGCAGGCGCACACTATCCCATTCATTGCGGCTTTGTGCATCGATCAGGACCGGCGACATGATTTTGCCGGCCGCAATATGCGTCAGACACAAATCGCGTTGGGCACCCTGCGGCGCGCGCTGCAAAATCGCGGCAGCCAGACCGGAACTGGTGACCAAGGGCAGGTTAGCACCGGCGCGGCCAATCTCTTCGAGCAAGACGCATGCGTCCAACAGGCTGACGCCGGCACCGCCAAATTCCTCGGCAATGGTCATGCCCGTCCAGCCATGTTTGATGGCTTCATCCCAAATGTGGCGCGCGAAACCCGCCTCAGACTGCTCCAGCTCGCGCATCGTTTCGGTTGAGAAACCGTCGCCCAAAAGGCGCGCCGCGTTTTCTTTCAGCGCCGATTGCTTTTCGCTCAGATCAAAATTCATGTCTATTTCCCCCTCGGCAGGCCCAATTCGCGCTGCGCGATAATATTTCTTTGAATCTCGCTCGGCCCCGCCGCAACCTGCACGGGCAGCGCATAGACCCACCACATAAAGGCACCATCGCCAAGCGTCGCCATCGGGTCATTCTCGAACAAAAGCCCTCTTTGACCGGCAATCTCCATGGCCAGCTCGCCCGCCGCAATGGTGATGTCACCGGCCATCACTTTGAAGACCGCCGCATCGACCAGCGTCGGATTGGAGGCCACCTTATTCATCACCAGACGCAAAGCGCGGTTCAGACCGCGCAGGCGCATAATCTTGCTGCGCACATCGCTGCGTTCCGACAGAAGACGCCCGCTACTGTCCTTGGCGTCTTTGACATAATCCAGAAGCTGGTCGAGTTGTATCTGCACGCGACCGGAATAGCCGAGACCGACGCGCTCGCGCTCAAGCGTTTTCATGGCCACATGCCAGCCCTCATTAAGCGGCCCCAATAAGGCTTCATAGGGCACTTCCGCATCCTCAAAGATCAATTCCTGCACCTTCGATTGGCCCGCCATGGACGGCGTATCATTGATGATTATGCCCGGCGTTTTCATATCGACCAGAAACATGGAAATGCCTTCATGCTTGGCACCGGTCGCATCGGTTCTGGCCAGCAGGATGCAATTATCGGCAGCCCTTGCATAGCTGACCCAAGTTTTGTGACCGTTCAACTTAAAGCCGCTGCCTGTATCCTCGGCGCTCATTTCCAGCCCGGCCAGGTCGGAACCGGCTTTCGGTTCGGTAAAGGCTTGGCACCAAATCGCATCGCCCGTCCCCATCGGCTTCAGATAGCGATCCTTTTGCTCATCCGTGCCGAACATCATAATCGCCGGGCCGATGAAATTAAGGTTCATATATTGCTGACCGCGCGGCTCGCCCATGCTCCACATTTCTTCGCGCAGCACATTTTGAAACCAGACATCAGCGCCCGCGCCGCCATATTCTTTCGGCCACGCCATGGTCAACCAGCCCTTGGCCGCCAGTTTTTTGCAAAATTCTTTGCTGAACGGGTATGAGCGCTCATCATCTTTGAGGATATTTGTCCACCAAGATGGAATTTCCTGTTTCATGAAAGCGCGCAATTCAGCGCGAAACGCTTCGGCCTCTGCCGGGTATTCGAAATTCATATCACTTCTCTCCTTATGCGATACGCTCACGCTTCGGCGCGCGCGCTCTTAACTTTCAGGGCCAGCCAGTGGTTTTTATCGCGCACATAACGCGCCCCGACATCGGTCGTCGTGAACAGCATCACGCCATGCGGCGCGCCGGGATAGACGTGCAGCTCGCAAGGTGTCCCGCAGGCTTCCAATTGCATGGCGTAGTTAATGTCCTCATCGCGAAAGCCGTCGGCCCCGCCAACGCAAATATAGGCTTGCGGCAATCCGGACAAATCGGTCGCCCGCGCCGGTGCGGCCAGATAGGGCACATCATCCGTGCCGTATAAATCACCCAGATAAGAACGCCAGCCAAAGGTGTTGGAGGCATTGCTCCAGCCGACCAAATCATCGGCGCGGCTCGACGGCGTCTGCTGCCGGTCATCCAGCATCGGGCAATCAAGCAATTGATAAGCAAGCTCATAAGCGCCGCGATCGCGCACCAGCAGAGCCAGCGCGGCTGCCAAACCACCACCGCCGCTTATGCCGTGCAGCCCGATGCGGCCCGGGTCGATACCCAGCTCATCGGCATTGTCGAACACCCAAGCGAGGCCGTCATAACAATCCTCGAGCGGCAGCGGATAGGCAGCTTCCGGCGCCAGGCGATAATCGACCGAAATGCCGACACAGTCGGTCTCGCGACACAACCAGTCAAACAACCCATCATCGAAGTCAATCGAACCGGCAACATAACCGCCGCCATGAATAGAATAGACACAGGGGCGTAACGTCTGCGCGCCCTCTTTCAACGAATGAATGCGAACGCTCAGGCGCGGCTCGTCTCGAATGACATGATCAACGCGCGCCACCTCATCCGATAAAGGCGGGGTCGGCAGCGAGCCGGCGCGAAACTGCGCCAACGTATCCGCACTGAGGTCGCCCTGTCGCGACACAACAGGGTATTGCGCCAATAAGGCCTCAATTTCGGGATCGAGCTTTATAGCCTCTCGGCTTTCGATCATCACTTCTGCAATCCCCCTACACGCGCTTCAAAGCCGAACGGTCATGCATGCGCGCCTCATTTACATACCAAATGTTTAGTATAATGCCGAAACCGTGGCAAGCCGAAAGCCTGTATCGGGTTATGTTGTGAACAAGAATGCCGCATATTCTGCAGCGCCGGCCACCACTGCGATTGACACATTTTACTCACTTTGTGTAGGCTCGTGCCACGATGCGCCGCGTATGAGTTATTGCAAATCTCTGTCGGCGAAGGTCATCAAACGTTTATGAGGGGGCTAAATGACAGACCGATTATCAGGTAAAAATGTGGCGATTACCGGCGCCGGCCGTGGCATTGGCCGCGCGCTGGCGCTTCGTTTTGCCAGTGAGGGCGCCCGCATTATCGTCTCCGATTTGGGGGCCGATGGCGAAGGCGGCGGCACGGCCTCGCACGGACCGGCTGATGAGGTTGTCGAGGAAATCCGCGCGCAAGGCGGCGAAGCCGTCGCCGTTTACGACGATATTGCGACCATTGCCGGCGGCGAAAATGTCGTTCACGCCGCGGTCGAAATTTTCGGCACGTTGGACGGGCTGGTTTGCTGCGCCGGTATTATGGCCCCGGCGAAACCGCTTTGGGAGGTCTCCGAAGACGAATGGGACACGGTTCTCAGGGTAAATCTTAAAGGGCATTTTTGTCCGGTGCGCGCCGCCATACCGGTGATGCGCAAGCAAGGTAGCGGGCGTCTCATCTATGTCTCATCCTCGGCTGCCATCGCCGCCGATCATGGCACTGTCGGCAATGATGATGCCAGCCCTTATGGCGCGTCAAAGGCCGGTGTGTTGGGCCTGATGTGGGCCACCGCCATGCAGCTTTACCAACACGGCATTACTTCAAATGCCATCATGCCGGGCGCGGCGTCGCGCCTGGTCGATATGCGCCTGCCCGACACGGAAAAAGCGGCGGCCTTTCACAGCGACAATGCCGTCGGCACATGGCGCGACCCGACCCATATCGCACCCATTGTCGCCTATCTTTTGAGCGATCAGGGTGCGCGCATTAATGGGCAGACATTCGGCGCGATGGGCGGCCGTTTGGCGCATTATGGCACGGTGCAGCCGCAAACCGTCATCAATGCAGAAGAAGCCGTCGGCTTTTCAATGGACGAACTTTTCCGTCGCTTGCCGGGCGAAATCGGCGATGATCTCGCTTACGTCCCTGCCCTGTTTCCACCGCCTGTGAGCGGGTAATGCGTCCACAGGAAAACCGGCAAGTCCTGCCTTCAGGGCTTGCCTCAAAAGAGCAGTTATACTAAACGAAGAGTATGTATAATGACGCAAGGAAAGCGTCATATACGCAATCGAATTTGGGTCGGCATATAGGGGGACCGCATCATGGCAGCAGAACTGACATTCGGCTTAGACTTTACAACAGTGGTTAAGGCTGGGCCCGGCTGCCGCAATATGGTTCCCAAAACCTTTGCCGGCATGGGCTGCCGACGCATTGCGCTGGTCACTGATAAAGGGCTGATCGCCGCCGGTGTTATCGATAAAATGACGCAAGCCTTTGAAGGCACTGACGTCGAAATTGTCGGCACTTTCGACAATGTGCGCCAAGACAATGACACACGCGACATTAATGAGTGCGCGCAATGGTACAAGTCCATTGAAGCCGACGGACTGCTTGGCGTTGGCGGCGGCAGCGTGTTGGATGCGGCCAAAGCCGTGAAAGTCATGCTCGGCATGGGCTTAGATGATATTATGCAGCTGTTTGAAGGCCGCAGCATTATCGCCCATACGCGGCCAAAGGCGACCGCGCTTGGCATCCCGCATATCTCGCTGCCGACGACAGCCGGCACCGGCGCTGAAGTATCACAAGGCTCGGCTATCCTGCATGGCGA
Source organism: Alphaproteobacteria bacterium (assembly GCA_965658615.1). Lineage (GTDB taxonomy): Bacteria > Pseudomonadota > Alphaproteobacteria > RS24 > RS24 > UBA8337. The sequence continues at coordinate 3,307 of CBFHSX010000045.1, read as the reverse complement.
GAGCCGCAAAAAGCTGATCCTGTTCCATCAATATCAAAACTCGGATTTTGCCTTTCTCGACCCTGAACTGACGGTCAGCCTGCCGCGCCACTTGACGGCTGAGCCGGCTTTTGACTCGCTGGTACATTGCTTCGAGTCCTTCTTTACCCCGCTGCATAATAGTTTCGCCGATGCGCTGTCTTTGCGCGCCGCGCGGCTGATTTTTGACAATCTGCCCGCCGCCATTGAGAACGGTAACGACCTTGCGGCACGCGGCGAGTTGCAAGTCGCCAGCTGCATGTCGGTGGTGGCCAGTGTTTCAGGGCGCGGTGCCGCGCCGATTCATAATTTTGCCGATGCAGTCGGCCCGGCACATGGCATTTCGCACGGGCTTGCCAATGCCGTCTATGCGCCGATTGTGTTGCGCAATTTCCCCGCGCATTATCTGCCGCGCATTCGCCAATTCGCGCAAGGCTTGGGCATGCCCATCGGCACGAAAACCGACGAAGAGCTTTTGGCCGACGTCATTGCCGAGGTGGAGGCGTTGCAAGAAAAAGCAGGCATCCAAACCCAATTCACACTCGATATTGACCAAGCGCAATTCGACCATTTGATTGCGGAAGTCAAACAAGACCCGGCCGGCATGCAATATCCGCTGCCGGATGAGCTTATCATTACTTGTCTGAAAGAAAGCTTGACCGGCGCTTAACACGTTGAGCATCATGCAACCGCGCCTTTCATAAAAGCGCATGGGGTTACCCCCCTAACACAAAGGAATAGACTTATGGAATATGTGCCCCTCGGAAATACCGGACTTTATGTTTCGCGCCTGTGCTTCGGCGCCATGACATTTGCCGAACCCGGCCAAAAAGAAATGAGCTGGATCGGCACAGAGGGCCAAGACTTTGCCGACCAAATGGTTGGCATGGCACTGGATGCAGAGATTAATTTTTTCGATACGGCCAATATGTATGCCAGCGGCGCATCGGAGCGGATGCTCGGCAAAGCGCTGAAAGGCAAACGCGACAAAAACATTATCGCGACCAAGCTGTATCACCCTATGGGGCGTCATGCGAACAGCGTCGGCACCAGCCGTCTTGCCGTCATGCGCGAGGTCGAGGCCAGCCTTGAGCGTTTGGATACGGATTATATTGACCTGTATCAAGTGCATGGCTGGGACCACACCACCCCGATTGAGGAAACCATGCGCGCGCTGGATGATTGTGTAAAACAGGGCAAGGTGCGCTACATCGGCCTGTCGAATTTTGCCGCTTGGCAAATGGCGGTTGCCGACGGTGTCGCCCAGAAATTGGGTACGGAACGCTTTTGCTCGGCGCAAGTTTATTACTCACTGGTCGGTCGCGATTTGGAGCGTGAGATTGTACCTGCCATCAAACATCTCGGCATGGGAACAATGATTTATTCGCCGCTGGCGGCCGGTTTCCTGTCCGGCAAATATACCGATTCAGACGGCGAAAAGGGTCGGCGCTCGACCTTCAGCTACCCGCCGGTCGATCAGGCTTTGGGCGACCAAATCGTCTATGTCTTGCGCGAAATCGGTGAAGCGCGCGGCGTCTCCCCCAGCCAGGTGGCCCTGAGCTGGGTGCTGCACCAAGACGCCGTAACCTCGGTCATTGTCGGCGCGCGCAAAATTGAGCAATTGGAAGACAATCTTGCAGCCTATAACCTTGAACTGAGTGATGAAGAGCTGCAGAAGCTGGACGAGGTGAGCGCGCAGCCCATGCAATACCCGCAATGGCAACCCTCCCTCACCCGGAAACAAGGCGCCGGTGCGGCGATCGGCCATTCGGCTAAAGTCGCTTCCAAAAAATGACCGGTTATTTGACCTGAAGTGAGGACCACAAATGAGCGACCTACTCGAAGATCTTGATGGCGGCATCCTGACCCTGACGATCAATCGTCCGCAGGCGCATAACACCATGGATGAGCATATATGCGAGGCCTTGATGAGCGCCTTGCAGCGGGCGGATAGCGATCCTGAGGTTCGTTGTGTGGTGGTGACCGGTGCCGGCTCGGTATTTTGCGCCGGTGGGGATGTGAAGCGGCAAGCTTCGGGAACCCTGATCGACGAGGAAGCAGACCCCGAAGAAGCGCATGCAGCTTTAGCGAAAATGATCCGCGACGGGGTTAATGTTTTCGGGCTTTTATACAATCTGTCGAAGCCCACGCTTGCGGTCATGCCGGGGGCGGCGGCAGGGGCCGGTCTGGCTTTGGCACTGGCGTGCGACATGCGCTTTTGTCTCGACACGGCCAAGCTGACCACAGCGTTTACCAAGATCGGTATTTCGACCGATAGCGGTCTTAGCTATTTCTTGCCGCGCTTGGTCGGCAATGCGAAGGCGCGCGAATTATGCTTCACCGCCGATGTGCTGACCGGCCGCGAAGCGCTGGATATCGGGCTTGTTAGCAAGGTTGCCGGCGAGGATAATTTTGCAGCAGAGGCGCGCGCCTATGCCGAAAAATTGGCGGCTCTGCCGACCATTGCCATCGGCTATGTGAAACAAAATCTCGCCGCCTCGGAACACGCTTCTTTGGAAGAGGTTTTTGACCTCGAATCCGAAAATGTCGCGCGCTGCATGGCGACGCAAGATCATAAAAACGCCGCCGCCGCCTTTGTTAAGAAAGAACGAGTTGTCTTTGAAGGTCGATGATTATCTGATTGGGTTCTCTCTCGCCGAAGCACCGCGCAAACAGGCGCGGCTGCGCCCCGACGCGCCTGCCCTGATATTCGAGCACAGAACGCTCAGCTACCGCCGGTTTGACCAAGAGTCATCGCAGGCCGCAAATGCCCTGCGCGCGGCCGGTATCGGCGCCGCGGATCGGGTGGCTTTTCTCGGCAAAAACATCCCCGAATATTTCACCTTCACCTATGGCGCGGCGAAAATCGGCGCGGTGATGGTCGGCATTAATTGGCGACTGGCCCCGCCTGAAATGGCTTTCATCCTCGACGATGCCGAGGTCAAAGTTTTGGTTGTCGACGCTGAATTTTTGCCCCATCTCACAACGATGGCGTTGCGCCATCACCCGCTCATTATTGCGGTTGGCGGTGACGGCACCTATACGCCCTATGATGAGTGGATTGGCACGCAGCCGGATCAAGACCCGGGCGCGCAGCCCGACCTCGATGACACGGCGGTTCAGGTCTATACGTCCGGAACCACCGGCCATCCGAAGGGCGCGGAAATCAGCCATAGAAATCTCGGCGCCTCGTTTCTGGCCTATACCAGCATTAATGGCATGACGCAGAACAGCGTGCCGCTCAATGTGCTGCCCATGTTTCATATTGGCGGATCGAGTGCTGCCTATA
>CBFHSX010000044.1:0-12715 GCA_965658615.1 Alphaproteobacteria bacterium | reverse complement strand
TGAAGTGCTGCAAACCGCCAAGCGCCGCCACTTCCTCAGCCCCCGGTCGCAACATCAAATGATAGGTATTGCCGAGCACAATATCGGCCCCGAGGTCGCGCACTTGGTCGGGATACATGGCTTTCACCGTCGCCGCCGTGCCGACCGGCATGAACGCCGGGGTGCGAATGGCCCCACGCGGCGTCTCAATCAGCCCGGTGCGGGCCATGCCATCGGTATTGTGCAGGGTGAACTTCATCAATCGGCCCTTTCCAGCAGGCTGCCATCCCCATAGGAATAGAAGCGATAGCCGTCGTCAATGGCATGCGCATAGGCCGCCTGCATCCGCTCAAGGCCGCAAAATGCCGACACCAGCATGAACAATGTGGAGCGCGGCAAATGGAAATTGGTGATCAGCATATCGGCCGCGCGAAACTTATAGCCGGGTGTTATAAATATATCGGTAACCGCCTCAAAAGGCTTAATAATCCCGTTTTCGGATGTAGCGCTTTCCAGCAGCCTAAGCGAGGTTGTGCCGACGCACACAATGCGCCCGCCGGCCTGCTTGACGGCGTTTAATGCGGCTGCCGTCTCATCGGTCACCTGCCCCCATTCGCCGTGCATTTTATGCGACGCGATATCGTCGACTTTAACCGGCAAAAACGTCCCCGGCCCGACATGCAGCGTCACTTCATGGAAGCTGACGCCCTTATCCTTCAGCCTCGCCACCAATTCGGGGGTGAAATGCAGCCCCGCCGTCGGCGCGGCCACCGCCCCTTCTTCGCGGGCGAATAGGGTTTGGTAATCATCATTGTCGCGCGCATCCGGCGCCCGTTTACCGGCGATATAAGGCGGCAACGGCATGGTGCCGAGCTCGGCCAGCGTGGTTTCCATGGTCTCCGGGGCAATGTTGAAGCACAAGCGCGCTTCGCCCTCTTGGCGGCCACTGACGCTCGCCGTCACCGCACCGAAGCTGATAATATCGCCATCCTTCACCCGCTTGGCCGGTTTCAGGAAACACTGCCAGTCAACCGGGCCGAGCCGTTCGGTCAGGGTAATCTCGATCTTGGCCCCCTCGCCTTGGCTTCCGGCGCGGCTACGCAGGCCGGTCAAGCGGGCCGGTATGACCTTGGTGACATTGACCACCAAAGCATCGCCGGGGCGCAGATAATCAGGCAAATCCCGCATAATACGGTCGCCCAACGCACCCTCGGCCGGAATGTGCAACAGCCGCGCAGTGTCGCGCGGCTGTGCAGGTCTCAAAGCAATAAGACTTTCCGGCAGGTCAAAGTCGAAATCATCAACCTGCATGTGTCGGCCTAGTCGGCCAAGCGCATGGAAATAATCTTGTCCGGATTTGCCGGCGGCTCGCCCTTGGCAATGGCATCGACATGTTCCATGCCTTCGATCACCTCACCGAAGACGGTATATTGGCCGTTCAGGAAGCCGGCATCATCGAAGCAGATGAAGAACTGGCTGTTGGCACTGTCCGGGTGCTGCGAGCGGGCCATACCCAAAGTGCCGCGTTTGAACGGCTCGCTGGTAAACTCAGCGCGCAGGTCCGGATAGTCGGAGCCACCCATGCCGGTGCCCGTCGGGTCGCCGGTTTGCGCCATAAAGCCGTCAATCACCCGGTGAAAGATGATGCCGTCGTAAAACTTCTCATTGATCAGCGTTTTCATCCGCTCAACATGACCCGGCGCCAAATCTTCGCGCAGTTTGATTTTTACCGTTCCGGTTTTCAGTTCCAGTAACATGATACTCTCCTTGGAATGGCCCTTGCCGCCATGATTGCCATGGCCGGCCGCATAAGCCTGGTTAACGGGCGATACCGGTGTCGCAAGCAAGGCAAACATCATCCCGATTGCTATCAAGTAACGCATTTAATTCTCCGTATAAACTGTTGATTTAATTTAGATTTCATTGAGGACGGATTGTGGCACAAAGGGGCTGATATCGCCACCCATAGCCATAATCTGCCGCACTAATGTGGACGACACAAAGCTCACTTCCGGCGAGGCCGGTAGGAACACGGTCTCGATTTCCGGCGCCATTGAGCGGTTCATCGAGGTCATTTGCGCCTCATATTCATAATCGGCCGCCGTGCGCAGCCCGCGCAGGATAATATCCGCCCCATGCGCGCGCGCCACATCGACCAGCAGGTCCTGAAAGCTCACAACCTGCATTTCAACGCCCAATTCCTTGGCCAAAGGCCCTATTTCGGTCTCAATCATCGCTTGCCGCTGCTCGAAGGTAAACACCGGCTGCTTGGTGGCGCTGACGCCGATAGCGACAATCAATTTGTCGACAATCTTCAGCGAGCGCCGGATGATATCAATGTGACCATTGGTAATCGGGTCAAAACTACCCGGGTAAAGCCCTACACGCATGGTTTAGCCTTCCTCGCCCGGTTCATCAGCCGCACCGCCCTGTTCAGCCTCTTGCGGGGCCTCTTGATCGGTTTCAGCTGCCTCAGGCAAATCGCTGCCGTCTTCCTCGTCGGAAGTTTCGGCCAAATGCGCCACTGATACAACCCTTGCATCGTCCTCGGTCTTGAAAATCGTCACCCCTTGGGTGTTGCGACCGGCGACGCGGATATCATCGACCGGGCAGCGAATAAGCGTGCCGCCATCGGTGACCAGCATAATCTGATCGCTATCCTCGACCGGGAAAGCGGCCAGCAGTTCGCCATTGCGCTCGGTGACGGTCATCGCGATGATGCCCTTGCCGCCGCGCCCTGAGACCCGATATTCGTAAGCCGACGAGCGTTTGCCATAGCCGTTTTCGCTGACCGCCAGAATGAACTGCTCATTGGCCCCCATTTCGGCATAGCGCTCGGACGACAAGGCGACTTCTTCGGTCGCTTCGTCTTCATCAAGGGCAATGGCATCTTCCGCCTCGGTCTCGTCGCCATTGGCGGCGCGGCGTATGGCGGCGGCCTGCTTCAGATAAGTGGCGCGTTCGGCCGGCGAGGCATCGCTGCCGCGCAAAATGGCCAGTGAAATCACCCGCGCCCCGTCATCCAGCTTGATACCGCGCACACCGGTCGAATTACGGCTGCGGAAGACCCGCACTTTTTCGACCGGGAAGCGAATGGCCCGCCCGCTGGAGCTGGTCAGCAGCACATCATCGCTGTCATTACAGGTTTCCACGCCGATAATCCGCTCGCCCTCATCCGGCTTCATGGCGATTTTACCGTTGCGGTTAATAGAGATGAAATCCGACAAATCATTGCGCCGCACATTGCCGAAGCTGGTCGCAAACATGACGTTTAAATCGCCCCATGTGCTTTCATCCGACGGCAAGGCCATAATATCAGCAATACTCTCGCCCTCATCCAGCGGCAGCAGATTGACCAGCGCCTTGCCGCGCGATTGCGGGTTGCCGGCCGGCAGCTTCCAGACCTTCATTTTGTAGACCATGCCCGTGGTCGAGAAGAACAGCACGGGCTGGTGCGTATTGGCGACAAAGATACGACTGACGAAATCCTCATCCTTGGTCGCCATGCCGGACCGCCCCTTACCGCCGCGACGTTGCGCGCGATAAGTGGAGAGCGGCACACGTTTGATGTAACCGCCATGGCTTACCGTCACCACCATATCCTCTTGCGGGATCAGTGATTCATCATCCACCTCGCCATCATGCTCGATAAACTCGGACCGGCGCGGCGTGGCGAATTCTTTTTTTACGTCCGCCAAATCGGCCTGAATAATCGCCATCACGCGTTCGCGCGAGCGCAAAATATCCAACAGATCGGCAATGGTTTCGCCCAATTGCTTCAGCTCATCGCCAATCTCGTCACGCCCCATAGCGGTGAGGCGTTGCAGGCGCAGCTCAAGAATGGCGCGGGCTTGCGCTTCGCTCAGCTTGTAAGTGCCGGCATCGGAAACGCGGTGCAGCGGGTCATCAATCAACGCGATAAGCTCTGCCACATCGGCGGCCGGCCAGTCGCGCTCCATCAATTGCTCACGCGCCGTTTGCGGCGACGGGGCTTTGCGGATCAACGCAATCACCTCGTCAATATTCGACACGGCAATGGCTAGACCGACCAAGACATGCGCACGGTCGCGGGCTTTGTTCAGCTCAAATTTCGAACGCCGCGTTACAACTTCTTCGCGGAAGCGGATAAAGGCCCGCAGCATTTGCCCGACATTCATCAATTGCGGCTTGCCATTATTCAGCGCCAGCATATTCGAACCGAAGCTGGTTTGCAGCTGCGAGTAGCGATAAAGCTGGTTCAGCACCACATCAGCGACAGCGTCGCGTTTCAGCTCGACAACAACGCGCATGCCGTGGCGGTCGCTTTCATCGCGCAAGTCCGCAATGCCCTCAATGGTTTTGTCGCGCACCAGCTCAGCAATTTTTTCAACCATTGAGGACTTATTCACCTGATAGGGAATTTCCGTAACGATAATCGCTTCACGGTCCTTGCGGATTTCTTCCACCGCGGCACGCCCACGCATGATAATCGAGCCGCGGCCCGTCATGACCGAGCTTTTCGATCCGCTATAGCCAAGAATAAGCGCCCCGGTCGGGAAATCCGGGCCGGGCACAATTTGCAATAATTCTTCGTCTTCCAATTCCGGGTTTTCGATAATCGCCTGCGCACCGTCGATCAATTCGCCGAGATTATGCGGCGGCACATTGGTCGCCATGCCGACGGCGATACCATTGGCCCCATTGACCAAAAGGTTCGGGAAGCGGGCCGGCAAGACTACCGGCTCACGCTCGGAATTATCGTAATTGTCTTGAAAATCGACTGTGTCTCTGTCGATATCATCAAGCAGCGCATGCGCCGGCTTGGCCATCCGCACCTCAGTGTAACGCATGGCGGCCGGCGGATCGCCATCGACCGAACCGAAATTACCCTGCCCGTCCAGCAGCGGCAGGCGCATGGACAACTCTTGCTCCATGCGCACCAGAGCATCGTAAATCGACTGATCCCCATGCGGGTGATATTTACCGATAACATCACCGACCACACGAGCCGATTTGCGGTACGGCTTATTGTAATCATAGCCATTCTCATTCATTGAGAACAGGATGCGACGATGCACCGGCTTCAGGCCGTCGCGCACATCAGGCAAGGCGCGCGACACAATCACACTCATCGCATAATCAAGATAGGAGGTCTTCATCTCCTCCTCAATGCTGATCGGTTCTATGTCGCCATCATCCTCGGGCGGCACATAACCGCCATCAGAACCACCGTCTCCGGAACCGCCGTCAGACGCTTCCGCACCCTCTTCGTCAAAGGCGGTTTCTTCGACCGGTGCGTCGACCAGACCTTCGTCATTTTCGGGGGTGTTTTCGGGCGTTTCAGTCACGTTTAATCTTTCCAAAAGGGCCGCATTTGGCGGGCCAAAAGCAGCTCATATATTATCAAAAACCTAGCATAAAAACGACAAACGGGACACTGAAAACAGCACCCCGAATGCAGATATAAGCATTTGAAATTGCTTGATTTTTAAGCCCTAAAACGGGATGTCGTCATCAATCTGACCACCGCCGCCAGATGCCAGTGCCGGGGCCGGCGAATCATTGCCGACAGCTTGGAAATCACCGCCGCTATTACGCGTGTCCAGCATGGTCATAACGCCGCCATAATTTTGCAGCACCACCTCGGTTGTGTAGCGATCATTGCCGTTATCATCCTGCCATTTGCGGGTTTGCAGCTGGCCCTCGACATAGACTTTCGAGCCTTTTTTCAGATATTGCTCGGCAATGCGGCATAGACCTTCCGAAAAAATCACCACGCGGTGCCATTCGGTTTTTTCGCGCCGCTCGCCCGAATTCTTATCGCGCCAATTTTCACTGGTGGCGATGCTCAGATTAACAACCGGGCGACCATCCTTTGTGCTCCGCACATCGGGGTCGGCACCGAGATTGCCCACCAAAATTACTTTATTCACGCTTCCCGCCATAATCGATCTCCTTGTTGTTTTTCGACCCTAAGTGACTCGGTCGCTTTCGCCTATGCTTTGCCATAGCCCCGACAGGCTAAGCTGTGGATACTTCCCCGACAAGACGGCTGTGCCATCAATCCCCGAAAATCTGGTTTCGACAAGTGGCAAAAAAGAGCTAGATTACCGCTCACAGCAGTGAGGAAAATATGCCGCCCCGTAAGACCGCTAAATCGACCAAAGCCCCGCAAGCCAAGCAGATCCGTATTGTCGGCGCGCGCGAGCATAATTTGAAGGATGTCTCGCTCGACCTGCCACGCGATGAGCTGATTGTCATTACCGGCCTGTCCGGCTCAGGCAAAAGCTCGCTGGCCTTTGATACGATTTACGCTGAGGGGCAGCGTCGCTATGTCGAGAGCCTGTCCGCTTATGCGCGGCAATTCCTCGAAATGATGCAAAAGCCCGATGTTGACCAGATTGACGGTCTGTCGCCGGCGATTTCCATCGAGCAAAAAACCACCTCGCGCAATCCGCGCTCCACAGTCGGCACAGTAACTGAAATTTTTGACTATTTGCGCCTGCTTTATGCGCGTGTCGGCATCCCCTATTCGCCGGCCACCGGCCTGCCGATTGAAAGCCAGACGGTCAGCGAAATGGTCGATAAGGTGATGGCGCTGCCGCAAGGCACGCGGCTTTATCTGCTGGCACCGATTGTGCGCGGCCGCAAAGGCGAATATCGCCGCGACTTTGCCGAACTACAAAAACGCGGCTTTCAGCGCGTCAAAGTCGATGGCGCGTTTTATGAGATCGCTGATGTGCCGGCACTGGATAAAAAGCTGAAGCACGATATTGATGTCGTGGTTGACCGGCTGGTTGTCAAAGGTGACCTCGGCAATCGCGTGGCGGATTCCATGGAAGTTGCACTCGGCCTCACCGATGGCATTGCCGTGGCGGAGATAGCCGATAAGCCGAAAGACGGCGAAGAGGCCGAGCGGATTATCTTTTCGGCGCGATTTGCCTGTCCGGTTTCGGGCTTCACCATTGACGAGATTGAGCCAAGGCTGTTTTCGTTCAATAACCCGTTTGGCGCCTGCCCGTCTTGCGATGGGCTGGGCACGCAGTTTTTTATCGACCCGATTGCCGTCGTGCCGGATGGCGGCTTGACCCTCTATAAGGGCGCGATTGCGCCTTGGTCGAAAACCTCCTCGCCCTATTACACGCAAACGCTGGAAGCATTGGCGCGGCATTATGATTTCAAAATGTCGAATAAGTGGAATGAGCTGCCGCAAAAGGCCAAGGATGTTATCCTTTACGGCACGGGAGATGAGGTGATTACGTTTTCTTATGATGACGGTCTGCGCAGCTATAAAACCAAAAAGCCGTTTGAGGGCGTCATCCCCAATCTGGAACGCCGCTATCGTGAGACTGACAGCAATTGGGCGCGCGAGGAGATTGAGCAGTTCCAATCGGTCACGGATTGCGAAGTCTGCGGTGGGCATAGGCTGAAGCCGGAAGCTCTGGCAGTGAAAATCGCCGGCCTGCATGTCGGCGAAGTGGTGCAAATGTCGATCCGCGCCGCTGAGGACTGGTTTAACGGGCTGGAGAAAAAGCTCAACGCCAAGCAAAAGCAAATCGCCGTGCGGATCCTGAAAGAAATCCGCGAAAGGCTGAAATTCCTTAACGATGTCGGACTGGAATATCTCACCCTGTCGCGCAATAGCGGCACGCTATCGGGTGGGGAAAGCCAGCGCATTCGTCTCGCCTCGCAAATCGGCTCGGGCTTGACCGGCGTGCTTTATGTGCTGGATGAGCCGAGCATTGGTCTACACCAGCGCGACAATACACGCCTGCTCGACACGCTGACGCGCCTGCGCGATCTTGGTAATACGGTGGTCGTGGTCGAGCATGATGAAGAAGCCATTATGACAGCTGACCATGTGGTCGATATCGGACCGGGGGCCGGGATTCATGGTGGCGAGGTGATTGCCCAAGGCACACCGGCAAAAATCATGGCGGCCAAGAAAAGCCTGACCGGCAAATATCTGACCGGCGAAATGGCCGTGGCGATTCCGAAAAAGCGCCGTGAAACCAATGCGCGCAAATGCATTACGGTGAAAGGCGCCAAGGGCAATAATCTGAAAAATGTCAGCGCCGAAATTCCGCTCGGCACCTTTACTTGTGTCACCGGCGTTTCGGGCGGCGGCAAATCCACCCTGCTGATCGATACGCTGTATAAATCACTGGCCCGCAAGCTGAATAATGCGCGCGCCACACCGGCTGAGCATGACACAATTGACGGGCTGCATTTGCTCGACAAGGTCATCGATATTGACCAATCGCCGATCGGCCGCACACCGCGTTCAAATCCGGCCACCTATACCGGCGCTTTCACGCCCATTCGCGAATGGTTCGCCGGCCTGCCCGAAGCCAAAGCGCGCGGCTATAAGCCGGGGCGTTTTTCATTCAATGTCAAAGGCGGGCGCTGCGAAACCTGCCAGGGCGATGGGGTGATTAAAATCGAGATGCACTTCCTGCCCGATGTCTATGTCGAATGCGATAGCTGCCATGGCCAACGCTATAATCGTGAGACGCTGGAAGTGAAGTTTAAGAACAAATCGATCGCCGATGTGTTGGATATGACGGTCGATGAGGGCGCGGATTTCTTCAAAGCCGTGCCGATGGTGCGCGATAAAATGGTGACGCTGCAACGCGTCGGCCTTGGCTATATCAAAGTCGGCCAGCAAGCCACGACACTGTCTGGCGGTGAGGCGCAGCGTGTCAAGCTGGCCAAAGAATTATCGAAGCGCGCCACCGGCCGCACGCTGTATATTCTCGACGAGCCGACCACGGGTCTGCATTTTCACGATGTTGCGAAGCTGCTGGATGTCCTGCACGAGCTGGTCGATAGCGGCAATACAGTGGCGGTGATCGAGCATAATCTCGAAGTCATTAAAACGGCGGATTGGATTATCGATATCGGCCCTGAGGGCGGCGATGGCGGCGGCGAGATTGTCGCCAGCGGCACGCCGGAGGACGTCGCTAAGGTGAAGAAATCCTACACCGGACAATATTTGGCCCCGCTATTGCGACCGAAAAAGAAAGCTGTTGCCAAGAAAACCGCCGCCGAATAGTCTTTAGTCATCGAATAAAAACAAGAAAAAACGGAATGACTTATGACTGTTCACACCCCCATCCGTCCGGATGATGTTCGCCGTGCCTATGCCAAATGGGCCGGCCATTATGACTTCACCTTTGCCCTATTCGGGCGCAAATATGTCAAACGCGTCGTCAAGCGGTTAAACCGCGACATTGCCGATGGCTCCGGCCGCCAGCATGTGCTTGATGTCGGCACCGGCACCCGCCTGTCCCTGCCGCATTTTGCCCGCGAACTGCAAGTCACCGGCATTGATATGTCGACCGATATGCTGCTGCGGGCACAACAGCGTGTCGCCAAAAAAAGCCTGACCAATATTACCGGCCTGTATGAGATGGATGCCGCGGCCTTGCGCTTTGCCGATAATCGCTTTCACGCCAGCCTGGCAACCTTTGTTATGTCGGTTGTCCCTGACCCGCAAAAAGTGCTGGGGGAAATGGCGCGCGTCACCCGCCCCGGCGGACGGATTTATCTGTTCAATCATTTCAAAGCCGATGCCAGTGATAAAAAAATGCTGTCCGCCGTCGAACGTCGCATCGCCCCGGCCTCGCGTAAGATCGGCTTTCATTCCGACTTTTGCCGCTCGCAACTCGACCTCGATGCCTGCCATTTGACGCTACTGGAAGAATGCCCTTACGGCCCGTTTGACATGTTCACCCTGCTGACATTGCAAAAGGCGACAGTCTGACCCCTTCCCCTTGGCCGCCAAAACGTGTATCCCACGCCCATGAGTGATGTTTTGCATATTATTGGTGGTGGGCTTGCGGGCTCGGAAGCGGCGTTTCAAGCCGCCGAGATGGGCGTGTCGGTTGTGCTACACGAAATGCGGCCGGTGCGCAAAACCGATGCCCATGTAACCGATGGGCTGGCCGAATTGGTTTGTTCCAATTCTTTCCGCTCCGATGATGCTGAAACCAATGCGGTCGGACTGCTGCACGCTGAATTGCGCGATATGAACAGTCTGATTATGGCTTGCGCAGACGCCCATCAAGTGCCGGCCGGCGGCGCGCTGGCAGTTGACCGCGAGGGCTATTCCGCCGCCGTCACCGCCGCCATTGAGGCGCATCCGAATATCACCATTGAGCGCGAAGAAGTGACCGACATTGCGAGCGATTGGCACCATGTCATCATCGCCACCGGCCCGCTTACCTCGCCCGCCTTGTCGGAACTGATCGGCAATATGACCGGCAGCGATAAGCTGGCTTTCTTCGATGCGATTGCGCCGATTGTCTATGCCGATAGCGTCGATATGGGGATTTGCTGGCACCAGTCGCGCTATGACAAGGTCGGGCCCGGCGGCACAGGCAAGGATTACATTAACTGCCCGATGGATGAGGCGCAGTTTAACGCATTTCTCGACGCCTTGATCGAAAGTGATACGGCCGATTTTAAGGAATGGGAAGAGAACACGCCCTATTTCAATGGTTGCCTGCCGATTGAGGTGATGGCGGCGCGCGGCCGCGACACGCTTCGCCATGGGCCGATGAAACCGCGTGGCCTGACCAATGCGCATAAGCCGGATGTGAAACCGCATGCTGTGGTGCAATTGCGTCAAGATAATGCGCTGGGCACACTGTTCAACATGGTCGGCTTTCAGACCAAGCTGAAATATGGCGCGCAGACCGATGTGTTCAAACTCATTCCCGGGCTGGAGGAAGCCCGCTTTGCCCGCCTTGGCGGCTTGCACCGCAATACGTTCCTCAACAGCCCGACCTTGCTGGATGGCGAATTGCGGCTGAAAAAACACCCACATATCCGTTTTGCAGGCCAGATTACCGGCGTTGAGGGCTATGTCGAAAGCACCACTATCGGCCTGCTGGCCGGGCGTTTTGCGGCGGCACAAATACAGGGCCGCCAAATCGCCCCGCCGCCGCCGACCACGGCATTTGGCGCGCTGCTCGCGCATATCACCGTCAATGCCGATGCGTCGACCTTCCAACCGATGAATGTCAATTTCGGCCTGATGCCTGAGATTGACCGCCCGCCTTTGCCGGTTGATGAAAACGGCAAAAAGCTGCGCGGCAAAGCGCGCATGCAGGCCAAAAAAACAGCCCGCCAAACCGCCTTTACCGGCCGCGCGCGGGCTGATTTTCAAAATTGGATATGAAGCAGCTAAAGCTTGCCTATCAAAGCCGTTTTCAACAGCGATAATTGATAGCGCAAAAGGCTCTTTGCGCGCGGGAAATGCGCCGCGTGACGCCTGGCCAAACCGACCGGCAAAAACACCGGCAGCAGTTTTTTGCGCCGCCCACGCGGCATTTTGTTAAACGTGGCACAGGCCGCTTGTAATTTTTCATGCGCGCGCGCTGCCACACTCTCACCCGCTTGCGGCACCAGCCGCATCAACTCAAACCCCGTGCCGGCTTCAGCCAATAACTCTTGCGGTGCTTCGGCGTCCAGCACTTTTGCACTCAGCCGCATCAAGGCCGGACCGATTTGCCCCGCTTCCTGCTCAAGCTGTTCAAGCGTGCGCGCGCCCTCGCCAAGTGCAGCCTCGCGGCCATCAATCAGCGGCATGAGGGCAGCTTTGTCGAACGGATAGAGCAAAAGCGCCTCACCGATCGGCGCGCCGCGGCTCTCGCCTGTGGCGACGCTATCAAGCAGGTCACGCCACCATTGCAGGCGAATGGCACCGATCATCGGATCAGACACTGAGGCCGGAATGCGCGCGATATCTGCGTAAAGATGATAAAGCGTTAACAGCGCATCGCGCTTATTGCCCGGCGCAAAGAGATGGCACAGATAGAGATCGCCATCGAGGCCGCGTAATTCCTGCCTGAGTGTCTCAAAATCCGCCATAACCGTCTCCTGATAAGAAAGGGGCCGCACAATGGCGGCCCCTCCTTGCAAATTTCATGCCTCTTAATAGAGGTTTTGTGCCGACACCATGGCAAACAGCATCGGGATCGACAGCAGCGTATTGGTGCGCGAGAACAGCATGGCTGTGCGCGCCGACGCGGCTTTCGTATCGGCGTCTGCCTCAACAATGCCCAGAGCTTTTTTCTGGTTCGGCCAAATGACGAACCAAACATTGAACCACATGATTGTGCCGAGCCACATGCCGATACCGATAGCGGTATTTTTCGGCACGTCGAAATCATTCATCGCGCCCAGCGTGTAAGCGTCCAGCAAATAGCCGTTCAGATGCCCCAGAATAATGCCGGTGACGATGGTTGCCATGGCACCCCAGCGGAACCACCAAAGCGCAGCCGGTGCAATAACCTTACCGATAGCCGGTTTTTGGTCGTCCGGAATATTCGGCATATTCGGGATTTGCACGAAGTTGAAATAGTACAGCAGACCGATCCACATAATACCGCTCAGCACGTGCAGCCAACGGAAAGTAAAGGCCCAGAAATTTGAGTCCAATGCGCCACCGCCATTCAGATACATAAGTTCCAGAATGAACGCCAACACGAAACCCGCAATAACCGTATTGCGAAGCGAAGTTAGAATTGCAGCCATATCAGCCCCCTTTTTCGAATCTTTTTCTAATTCAAAGCTTAGACCCGCGCGGGTGCGCGGGCAAGCCATCTAATCGACTTGTGTGCCCGACCAATCGCGTTTTACGCCAAGCATCATCAGTAATGGCGAGGCGATAAAGATCGATGAATATGTGCCGACAATGACGCCCCAAATCATGGCAAAGGTAAAGCCACGAATGACCTCGCCGCCCAGA
>CBFHSX010000043.1:0-12993 GCA_965658615.1 Alphaproteobacteria bacterium | reverse complement strand
TGCATGAGGGGCGCGTCGTCAAAGGCGTCAATTTTGTCGATTTGGTCGATGCGGGCGACCCGGTGGAGGCGGCGCGCGCTTATGATGCGGCCGGCGCAGATGAATTGTGCTTTCTCGATATTTCAGCCAGCCATGAGGGTCGCGACACGCTGATTGATGTGGTGCGCCGCACGGCTGAGCAATGTTTCATGCCGCTGACAGTCGGCGGCGGGGTGCGCAAAGTCGATGATGTGCGCAAGCTCTTATTGGCCGGCGCTGATAAAGTCTCGTTCAACACTGCCGCTGTGCGCGACCCGGACGTGATCAATGCGGCGTCCGAAAAATTTGGCGCGCAATGCATTGTCGTGGCCATGGATGCCAAACGCGTCGATGAGACGCGCTGGGAGATTTTCACTCATGGCGGGCGCGAGGCGACAGGCATTGAAGCGGTCGGTTTTGCGCGTGATATGGCGGCGCGTGGGGCCGGGGAAATCCTGCTCACCTCAATGGACCGCGACGGCACGAAATCGGGTTTTGATCTGGCGCTGACCCGCGCCATTGCCGATGCTGTGCCCGTGCCGGTCATTGCGTCGGGGGGTGTCGGCACACTGACGCATTTGGTCGATGGCGTGGTCGAAGGCCATGCCAGTGCGGTTTTGGCGGCTTCCATATTCCATTTCGGCACCTATACGATTGGCGAGGCACGCACCGCCTTGGCCGAAGCCGGTCTGCCGGTTCGCGCCCTTAGAGATGGCGTGGATTGATTTTCGCGCCACAACGCGCTACCCCAATATCAGGTCGCAATGAGGGGTCGGCCAAGGAGAAAAAAATGAGCGATTTTGCCTATTTGGACGAATTGTTTGCCGAGATCGAAAAACGCCGCGCCGCTGATCCGAGCGACAGTTATACGGCGCAATTGCTGGCCGATGTGCCGCGCGCCGGTCGTAAATTGGGCGAAGAAGCGGTCGAGGCCGTGGTCGCGGCCCTGTCGGGCAGTGATCAGGAATTGGTCGGCGAATTGGCGGATTTGACCTATCACATGCTGGCGCTCTTGGCGGCGCGGGGCCTATCGCCGGCGCAGGTTATTGGGGTGCTGCAAGCGCGTCAGGGTGTTTCCGGGCTGGCTGAAAAAGCCGCGCGGTCGAAAAAAGTGTGACTCGAAAAAATGTCTGCCGTTTCCGAAACCTCACCCTATCGTTCCTTCAGCGCCGATGAATGGGGCCGCTTGCGCAAGGATGCCAAGCTGACCCTGACCGAGGGCGAGCTGAAAAAATTGCGCGGCCTTGGCGAAACCGTCTCGCTGGCCGAGGTGGAGGAGATTTATCTGCCGCTCTCGCGCCTGCTCAATCTTTATGTCGAGGCCAAACAAAAACTCTATGGCGCGACCAACGGCTTTTTGGGACGCGAGGCCAAAGTGCCGTTTATCATCGGCGTTGCCGGTTCAGTGGCGGTCGGTAAATCGACCACATCGCGTATCCTGCGCGAAATGTTGGCCCGCTGGCCGTCGCACCCAAAGGTCGATCTGATTACCACGGATGGGTTTCTGTTTCCCAATGCGGTGCTGGAAGAGCGCGAGCTGATGCAGCGCAAGGGCTTTCCCGAAAGCTTCGACCTGCGGCGTCTGCGCGCGTTTCTCGCCGATGTAAAATCCGGCTGCACCGAGGCGCGGGCGCCGATTTATTCGCATGTCGCCTATGATATTTTGGCCGATAAGGAGGCTGTGGTGGCGCAGCCCGATATCCTCATTGTTGAGGGGTTGAATGTGCTGCAAGCGGCGCAATTATCGGAAGAAGGGACCGAAATTCCCTTTGTCTCCGATTATTTCGATTTCTCGATTTATATCGATGCTGAAAAAGATGTGGTGCAGCGCTGGTATGTCGAGCGTTTCATGTCGCTTCGCCAGACCGCGTTTAAACAGCCCGGCGCCTATTTTGAGCGCTATGCCGATTTGGATGACGTTGAAGCCGAGGCAACGGCGATTGATATTTGGACGCGCATTAATCTCAAAAACCTGAATGAGAATATCCTACCGACACGCGGGCGCGCTGACTTGATCCTGCACAAGGATAGCGCGCACGCAATTGACCGTGTGCAATTGCGCAAAATTTAACGCTGTCTAAAGGCTGAGATCAGCCGCCGCCAGAGCTTGCGCCACATCATGTTGTGGGCGCGGGCCGACATGGCGGATGACCTCGCTGGCCGCAATTACGCCCATGCGGGCCGCATCTTGCATCGAGCGGCCGCTATGCAACCCGGCCAGAAAACCGGCGGCGAATTGGTCGCCGGCCCCGGTTAGATCCATAACATCGTCAATCCTTTGCGCGGCGACGTGATCGAAGGTTTCGCCATGATAAACATGCACACCCTTGGCGCCATGCGTCACCGCCGCCGCGACACCCAGCCCGGCCAGTTTCGGCCCGACGACCTCGGGCACATCAGAACCGCATAGGGCGGTGATTTCCGTTTCATTGGCCAGGACAAGGTCGATATCGGTTTCGAGAAGTGCCATGAAATCGCTATGGTGACGCTCGACACAAAACCCATCGGCCAGCGAGAAGGCGACTTTGCCGCCCTGTGCGCGTACGGTTTTGGCGGCGCTCAGAAATGCCGCTTTGGCGCTGGGGCTGTCCCAAATATAGCCCTCGGCGAAAAAAAGACCGGTGCGCGCCAGCATGGCTGCGTCAAGGTCGGCCTCGCCGGTTGTCACCGCCGCGCCCAAAACCGTGTGCATGGTGCGCTCGGCATCGGGCGTCACTAAAACAAGGCAATGACCGGTCGGCAGGTCATTTGCCGGTTGCGGCGCAAAGGCGACATTGAGGCGGGTGAAATCATCAGCGAAAACACGGCCCAGCGCATCATCGGCAATCTTGCCGACAAAGCCCGTGTCGAGACCCAGCGCGGCGATACCGGCGATTGTATTGGCCGCCGAACCGCCCGGCTGGCGCGTATGGACGCTGACTTTTTTCTGCATGGCGTCAGAGGTGTCGGGCTCGACCAGTGACATGGAGGCTTTCGGACTGCCCAAAGCGTCAAGCTCGCTATCGCTGACATCGGCAAATAAATCGACCAGGGCCGCGCCCATACCGGTAATGAGAGAGCTTTGTGACATGTTTTCCTCCACGATAAGACGAAACGGGGCGCTCAAGCGCTTTCGGTTTTCGGTTTAAAACGACATAAATCGGCTACCGGACAAATATAGCATTTCGGTTTGCGCGCAAGGCAAATATAGCGGCCATGCAGGATCAGCCAGTGATGGGCGTGTTGGCGATAAGGCTCGGGGATGCGCCGGTCGAGCTTTTTCTCGACCGCCAGCTCGGTCTTGCCCGGCGCCAGACCGGTGCGGTTGGACACGCGAAACACATGTGTGTCGACGGCAAAAGTGGCCACACCAAACGCCTCATTCATCACCACATTGGCGGTTTTGCGCCCGACGCCCGGCAGGCTCATCAGCGTCTCCATATCACGCGGCACTTGGCCGTCATATTGGGTGACGAGGATTTCGGATAGTTTGAAAACATTCTTCGCCTTATTGCGATACAGGCCGATGGTTTTGACCTCCTCGCGTATCTCATCCTCGCCCAAAGCCAGCATTTTGGCCGGCGTGTCGGCGCGCTGAAACAGCGTCTTGGTGGCTTTATTGACGCCGACATCCGTGGCTTGTGCCGACAGCACAACGGCGACCAAAAGCGTAAATTCATTGGTGAAGGCCAGCTCGGTGCGCGGGGCCGGGTCATCTTTCGACAATATGGCGAAAAACTCAGGGATTTGGGCGATTTTCATGGCCCCACTCTAGCCGCCCGCCCCCTATCCTGCCAAGCCTCTTTCAAACTGCGGCGGCCCGCGACAAATCAACCGCTTGCCTGTGTCCCTGAAAGGCCTACCTCTACACGCATGAGCCAAGCGCGCCCCTTACCGGATGATTTCCACCTCGTCTTGCGACCCAATATGTCGCTGTCGCGGCGTGGTTTTTTTTGGTTGATGGTGCTGTTTGGCGGCGTCTCGCTGGGGGTCGGTGCGTATTTCTGGTCGCTGGGCGCCTGGCCGGTCTTCGGTTTTTTCGGTCTTGATGTGGCGCTGCTCTATTTCGGCTTTCGGCTCAATTATCGTTATGGGCGGCGTTATGAAACCCTGTCCATGCGCGATGATAAGCTGATCTTTGCGCAAGGCACGCCTTTGGGTGTGACCCGCGAATGGGCGTTTGACCCGTTTTGGCTGCGCATCAAGCTGGAGCGTTTCGGCCAAGACGGCGAAGAGATCGGCGCGCTTATCCTTTCCAGCCACGGCAAATATGTCTCGGTCGGGGCGTTTTTATCACCGCCCGAACGCGAAAGCCTGTCGGCCAGTCTGCAATTGGCCATGGCGGCGCGGCGAGACGCGCTGGTTGCCAGCGGCCAAGCGGCGGCGCGAGAAGAAGAGGCCGTGCAAGCGGCGCAGTAAATTTACGGCGTGATAATCTGCTTATCAGCGACGCTGCCATCGGCGTTCATGGCATAGCGATAAGGCTCGCCCGTGCCGATATTGACATTGATAATCTGTTCGGCGCTGAGGCCGTCCAATTGCATCACCAAAGCGCGTAGCGAATTGCCGTGCGCGGCGATGAGAATATCCTTGCCGTCTGTGATCAGCGGCATGATCGCCGCATTGAAAAACGGTAAGACGCGCTCGGCCGTATCCTTCAGGCTCTCGCCGCCGGGCGGCGGGATATCGAATGAACGGCGCCAAATATGCACTTGTTCTTCGCCCCATTTTTCGCGCGCATCATCCTTATTCAAACCCGATAAATCGCCATAATCGCGCTCGTTCAATTCCTCGTGCCGTGTCACCGGCAAATCGGTTTGGCCTTGTTCTTCGAGCAGCAGGGCACAGGTTTTTTGCGCCCGCTGCAAAAGCGATGTAAAGCCCAAATCAAAGTGCATGCCCGCAGCCTTCAGCGCCGCCCCGGCGCGGCGCGCCTCATCGACACCCTGCGCCGTCAGATCCGGGTCACGCCAGCCGGTAAACAGGTTTTTTTCATTCCAGTCGCTTTGGCCATGACGGACCAATACTAAACGGCTCATAAGCTCTCTCCGATTATTTGAAAAATTATGCGTCCAGCCCCATCACATGGCGCATCGAATAAAGACCCTCGCTTTGCGCATGCGCCCAAAGCGCGGCGGTCAGCGCACCGCGGGCAAAAATATCGCGCTGTTCGGCGCGGTGTGTCAGGCGGATTTGTTCATTTTCACCGGCCAGAATAACCTCGTGATCGCCGATCACTGAGCCACCGCGCAGCGCGGCAAAGCCGATCGCGCCATCGCGGCGCGGCTCGGAAATGCCGTCGCGGCCGCTTTCCTTCACCCCGCCCAGCTCGACACCGCGCCCCTTGGCCGCAGCTTCGCCCAGCAAGAGCGCCGTGCCCGATGGCGCGTCGACCTTATGGCGGTGGTGCATGTCGAGGATTTCAATATCCCACGCATCGCCCAATCTGGCCGCCGCTTGCTCAACCAGGCCGGCCAATAGATTGACGCCGAGGCTCATATTGCCCGATTTGACAATCCGCGCATGGCGCGACGCGGCGGCGATTTTTTCTTCATCCCCCGCGGTAAATCCGGTCGTGCCGATAATATGCACAAGGCGGCCTTGCGCGGCGAGACCGGCCAGGTCGACCGTGGCAGCGGGCACGGTGAAATCGATAATGCCGTCGGCGCGGCTCAACAAGTCAAGCGCGTCATCGCTGGCCAAGACGCCGCAGGGTGGCAGACCGGCCAGTGTCGCCAGATCTTGGCCCAGCGCTGCGCTGCCGGCAACTTCCAGCCCGCCGACCAGTTCAAAACGGTCATCGGCCAGTATAAGCCGCGTCAGGGTTTGACCCATGCGACCGGCGCATCCATTTACGATTAATTTCATACCGGCCTTTATAGCAGCGTGTCGGCGGCGAGGCTAGTCTTCGGCGCGGTCGCGAAAGGCTTGCGTGTCCGGGTAATTGGCCGTGTCGAGGCTGTCGGCAAAGGCATCGAATAATTTTTGCTGGTCGCGGGTAAGCCCGCTCGGCGTCTCGACCTCGATTTGCACGTAAAGATCGCCATGATTGCGAGCCCGCAAAACCGGCATGCCCTTGCCGCGCAGGCGGAATTGTTGCCCGCTTTGCGCGCCCTTGGGCAGGGTCAGCTTGACTTTTTTACCGCCCAAAAGCGGCACCTCTAACGCGCCACCCGAGACGGCAAGGTCGAAAGGCACCGGCATGGCGCAAAATAAATCCGCCCCGTCGCGCTGCAAGACGGCGTGCGGGCGAATATTCACAAAGACATAGAGATCGCCATGATGTGCGCCGCGGGGGCCGGCATTGCCCTCGCCCGACAGGCGGATGCGCGTGCCATCCTCAACCCCTGCCGGGATGGCGACGGAAAGATTGCGGGTCTCATTGACCTGACCGCGGCCGCCGCAATCGCTGCATGGATCGCTGATCATTTGGCCCGCGCCCTGGCATTGATGGCAGGTGCGCTCCACCATGAAAAAGCCCTGCTGGGCCCGCACTTTGCCATGGCCTTGGCAGACCGTGCAGGTGCTGGGGCTGGACCCGGCGCGCGCACCCGAACCGTTACACCCGCCACATGACCCGGCGCGAGTGAGCTTTAATTGCCGCTCCGTGCCGTCAAAGGCTTCTTGCAAAGAAATTTCCACCTCGGCGCGCAAATCGTCGCCGCGCCGGGCTTGCTGGCGTCCGCCGCGGCGACCTTGGCGCCCGCCACCGCCGAAAAATTCTTCGAAAATATCGCCAATATCGCCAAAACCCTGAAAGCCGCCCTGGCCGCCAAAGCCGCCGGCACCGGCGCCGCCATTTTCAAATGCGGCATGGCCGAACTGGTCATAGGCGGCACGGTTTTGTTCGTCCTTCAGCACTTCATAGGCTTCCGAGACATCCTTGAATTTTTGCTCGGCCGCCGCGTCACCCGGATTGAGATCCGGGTGATATTGCTTGGCCAGCTTGCGATAGGCCGATTTCAAATCGGCCGCGCTGGCGGCGCGGTCAACGCCCAAAAGCTCGTAATAATCGGCCTTGGCCATAGGCTGTCTCCTTCACGCGCGCGAGGCAACGCTGGCGCGGATTAAGAGGCTTTCTGGCCGTCTTCATCCGATTTGTCGTCCGTGACGTCCTCGAAATCGGCATCGACAACATTATCATCAACGGCATCTGCTGCGGCATCGGCGGCGGCTGCGGCGTCACTCTCGGCTTGCTGGGCTTTATATACAGCCTCACCGATTTTCATTGCCGCTTGGCTCAGCGCTTGGGCTTTTTCATTGATCGCGTCATTATCCTCGCCTTCCAGCGCGGTCTTCAGCTCAGCAATCGCCGCCTCGGCAGCTTCTTTATCGGCCGCCTCAACAAGCTCTTCATTTTCCGAGATGGATTTTTCGGTCGCATGGATAAGGCCCTCGGCGTTATTGCGCGCCTCGACGCTCTCGCGGCGTTCCTTATCGGCCGAGGCATTGGCTTCGGCGTCTTTCACCATTTGCTCAATATCATCATCGCTGAGGCCGCCCGAGGCTTCGATGCGGATGTTTTGCTCCTTGCCGGTCGCTTTATCGGCAGCCGAAACATTGACCAGACCATTGGCATCAATATCGAAAGTCACTTCGATCTGCGGTACGCCACGCGGTGCCGGCGGAATGCCCTCAAGGTTGAACTGGCCGAGATGTTTATTGTCGGCCGCCATTTCACGCTCGCCCTGATAGACGGCAATGGTCACGGCCGATTGATTATCATCGGCGGTCGAGAAGACTTGGCTCTTTTTCGTCGGGATGGTTGTGTTGCGGTCAATCAGGCGGGTGAACACGCCACCCAGTGTCTCAATGCCGAGCGAGAGGGGTGTCACATCAAGCAGCAGCACATCTTTCACATCGCCTTGCAGCACACCGGCCTGAATGGCCGCGCCCATGGCAACCACCTCATCCGGATTAACGCTCATATTCGGCTCGCGCCCGAAGACTTGCTGCACAAATTCGCGGATTTTCGGCATGCGGGTTTGCCCGCCGACCAGAACCACTTCGTCAATATCAGCCAGAGAAACACCGGCATCTTTCATCGCCGCTTCGCATGGTGTGCGCGTGCGTTGTACCAGATTTTCGACCAGCCCCTCAAAAGCGGCGCGGGTCAATTTCAGGTTCAAATGTTTCGGGCCGCTCGCATCGGCCGTGATAAAGGGCAGATTGACTTCCGTTTGCGCCGAAGAGGACAGCTCAATCTTGGCTTTCTCAGCCGCTTCTTTCAGCCTTTGCAGCGCCAGCTTATCGCTGCGCAGATCAATGCCGTTTTCTTTGTGAAACTCTTCGGCCAAATGCTCGACCAGCGCCATATCGAAATCTTCACCGCCAAGGAAAGTATCGCCATTGGTCGATTTCACTTCAAACACGCCATCGCCGATCTCGAGAATGGAGACGTCAAATGTGCCGCCGCCCAAATCATAAACGGCAATGGTCTGGCCGTCATTTTTATCGAGACCATAGGCCAGAGAAGCCGCGGTCGGCTCATTAATGATGCGCAGCACTTCGAGGCCGGCGATTTTGCCGGCGTCTTTTGTTGCTTGGCGTTGTGCGTCGTTGAAATAAGCCGGCACGGTGATGACGGCTTGGTCGACTTTTTCGCCGAGATAATCCTCAGCCGTTTCCTTCATTTTTTGCAGGATAAAAGCCGAGATTTGCGATGGCGAATAATTTTCCCCGGCCGCCTCAACCCAAGCATCGCCGCCATCGGAGGCAACAATATTATACGGCACCATATCCTTGTCTTTTTGCGTCGCCGGATCGTCAAAGCGGCGGCCGATAAGGCGCTTAATGGCAAACAGCGTGTTGAGCGGATTGGTGACGGCCTGGCGCTTGGCCGGCTGGCCGGTCAGCTTCTCGCCCTCATCGGCGAAAGCCACCATAGACGGCGTGGTGCGCGCACCTTCCGCATTTTCAATGACTTTCGGCGTGCTGCCGTCCATCACTGCCACACAGGAATTTGTGGTGCCCAAATCAATGCCAATTACCTTGCCCATACCAAGCCTCATATTTTAAGCCGCCCGATCGGGGCGGTGGTGGTCGTTTCTGCCGCTTATATAAGAACCCCCGCGCGCGGCGACAAGAGAGGGAGTCATAAAAATCCAAGCCAAAGCCGTGCCCCAAAATATGGGGGGCGGGGTTATCCACCACCGCAAGATGCAGCGTCCCGGCCGCTTAAAAGCCCTTTTAATCCTTTGCGATACCGACTTTGGCGGGTCGCAAAAGGCGCTCTTCCATCATAAAGCCGGTCTCAATAACATCGATAATCGTGCCAGCCTCTTGACCCGTGCCCGGTGCTTCAAACATGGCTTCGTGCAGATTGGGGTCAAATTTTTCGCCCAGCGGCGCCAGCGGCGTAACTTTATGACGGCTCAACGCGGCCATCAGGTCGCGCTGTGTGGCGGCGACGCCCTCCAAAAGCGCCTGCACGGCTTCAGGCAGGTCAGCTTTGGCGGCTTCATCCGTGTCGTCAATGGCTTTCAGCGCGCGGTCCAGATTATCGGCCACACCGACCATATCGCGGGCAAAACTCATCGCGCCATATTTAAGCGCTTCGCCGCGGTCGCGCTCGGCGCGCCGCCGCGTGTTTTCCAGCTCGGCCAAGGCGCGCAGCAATTGGTCATTGGCGGCGGCGAGCTTATCCTCAAGGCTTTCCTCAAGGTTCTCATCAGCGCTTTCATCTGTGTCTTCACTAAGGGCTTCTGCCTGCGCCGCGTCAGTTTCGTCGAGGGTTTCATCGGCGATCGGCTTTTCATCATCTTGCATGCGTGTCTCCATTCGTGCGGCTTAGTTAGGCGTCAACTGCCTTTACGTCAAGGGGCCGTAAAGGGGGACATCACGCATAGCGCCAACCGGTGGCCTATTTGTTTTGCGACAGCAGCGCCGAGACCAGCTTCGCCGTATGGTCGACCATGGGGATGAGGCGGGCATAATTGGTCCGCGTCGGGGCGATGACGCCGAGCACGCCGACCAATTTTCTTTCGGCATCTTGATACGGGCTGATGATGAGCGATGAGCCGGAAAGTGAGAAAAGCGGTGTTTCGGCACCGATGAATATTTTCACCCCATCGCCCTCATCGGCGTCGGCTAAAAGCGCGATCAATTCTTGCTGGCGGTCGAGATCGTCAAATAAGCGTCGGATGCGGTCCAGATCGTCCATCGCCGCGACATCGTCGAGCAGATGGTTTTGGCCGTGCACAATCAAGGATTTGGTGAACATTTCGCTGTTTGAGGCAGGCCTAGGCGCACCGCCCCAGCTGATCAACCCATCCGCGACCAGCTTTGCGGTCAGCGCCCCCAACTCGCTTTCCAAGCGCCCCAATTCGGCCTTTGTGTCGCGGCGCAATTCACCCAAAGTGCGGCCCGCCAGCCGTGTGTTTAGATAATTGCCCAGCTCCTGCAAGGCGGCGCGCGTCAGACCGGCCGGGCGCGCGATCAATCGGTTTTCCACCTGATTGGTCTCATCGACCAGAATGACCAAAATTTGGTCGTCCGAAACAGCCATGAACTCAATATGTTTGACGGCGCGTTCGGCATTTGGAGCCAGCACCAGACCGGCGCAGGCCGACAGGCCCGACAGACTTTCCACCGCGGCGCGCAGCGTTTGGTCGAGGCTTTCCCCGCCCGCCAGATCGGGGGCGATGGCGGCACGTTCATCATCGCTCAATTGCCCGACCTGCATCAGCCCGTCAATAAACAGGCGCAATCCGCCTTGCGTCGGCAGGCGTCCGGCCGAGACATGCGGCGCGTATAACAGGCCTTGTTTTTCCAGCTCCGCCATGGTGGCGCGAATACTGGCCGGCGATAATTTTTCCGCCAGCATATCGGCCAATTGCTGCGAGCCGATCGGCTGCCCGGTGGCCAGATAGCTCTCGACAATTTGCGCGAAAATGGTTTGCGCCCGTGTGGTCAGCTCGGCAAGATTGCTCATCCGCCTATTTAGGCCGAGCGCGCTTGTTTCTGCAAGACCGGCGGGCTACATACAGACAAGAAAACCGATAGATAAGGATATGCCATGACCGTTTCCCGCCCCTCGGGCCGCCAGCCCGACCAAATCCGCAGCGTGAGCATTGAGACCAATGTCTCCAAACATGCGGAGGGCTCATGCTTGATAAAATGCGGCGACACGCATGTCTTGTGCACCGCTTCGCTGGAAACCCGCGTGCCGCCATGGCTGCGCGGTCAAGGCCGTGGCTGGGTGACGGCCGAATATGGCATGCTGCCGCGCTCGACCGGGTCGCGCATGCGCCGCGAGGCCAATGCCGGTAAGCAATCGGGCCGCACACAGGAAATCCAACGCCTGATCGGCCGCTCCTTGCGCGCCGTGGTCAATCTCGAGGCTTTGGGTGAAAACCAAATCTCCTTGGATTGCGATGTCATTCAGGCCGATGGCGGCACGCGCACGGCCTCGATCACCGGCGCTTGGGTGGCGCTTTATCTGTGCATTGAAAAAATGAAAGCCGATGGTCTGGTGTCCGGTGCGATTATGGGCGGCGGCGAAAACGATGTGCTGCGCGACCAAA
Source organism: Alphaproteobacteria bacterium (assembly GCA_965658615.1). Classification (GTDB taxonomy): domain Bacteria; phylum Pseudomonadota; class Alphaproteobacteria; order RS24; family RS24; genus UBA8337. Next base: position 1,471 of record CBFHSX010000043.1, on the reverse strand, counting down.
TCGGCGCCATTTCCTGCGGCATTTATGAAGGCTTGCCGGTCGCTGACCTCGATTATGATGAGGATAGTGTGGCCGACACAGATGGCAATTTCGTCATTACCGGGGCCGGCGCGCTGGTCGAAATTCAAGCCACTGCCGAGGGTGCGGCCTTTAGCGAAGCCGAATTCATGTCGCTTTTGGGTCTGGCCAAGGGCGGCATTGGCGAGCTGGGCGCGCTGCAAAGAAAAGCGGTGGGTCTGTCATGAGCCCTGCGGCGCGCGTGTTTGACGGCGATAAGCTGATCGTTGCCAGCCATAATAAAGGCAAGCTTGTGGAGATTGCCGCGCTGATCAATCGCTTCGGCGTCGCCACAATGGGCGCTGATGAGCTGGGCTTGCCGGAGCCGGAAGAAACCGGCGAGACCTTTATTGCCAATGCCGAATTAAAGGCCTTGGCGGCGGCCACCAAAGCCGGTCTGCCGGCGCTGGCCGATGATAGCGGTCTGGCGGTCGATGCGCTGGATGGCGCGCCCGGTATTTACTCGGCGCGTTGGGCCGAGACCGCCAATGGTCGCGATTTTGATTTTGGTATGCATAAAATCGAAATGGCCCTCAGCCAGATAGAGAGCCAAAAAAAAGATGTGCCGCGCACGGCGCGGTTTATCTGCGCCCTCAGTCTGGCTTGGCCGGATGGGCATGTTGAAAGTTTTGAGGGCAAGGTTGAGGGCACGCTGGTCTGGCCGATGCGCGGCAAAAACGGATTTGGCTATGACCCGATATTTTTGCCATTGGGCGGCGATTTGACTTTTGGCGAAATGCAGCCCGACGCCAAACACGCCATCTCACACCGCGCCGATGCATTTACGCAATTGGTCGAGGCTTATTTTGCCGACCGCATCGACAAATCCTAAACCGCTTGCCGGCCGCTTGCCGCCTTTGGGCGTCTATCTGCATTGGCCGTTTTGCGCTGCCATTTGTCCCTATTGCGATTTCAATGTGCATTTGATGCGCGACGCCGATAGGGGGGTTTGGCAAAAGGCCTATCATAAGGAATTGGCGCATGCCCATGGGCTGCGCCCGCAGGGGCCGGTCGAGACGGTGTTTTTCGGCGGCGGTACACCATCGCTCATGTCGGCTGATCTGGTGGCGGCTCTGCTTGGCGAGATCGATCGGCTGTGGGGGCTGGCGGCCAATGCTGAGATTACGCTGGAGGCCAATCCGGTCAGCGCACCCGAGGCGCATTTGGCGGATTTGAGCGCTGCCGGTGTGACGCGGCTTTCTTTGGGCGTGCAGGCTTTTGACGATAAAGCGCTGAAATTTCTCGGTCGCACGCATAGCGCGGCCGATGCCAAGGCGGCTTTTTTGGCGGCGCAGGAGATTTTCCCACGCGCCTCATTCGACCTTATTTACGCCCGCCCCGACCAAAGCGTGGCGCAATGGCGGGCCGAGTTGAGCGCCGCTTTGGCACTTGGGCCGCGCCATTTGACGCTGTA
>CBFHSX010000042.1:0-13085 GCA_965658615.1 Alphaproteobacteria bacterium | reverse complement strand
CCAATCGGTCGGGTGTCGGCGAGGTCAGCGCCGTCATCACGCCCAGACCGCCTGCATTGGAAACCGCCGCTGCCAGCTCGGCCGTGCCGACGCGCATCATGCCGCCACAAATAATCGGCGCTTCAATACCTAATAATTCCGTCAGCTTGATTTTCATCTAAGGGCTCCTTCGGTTGAAATTGTCGGCGCGCCTTTTTTCGCAGCTTTGTCATTCCGGCAGAGCTCCCTTCAGACAAAAAGCTATGCACCAAATTAAAACGCGCCAAAAAGGCGGTTGTTTTTTTGCTATCTTTTCGGCACTTTTAAGTCAACCAATGGCGCTTTGGGCATGGCTTACCGTCGGCTCGGCACTGTTTATTTTATCAGGGGTTCAACCAATGAAATTGAGCTTATCGCCGGATGACAAAGCCTTTCAGGCCGAAGTTGATGATTTTTTGGAAACCCATTTGGATGATGAGCTGCGCCGTGCCGGTATGCTGTCCAGTGGTATTTGCGGCGAGCATGAGCCGACCATGCGCTGGCATCGCATTCTGAATGAGAAGGGCTGGGCGGCCCCGCGTTGGCCGGTCGAGGTTGGCGGCACGGACTGGACCGAGATGCAGCACTATATTTGGGCCAGTGCTTGCGCGCGCCACCACGCGCCGCGGCTTTACCCCATGGGCGTCGGCATGATCGGCCCGACCCTGGCCGTGTGTGGCACGCAAGAGCAGAAAGACCATTATTTGCCGAAACTGTTGAGCGGCGCGCATATTTGGTGTCAGGGTTATTCGGAACCGGGTTCAGGTTCTGACTTGGCCAGTCTGCAATGCAAGGCTGAGCGCGACGGTGATGATTATATTATTAACGGCACCAAGATTTGGACCAGCTATGCGCATCACGCCAATCATATTTTCTGCTTGGTGCGTACCGATGGAAGCGGCAAGCCGCAGCAAGGCATTTCCTTCCTGCTCATCGATATGAGCACGCCCGGTGTCAGCGTCGCACCGATTATCACCATTTCCGGTGATCATGAGTTGAACCAAGTCTTTTTCGATAATGTGCGTGTGCCGGTGGCCAATTTGGTCGGTGCAGAAAATGATGGCTGGACGGTTGCCAAAACCCTGCTGACCTTTGAACGCTCCGGCGCATATGCAGCGCGGCTGCAGGCGCGGCTGGCAGAAATGCAAGCGCTGGTGATGGAGACCGAGGAGACATCGCTGATCAATCGGTTCCATGAATTGATGATCCGTGTGCAGGGTCTGGAAGTGTCGGAGTTTCGCATTCAAAGCCTGCTGGCGGCCGGTCAATCGCCCGGCGCGGCTTCGTCGCGCATGAAGATTACGGCGACCGAAACCCAGCAAGCGATTGACGAGATGATGCTGGAGGCACTGGGCCATTATGGCGTGCCATGGCAGCCTGAGGCGCGCGAGCTTGGCTATAATAATGCGCAGATCGGCCCGGATGCGGCGCCGAAATTGCAGGCTGATTATCTGAATAATCGCGCCGCGTCGATTTATGGCGGGTCAAATGAGGTGCAACGCAATATCCTCGCCAAAGCCGGATTGGGGCTGTAAAGCGCCATTTGGCCATCACGAAAAAAGAGAGACCGGATTAGGGGGAAATGATGAACGATAAAATGAAGAAAACAGGTAAAATCATAAGTGGCATTGCGCTCGGCTTATTGGTCTTGATCGGCGGCGCAATCGGTTTGGCCTTAAATAATGAGGCGGTGCAAAATCGTTTGGTCAAGCGCGCCGTGGCGACCCAAATAGCGGCGCCGCCAGCTGATTTTGGCGGCGATAATTTGGATATCGTATTTTGCGGCACGGCCTCGCCCATGGGCGGCGCGGGGGCACGCGGCACGGCGCAAAGCTGCGTCGCGGTGTTGGTCGGCGATAAGTTTTTCATCGTCGATACCGGCGCGCGCTCGGCCGATAAAGCAACCGAATTTGGCCTGCCCATGCAACGCCTCGACGGTGTCTTGCTGACGCATTTTCATTCCGACCATATTGCCGCTTTGGGTGAAATGCATTTGGCAAGCTGGGTGCGCGGGCGACCGCAGAAATTATCCGTCTATGGCGGCCCGGGTGTGGCGCAAGTGGTGGACGGGTTCAATATGGCTTATGGCCAAGATTACACCTATCGCACCGGCCATCACGGCGAGGATTTAGTGCCCTCCAAAACCGCCGGTCTGGTGTCTGAAACCATTGCCGAAGACGGCATTTTCTATGACCAAGACGGGCTGAAAATCACCGCAGTCACCGTCGCACACCCGCCGATTGAACCGGCCATGGCCTATCGCTTCGACTATAAGGGCCGCTCGGTTTTGATCAGTGGGGATACGGTCAAAGATAATAATCTGATTGCCGCGGCGCAGGATGTCGACGTGCTCATTCACGAGGTTTTACAGCCGCATTTGGTCAATACCGTCATCGAAACCCTAGCCGAAAACGGCCAAACCGATTTGTCGCGGGTGATTGAAGATACGTTGGATTATCACACCTCACCGGTTGAAGCGGCGGAGGCGGCCAATGAGGCAGGGGCCGATTTATTGGTTTTCTATCATTATGCGCCGGTGCCACAAAACGCCATTATGGACCGCATTTATATGCGCGGCGTTGGTGCCGCGCGCGCCGATGGGGTATTGGCCGCACAAGACGGCACGCATATCTCTATCGCGCCCGACGGCAAGATAAGCATTGCCGATTGATGATATATCGCATTGTTAGGCTTGCGCTTCGAACCAAGCCGCTTCGCGCGCGGATAAGTCGGTTTTGATTTTTTCGTAATCAATTGCCAGCGCCGCCAATCGGGAAGGGTCTTGCGCCACATCATGGCTCGACATTTCTGCTTCAATGTCATTTTTCTGCGCTGTTAGCGCATCAATTTCTGATTCCAATTTAGCGATTTGAACAGGATTGCCGGACGGTTTCATGCGTTCTGTCACCGGCTCATTTGCGCCAGATTTTTTGTGCTTTTTGGCCTTACGCGCGTCTGAACGTTCTTTGCGCCTTTGCTCCATAATCAGCTGTCGATAAGCCTCCAGATCGCCGTCATAAGGCATAACGCTGCCATCTTTGACCAAGTAAAGCCGATCCACAACTGCCGCCACCAAATGGGGGTCGTGGCTGACGAGAATGACGCAGCCTTCATAGTCGTTCAGTGCCTGAATAAGTGCCTGTCTTGCGTCAATATCGAGATGATTGGTGGGTTCGTCGAGCAACATGATATGCGGTGCGTCGTGGCTCATCATGCAAAACAGTAACCGGGCTTTTTCACCGCCCGATAATTTCTCAATTCGGGTGTCCGATTTGGTTTTGTCAAAACCGAACCTTCCCAACAAGGCGCGCAGTTTCGCCTCGGGTTGGTCAATGCCGGCCCGCAATGCCTCCAGCGGCGTGAGGGTTACGTCCAACTCGTCTGATTGGTGTTGCGCAAAATAGCCAATGCGTAATTTTGAATGGCGCATGACCTCACCCGACATGGCGCTCAAATTATCTGAGATGAGTTTTACAAAAGTCGATTTGCCATTACCGTTCGCGCCTAATAGCGCAATGCGATCCTCGCCACCAATACCCAAATTGATGTTCTCCAACACCGGCTTGTCGGCCTCATATCCCACTTTCACATCATCAATGGTGATAATCGGCGAAGCGATTTGTTCGGGTTTCGGAAAACTGAAAGAGGTCGCGCGTTCAGCGATCAGCGCGTCAACCATATCCATTTTTTCGATCGCCCGCAGGCGGCTCTGCGCCTGTTTGGCTTTGCTTGCCTTTGCCCCAAAGCGGTCGACGAAAGCCATCATCTTCTTCTTTTGCGCTTGCTGCTTATCAAACAGGGCTTGATGGCCCATGCGTTTTTGCGCCAACGCATTTTCAAACTGGTCATAAGTGCCTGTGTAAAGAGACAGTTTTTGCTGGTCCAAATGGGCAATATGGCTGACCACTTTGTTCAACGTATCGCGGTCGTGACTGATGATAAGGAAAGTGTGTTCGTAATTTGCGAGGAAATTTTCCAGCCAGACTATGGCTTCAAAATCCAAGTGATTGGTCGGTTCGTCCAAAAGCAAAAGCCCGGGTTTTCGAAATAGTGCCGCCGCTAATGCCACGCGCATTTTCCAGCCGCCCGAAAAAGCACTTATCGGCATGGCTTGCTCAGCATCGCTAAACCCCAAACCGCTGAGAATGATCGCCGCCTGCGACGGCGCTTCATAGGCGTTAATATCATTGAGGCGCATATAAATATCGGACATTCGTTCGGCATCAATGGGTGTTTCCAATTCCGCCAATAGGCTCGCGCGCTCCGTATCAGAGGCCAGAACAATATCGATAAGGGGTGTGTCGTCATCGGGTATATCTTGGCGCACCATGCCCATGCTGGCGCCCGACACGAGGGTAATTTCGCCGCCATCCAAATCCAGCTCCGAGGCAATCAATTTGAATAAAGTAGACTTGCCCGTGCCGTTTGGCCCGACAAGGCCAATGTGATGGCCGTTGGGCACAGACAGGGACGCGCCGTCAAATAAAGTCCGGCCCGCAATGCGGTAGGTTATATTTTTAATTTCGAGCATAAAAAGTCACACAGGCTTGAAATGGTGCATCCAGCGTCAATGCTGAAGTGCGGTATCAGGCGAGACATAGCTGCGCCTGCGTCGTCAAACAAGCATAAAACGAGCCATTAAATGGGCGTCGCGAAGCGGGTATACCATTATGGCGTCAAGCTGCAAACGCTTTGGTCGCTTTATTCTGCTGTCGGCTGTTGTGCCAAGAGCGACCGCATAACCAAAAGCGCCAGCACGGCACCGATAATTTGCGCCGCCCAAAATAGCGGCATATCGACGGGGCGAATGCCGGAAAAGCTGTCGGTAAAGCCGCGTGCCAGCGTGACTGCCGGATTGGCGAAGCTTGTCGAGGCGGTAAACCAATAACCGGCGGTGATATAAAGGCCGACCAGCATGGGCACCGCCTCGGCGCGATATTTAATCCCGCCCAAAATGGTCATGACCAAACCGAAAGTCGCCACCGCCTCGGCGATAAACTGGCCATGGCCGGTGCGTATATTGACCGAGGGGGTAAATAGCGCCAGCTCAAACATGGCATGCGCCAGCGCTGTGCCGGCCAGACCGCCAAAAGCTTGCGCAGCCACAAAGGCGATAAGGGTTTTATTATCCAGCTCACCCTTGAGGCGAAACACCAGCGAAACAGCCGGGTTGAAATGCGCCCCCGATATCGGCCCGAAGACGGTGATCAGCACATATAAAATGGCGCCGGTGGCGATGGTATTGCCCAATAGCGCGACAGCGTTGTTTCCGTCGGCCAAATTGACCGCCATAATGCCCGAGCCGACAACCGTGCAGACCAAAAGCAGCGTCCCCAATGCCTCGGCGATTAATTTGCGGGTCATGCGCCCGCCGCCTCGGCGATGAACCGGTCCAGTTGTTTTTTGATCATGGCAAAGACCTCGCGGAAATGCGCGCGCGTGTCTTCTTCCGAACCGGCAAATTTCGCCGGATCGGGAAACGGCCAATGATGGGTCGCCGGATGGCCCGGCCAAATCGGGCAGGTCTCCCCGGCGGCATTATTACAGACGGTGACAATCACATCCATGTGCGGCGCGTCGCTGGCGGCAAATTCGTCCCAGCTTTTCGAGCGGGCATAATCCGCCTCTATACCGAAAGCGGAAAGTGTTTCAAGCGCCATGGGATGCACGCTGCCGGTCGGGCTCGAACCGGCCGAATGGGCGGTCCAGCCTGCACCGGCATGGTTCATATAGGCTTCGGCGAGAACCGAGCGACAACTATTACCGGTGCAAAGAAAGAGAATATTTTTCATCTGTTCCGCTTAAAAGCTTCGCATGACAGTTTTGTGAAACTGATGACGCAAGGTAAATTTGCGTCACTTCCGCCCCCCGCAGGCGCGGAATTGGGCTAGACTGGGCGTGGTAACATAATCAGCGATGGAATATGACCGGACCAGCGATACTCAATAAGCCCCCTGTGGTGGTGTTTACCGATCTTGACGGCACGCTGCTCGACCATGACAGCTATGCGTTTGACGCCGCGCAACCGGCGTTGGCGCTTCTGGCCGCGCATCATATTCCGGTCGTGCCGGTGACCAGCAAGACGCTTGCCGAATTGACTCCGCTGATGCAGGCCATGCAGCTATCGGGCGCGGCGATTGCCGAAAACGGTGCGGTCATTAAGCGGGCAGATGGGGGTATTGACTGCGCGATGGATATTGAGCATGCGCATGCTGCTCTGCGCGCGCTGCCGTCTGAGCTGCGCGAAGGCGTCTATTGTTTTTCCGATATGGGTGTCGCAGAGATTGCGGCCCTGACCGGTCTTACCCAAGACGCGGCCGCGCTGGCTGCCAAGCGCGATGCGACAGAGCCGTTTTTATGGCGCGGGGCGGACGACGCGCCACCGCCGGCGCTGGCAGCGCATTTTTTAGCCCATGGTTTGGAGCTGACGCGCGGCGGGCGGTTTTTCCATATTGTGCCGCCGCGCGATAAAGCCGCCGCCATGGGCGCGCTATTGGCCGACTATGATGCGCCGCCGCAAAGCTGGGCGCTGGGCGATGGGCCGAATGATGTGGCCATGTTGCTGGCCGCAAATCGCGGCGCGCTGATTGCCAATCCGCATGTCGATACAAAAGCGCTCTTGCCCGACGGTCACACGCTTTATCTCAGCAAGGCCACCGGCCCGTCCGGCTGGCGCGATGCGATAGAGGTTTTTCTCGCGCAAGAATTCGGCTAGGCTTATTCTTTGTAACTTGCGTAGAGGACACCCTCCCATGTCCGATTTTTTCCAAAATGGCAATGTCTCGACATTGCACAATCTGACAAATCGTTCGGTCGAAGAGCTGGAAGCCGAGCTGACCAATTTTGCCCAAAGCCGCTCCATCGGCTTGGTGCTGCCCAGCCTGTATTCCGAGCTGGAAGGCCCGGCGCTTGAAAACATCGTCACCGAGCTGGCCAAGGTGCCCTATCTCGGGCGCATTGTCATCGGTCTCGACCGCGCCGATGCAACGCAATATGCCCATGCCAAAGAATATTTTTCGCGCCTGCCGCAAAAGCATGATGTGCTTTGGCATGACGGCCCGCGCCTGACGGCGTTGGATAAAGAGCTAGACGCGCTGGGCCTCGCCCCGCCCGAGCCGGGCAAGGGGCGTAATGTTTGGTATTGCTTCGGCTATATGCTGGCCATGCGCGATGTCTTTGCCATTGGCCTGCATGATTGCGATATTCTGACTTATGAGCGTTCCATGTTGGCGCGGCTTTTATACCCGGTGGTCAATCCGGTGTTTCCTTATGTCTTCACCAAGGGCTATTACCCGCGTGTGAATGGCGACAAGCTGGGGGGACGGGTGACACGGCTGCTGATCACACCGCTTTTAGCGGCGTTGCGCAAAGTGTGCGGCGATAATAGCTATTTGCGCTTTCTTGACAGTTTCCGGTATCCGCTGGCCGGTGAGTTTGCCATGCGCAGCCATGTGGTCGGCGATATTCGTATCCCCTCCGATTGGGGGCTTGAGATCGGCGTCCTATCTGAGGTACGGCGCAATTATTCCAACCGCGTCATTGCGCAGGTCGATATTGCCGATAATTACGACCATAAGCATCAGGAGGTCTCTGCCGAGGATGCAACGCGCGGTCTGTCGCGCATGAGTGTCGATATTTCAAAAGCGATTTTCAGAAAGCTGGCGACTGATGGCGAGATTTTTTCTTCGGAGAAATTCCGCACGGTGAAAGCCACTTATTTCCGCGAAGCGCTGGACCGCATTGACAGCTATTATAATGACGCGCTGATGAACGGGCTAACCCTGGATCGCCATGCCGAGGAAGCGGCGGTTGAGTTATTTGCCAAAAATATCATGCTGGCCGGTGAGACCTATTTGACCAATCCGATGGAGACACCTTTTCTGCCGAGCTGGAACCGCGTCAATGCGGCGGCGCCTGATTTTCTGGCGCGCTATGCTGAGGCGGTGCGGTTGGATAATGCGGATTAGGCCTTATTGGTAATCCAGACGCTCTGATAGGGCGCCAGCACGAAATCGCTATCCTCAATATCGATCGCCGCGCCGCTCAACAGGTCGACCCATTGGGCGCTGGCGAACAGATTTATATCGCGCAAATCCAGTCGTTTTTCATCGCGTGTGATATTGGTGACGACGAAAAGTGATTGCTGCCGGTCGAGGCTTTGCCGCCAAAACCCGAATGTGCCCGGTATGGTGTGCAGGGTGAATTGCGTGGCGTCCGGGTGAAAGGCTTTTTGCTGTTTTCTAAGCGCCAAACGCCGCCGCACCTCATAAAACACGCGCGCCATATCGCTATCGCTATTGGAAAGCTGCGCGTCAATATGCCGGGCCTGCCATTGCGCGCGATTGACGGAGCGGTTTTGGCCGGTGCGGGCAGCCAGCGCGTCATCATTTTCGCTGGCCAAAAAGCTTTGAATATAAAATGCCGGTATTCCCTCTAGCGCCATCATAATGGTTTGCGAGGCGATGAAACGGTCAATCTGATAATCATCCGCACCGTGCACTGTGCCTTGCAGCGCAGAAAACAATGTCGTGTTCATCTCATAGGGCACTTGGCTGCCATTATAGCTGCGCATGGTCAGCCGCCCGCCATAGCTTTTCACCAGCTCGGTCATGCGGGTCACTTCGTCCTCGGGCAGCAGCCCTTCAACCGGGCGCAAGCCAATGCCGTCATGGCTGGCGGAAAAATTAAAAACCGTGCAGCCCTCAGGGGTCGGGGCCGTGCTCATCATCCAGCGGCGCAGATAGGTCGAGCGCCCGCTCAACAGGGCGTGAACCAATAAAGGCGGCAAGGAAAAATTGTAAATCAGATGCGCCTCATTGCCATTGCCGAAATATTGCAGGTTCTCATGCGCCGGCACATTGGTTTCGGTGATCAGCCAAATAGGGGCGTCGAGATGGTCGATCAATGTCCGCATCAGCTTAATAATCTCATGCGTCTCGGGCAGGTGCAGGCAATTCGTGCCGTCTTGTTTCCACAAAAACCCGACCGCATCGAGGCGGAAAACGGTAGCGCCCTTATCGATATAAAAACGCAGCAGGCGGATAAACTCGCATAATAAGGCGGGGTTGGAAAAATCCAAATCGACTTGGTCGGGGCCGAATGTGCACCAGACCAGCTTTTCACCGGCGGCGGTTTGGTGGGCATACAGCAAAGGCGAGGGGCGCGGGCGGATGACCGCGTCAATATCGCTATCGGGCAAGGCGGTTTTGATAAAGCCATTGCCCGGCGCTTGGTCGGCGAGAAACTCCGTAAACCATTTATGGCCGGCCGAGGCGTGATTAATGACCACATCCGACATCAGCCGAAAGTCCTTGCCGATAGCGGTAATATCGTCCCAATCGCCCAAATCCGGTCGCACGGTTTCGTAATCGCTGACTGCAAAACCGTCATCCGAGGTGAAGGGAAAGAAGGGGAGTATATGCACGCCATTGACCGCGCCATCCAGATGTCGCGTCAAAAAATCCAGCATATTGGCCAGCGGGTGCGCCGTATCAGAGAGGATCGTATCGCCATAGGTGATCAGAAAACTGTCTTCTTCCGACCAGTTATCGCGCGCCGCCGATTGGGCCCGGGCATCAGATGTAAGACCAAAGGCGGCCTCTAAATCATGCGCCAATGCAGCCGTGTCGGCATTGGGGTAAATAAGGTCAAGATGGCGGATAAGGGTTTCGTGCAGCATGAAAGCAATGCCTTAATTTAATCTATCCAACCCCAAAATGATAATATGTGAAATCGGCATGGCGGCCAATGGCAAAATCGGCGCGCGGCGTTAAATCGGCCCAAATTGCCTTGGTCCAGCTTTCATAATGGGCGCAAAAAGCCGCCACGGCGTCGCGGCTGTCAAATTGCCAGATGCCGCTTTGCGCTGCATTGCCTTGCTCTTGCAGCCAGCGACTGTCAATCACCGCCTCGAAATCGGCTTGCCGCAGCAACATCATGGCGTCGCATTGGGCCCAAATAGGCTGATAGGCGCGCGCCGCTTTTTGGCTCCAGCCCTTCCACACGCCCTGCGGGTCATGCGTCTTTTCCCACTCATTTTGCGGCGCGGGTGACAAGCCATCGGCCTGCGCGCCGACACACCAACCCTCAAGGAAAACAAAATCCGGTCTTTGCGTCAGTAATTCATCGGCTTGGCAGTCATCATGGCTTTTGGAAAAGCGCGGCAGGGCAAGCGGCGTTTCAGGGCTAACGTTGGTCAGCCGGTCAAGCACATGGGCGAGGCGCGCCACATCATGCGTGCCGGGCACACCGCGCGTCGCGCAAAGCGGGTGCACGGTGTCGGCCAAATCTTTGCGCGCGGCTTCGGACAGGTAAAAATCATCCAGAGCGAGGGTCAGCGCACTGCTGCCTTGCGCGGAGAGGCTGGCAGTGAGGGCCGCGCAGAGCGTCGATTTGCCGGCGCCTTGGCCGCCCGAAATACCGAGGATAAAAGGAGTGCGGGTTTTTTGGGAGGTCAGAAACCCGCTTAATTCGCCGACCACATCGTCCAATTTCATAGATTTATATTAGAGCCCCTATTGACGTCGGTAAAGCGCGGGCCACGAAATTCGCTGCGCGAATGTCTTTTTTTGCGACCGGCGCAGATTGCACCCTGCGTCAAGCCGCGCGGCCCAAAGGCGATGAAAGCGCTGGTCATCATTCCGACGCACCGATAATATTCGGGCAGAAAAGTTAGGGAGGCGTGCTTATGGCCATGCAATATGATGATGTCGTTCTCGGTCGCCGCAGTATTCGCGGCTATCAACAAAAACCCGTGCCGAAGGCGCTGATCGAGGAAGTGCTGGGTCTCGCCATGCGTTCGCCCTCCTCAATGAACACGCAGCCATGGAATTTCACGGTCATTTCCGGCGACGCGTTGGATAAGATCCGCGCCGGTAATACCGAGCGCAATCTCGCCGGTGTGCCGGATTCGCGCGAGTTTCGCATGGGCAGGGCATTTGAAGGCCAGCATCGTGAGCGCCAAGTCGGTGTCGCCAAGCAGCTTTTTGCGGCCATGGGCATTGCCCGCGAGGATAAAGAGGCGCGCCTCGATTGGGTGCTGCGCGGCTTTCGCCAATTCGACGCGCCGGTTTGCGTCATTATTACCTATGATAAAGAACTGTCCGAAAGCGATGATACGGCCTTTGATTGCGGTGCGGTGACAACCGCTTTGGTCAATGCTGCGTGGTCGCGCGGCCTCGGTGCGGTGATCAACAGCCAGGGTATTATGCAATCGCCCGTGGTGCGCGAGCATGCGGGCATTGCCGACGACCAAGTGATTATGAAAGCCGTGGCACTGGGCTGGCCGGATGACAGCTTTCCGGCCAATGCGGTGGTGTCGGAACGAAAAAGCGTCGAAGAGGCCGCAACCTTTATCGGCTTTGACTAGGGCGCGACAGTTGCGGCGATAACAGGACGCTTGGCCTTATTGCGCGGCAAGCTTTGTCGCGCTTTTATCGGATGTAATGCGCTCAAATTTACCCGGCGTCGCGCCGGTCGGCTTGTCGCTTTGATGCGTCACCTCGCCATTGACGATAATATACTCATAGCCGCCGGCCCGTGCTTGGCGACGCCAATCGCCCAGCGGCATGTCATTGACGATTTCATATTTGCTCATATCGAAGTGAATATCGTCGATATCGTAAATCAGGATATCGGCCTTGAAACCGGGGATCAAAGCCCCACGATTTTTGATGCCGACCGAGCGCGCATGTTTCAGGCTGAGCTGAAAATGCATTTCTTCCAGCGTTTTGACTTTTTCTTCACGCACCATCCAAATCAGCAAATCCGTGGCGTAATGGCCAAGGCCGAACGCTTTGGTATGCGCGCCGCCATCCGAACCGCCCGGGATAACCGCCGGATCAGCCATGAGTTTCAGCGCTTGATCCGGTGTTGTCGAGGCAATGGGGGGCGACTTCATTTGCAAGGCCAGTTTCGATTTAAAGCCAAGCTCCAGCATAGCAGCAACTGCGCTGATGCCCATGCTCTCGCCGACTTCAGCCAATGTCTTGCCGAGATATTGTTGCAGTTCCGGCGCATCGCCGACTGTGATGACGGTTTGGCCTTCCAGTCCGGCCGCCCCATTGGACGCTGCCATGCCCGCATATTCTGTCTCAAAGGCCGATATGAAGGCCGGGTCTTTAATCAGTTCCAGCACTTCGGCTTCGGAATTGCAGCCGACAATATCGCGCACGGCTTGCAATTGGCCTGCCGCCGTATCAAGCGTTTGAATGCCCGCTTCAACCCAACCGCGATTGATGAGGGCACCGGCGGTCACATCGCAACCTTTGGCGCGCATGGCACCGAGCCATTCAAGATCTTCGTCAACCACTTGCGGGATCATATCATGCGTCAAAAACACATTATGAATAACGCGCACAGGCGTGCCGCGCGCCAATTCGGCAACCCGCTGCGTGATCGAGCGATCGCCGAAATAAACAATTTGCGGCAGCATTTGAATAACGCCCTCGCCGCGTTCAATAACGGCGCGGCAAATATCGACAATATCATCATGGGCCATGCTGTCGGTCGGCATTGAGGTGCCATCCGTATCGACATGCGAATTGCCTTCCGCACCCATAACCGACATGGAAATACCAATTGCGCCTGCGTCCATCGCCTCATTGATCAGGCGATGAATTTCGGCCAGCTCTTCTTTATTGGGGCCGCGCGATTTCGCTGCGTCAACGCCCATCACATAAACAAGCAGCGGATTGAGCGGCAAATAGGACAAGACGTTCAGGCCTTTCGGCAAGCCGCGCATGCGCTCCATAAAGTCGGGGAAAGACTCCCAATCCCATGGCAGGGCCGCTTTTTGATGCGAAACCGGGATTTGCTCGGTCGATTCCAACATGCCCATAATGCGTTCACGGTCTTGCGCTTTGACCGGTGCAATACCGAACCCGCAATTGGCGTTCACAACGGTTGTGACGCCATTGCGACCGGCATCCAAACAATACGGGTCCCAAAACAGGGCCGCATCGTAATGCGTGTGCTGGGTGATGAAGCCCGGCGCGACGGTTTTCCCGCTTGCGTCAATTACCTGTTTGGCGGCGCGTCCTTGCAGATTGCCAATCTCAACAATTTCA
>CBFHSX010000041.1:0-13408 GCA_965658615.1 Alphaproteobacteria bacterium | reverse complement strand
CATCGCGCTGGTCGCCAATGCGCTGGGCTATAAATCGGTGATTGTTATTCCCGAAACTCAAAGCCAAGAGAAAAAAGACATGCTGCGTCTGGCCGGGGCCGAGCTTATCGAGGTTCCCGCCGTGCCTTATGCGGACGATAATAATTACGTCAAATATTCCGGCCGCCTCGCTGCCGAGCTGGCCGAGAAACATGAATCCGGTGCGGTATGGGCCAATCAATTCGACAATGTCGCCAATCGGCAGGCGCATATTGAGACGACAGGGCCGGAAATTTGGCGGCAAACCGAGGGTGAGGTTGACGGCTTTACCTGCGCTATCGGCACGGGCGGCACGCTGGCCGGTATCGGCATTTATTTGAAACAGCAAAATGAAAATATCCGCATCGCCGCCGCAGACCCAATGGGTGCCAATATGTATCATTGGTTCAAACATGGCGAATTACGTAGCGAGGGCACGTCGATTACCGAGGGTATCGGCCAAGGTCGCGTGACCGCCAATATTGAAGGCGCGCCGATTGACGATGCCTATCAAATCTCCGATGCCGAGGCGCTGCCGATTGTCTTTGATCTGTTGAAGGATGAAGGGCTATGCCTTGGCGGTTCATCGGGCATTAACATTGCCGGTGCGCTGCGTATGGCCGCCGATCTCGGCCCCGGCCACACCATTGTCACCATATTGTGCGATTTCGGCACGCGCTATCAATCGAAGCTGTTCAATCCGGAATTCCTCAAACAGCAAGGCCTGCCCTACCCTGATTGGCTGTAAACGGATGACCAAGCTGCAAACCATCGTCACGCATTTGGCTATGGAAGCGCCGTTGCGTGCGCCTGCACCACCGCCTGTTTGGCCGCAGGGCGTTTCATTTGTGCATGATACAAGCATGTCCGTAGCCGATTATCGCAAACTCTATGACCGCGTCGGGCGTAAATGGCATTGGGTCAATCGACGCCATCTCACCGACCGGCAATTATCGGCTCTGGTGCATCACCCGAACACTGAAATTCACGTGCTGCAAAGGCATGGCGAAGCGATCGGCTATGTCGAGTTGAATTTCAAACTCATGCCGCAAGTCGAATTGGTTTTTGTCGGGCTGGTTGAAGACGAAATCGGCAAGGGACTGGGCCGCATGATGGTTGAGAGCGCGCTGAATATTGTCAAAGCGCGCGCGCCGCGCCGTATCATCATCCAGACCTGCACACTTGACCACCCATCGGCCCTGAAGCTTTATCAATCAGTCGGTTTCACCGCCTATAATCGCAAACAGGTCGAGATTGTTGACGAGCTGGCCTAAATAACTTGGCTTAAGAACAGCTTGGTGCGGTCATTTTGCGGGTTGGAGAAAAACGCTTCCGGTTCGTTCTGCTCGACAATCTCGCCCTCATCCATAAAAATCACACGATCGGCCACTTGGCGGGCAAAGCCCATTTCATGCGTCACGCAAAGCATGGTCATGCCGTCTTCTGCCAATTCCACCATGACATCCAAGACTTCCTTGATCATTTCAGGATCGAGCGCTGAGGTCGGCTCGTCAAACAGCATAATATCCGGGTTCATGCACAAGGCCCGGGCAATAGCGACACGCTGCTGCTGTCCGCCGGATAATTGCCCGGGATATTTATCCGCCTGATCGGGGATGCGGACGCGTTCAAGGAATTTGCGCGCCTGCGCTTCGGCCTCGTCTTGCGGCATATGTTTGACCCAAATCGGTGCCAATGTGCAGTTTTCCAACACACTCATATGCGGGAACAGATTGAATTGCTGGAACACCATGCCGACATTGGAGCGGATGGCTTCGAGGTTTTTCAAAGAGCCGTCCAAGGGCGTGCCATCCACTTCAATGACCCCCTCTTGGTGTTGCTCCAGCCGGTTGATGCAGCGAATAAGCGTTGACTTGCCGCTGCCCGACGGCCCGCAAATCACAATACGCTCGCCGCGCTTTACCTCTAGATCAATATCGCGCAGCACATGGAAATTGCCGAACCATTTGTTCATGCCGGCAATGCGGATCAGCGTGTCATCAGATGCGGTCATCTTCACCCCTCCTACCTGTCAGTTGACAGGCGGTTCTCCATAAATATCGAATATCGCGACATGGCAAAACAGAAAATCCAGAACACAAAACCGGCAAACACATAACCGGTAATATGCGTCTCAGGCGTCGCCCAGCTGGCATCGGTAAAGTTCAATTGCACAACCCCCAGCAAATCGAACAGACCGACAATCAATACCAATGTCGTATCCTTAAACAAGCCGATAAACGTGTTCACAATGCCCGGGATAACCAACTTCATGGCTTGCGGCAATATGACAAGCCGCGTCGTCTTCCAATAGCCGAGACCCAAAGCGGCGGCGGCTTCATATTGCCCCTTCGGTATGGCTTGCAGGCCGCCACGAATGACCTCTGCCATATAGGCAGACGAAAACAGCGCTACGCCGATGAGACAGCGCACCAACTTATCAAAATTCATCCCGTCAGGCAGAAAGAGCGGCAGCATGACGCTGGCCATAAAAAGCACGGTGATGAGCGGCACACCGCGAAAAATCTCGATAAAGCCGATACATAGCGCCCGCACAATCGGCATCTGCGACCGTCGCCCCAAAGCCAGCAGGATACCGAGCGGCAGCGAGGCGACAATGCCCGTCACCGCCACCACCAGTGTCACCAGCAGACCGCCCCAATCATTGGTCTCAACTTCTTGCAGCCCGAACATGCCTCCGGTCAGCATGATGAAGGCAAAAACCGGATAGATAGCGAGCAGGTAAATAACATTGGCGCGCTTATAAGGCGCATTGGGCATGAGTAACGGCACCAACCCCAGCGCGCCGCCGAGAAACACCATATCGACGCGCCACGTCTCGGCCAACGGATAGCGACCATATATAAACTGATTGAGCTTGGCATCGATAAACGGCCAGCACGCGCCCTGCACGTCTTTCAGACAGGCCGTGCGGTCTGTGCCGCTAAAGCTGGCATCGATAATGGCCCAGCCGAAAATCACCTCGACGAGATAGAGAATGGTCGCAGCTGTGATGACGGTTAACAGCGTGTCGAGCTTGCTGGCGAACAGATTGTCGCGCGCCCAGCCGACAAAGCCGACCGTATTGGACGGTGCCGGACGCGGTGCGGTCGGGGTCCAATCAGCGCTCATCTTTCCTGCCCCACCAGCGCAATGCGCGCATTGTAACGGTTCATCCCCCATGAGGTGAGCAGGCTGAGCCCCAGATAAATCATCATTGTAATGAAGATAATCTCAACCGCTTGGCCGACTTGAACCAGCGTCGTGCCGGCAAAGACCGAGACAATATCCGGATAGGCAATGGCGACGGCGAGGGATGAGTTTTTCGTCAGATTGAGATATTGGCTGGTCAGCGGCGGAATGATGACGCGCAAAGCCTGCGGAATGACCACCAGCTTGAGCGACCGGCTCTCGGGCAAACCGAGCGCGGCGGCAGCCTCGCGCTGCCCCTTATCGACCGACTGGATCCCGGCGCGGACGATCTCAGCGATAAACGCCGCCGTATAAAGGCTCAATGCCAAAAGCAGTGCAACAAATTCCGGGATGACGGTAATGCCGCCGCGAAAATTAAAGCCGCGCAGCGCCGGCACATCGAGGGTAAAGGGCAGACCGGCGATGAGTGCCGCCACGCCAAACGCCGCCAGCGTGATGCCTGTCAAAGGTCGCCAGACCGGCACAATCTCGCCGTGCTGCAAAAGAGATTTGGCAGCGCGACGACGCAACCAGATAAACCCCGCCACAACAAAAGCCAGCGCGACGCCATACCAAATTGCGCCCGGCCCCGCTTGCAGCGCCGGCACGACAATGCCGCGATTGCTCATAAAAACACTATCGGCGATCGACACGGCTTGGCGCGGTGACGGCAGATTGCGCAGCACACCAAAATACCAAAACATGATTTGCAGCAGCAGCGGCACATTGCGGAAAATCTCGACATAGACCATGGCCAGCTTGCTGACCAACCAATTGCGCGACAGCCGCGCGACGCCAAGCGAAAAGCCCAAAATCGTTGCAAAGGTCACGCCCAGCACGGAAACCAGCAGCGTGTTGAGCAGCCCAACCAGCAGCACGCGGGCGAAATTACTGTCCTCCGAATAGGCGACCAATGTCTGGTTAATGGCAAAACCGGCGCGTTCGGACAAAAAACCGAAACCGGAATTAATACCCTGCGCTGCCAAATTGGCCTGCACATTGGCGACCAGCGACACCAGACCAAAAACCAGCGCGCATAGCACCAGTGCCTGTAGCAGCACATCGCGTCTGAACAGTTTGGAGGTCAGGGAGGTGATTGCCGGCTCCTGCTAGCGGATGGGCGGCGCGTATTGCAGACCGCCTTTGGTCCACAGCGCATTCAGACCCCGCTTGATACCCAGCGGCGTGTTCACGCCCACATTGCGTTCAAAAATTTCGCCATAATTACCGACATGGCTGATGATTTGATAGGCCCAATCCTTGCGGATACCGAGATTATCGCCAAATGTGCCGTCCAACCCCAAAAGGCGGCGCACAGACGGGTTCATTGAGCTTTTCATACGGTCAACATTTTTCGAGGTCACGTCGAGCTCTTCAGCCGCAACCGTCGCATAATGCGCCCAAGTAACAATATCGGCCCACACATCATCGCCTTGGCGAACAACAGGGCTGAGCGGCTCTTTCGAGATAATTTCCGGCAGCACCGTATGAGCTTTCGGATCGGTCAGCTTCAGGCGTTGCGCATAAAGCGCCGAATGGTCGGTCGTATAGGCGTCGCAGCGACCCGTATTATAGGCGGCAATGGCCTCATCGGCTTTTTCAAACGCCACCAT
The DNA here is from genome assembly GCA_965658615.1 of Alphaproteobacteria bacterium. Lineage (GTDB taxonomy): Bacteria > Pseudomonadota > Alphaproteobacteria > RS24 > RS24 > UBA8337. The sequence continues at coordinate 8,585 of CBFHSX010000041.1, read as the reverse complement.
GTCGAATTTCATGCCATTGGCGCGGAAATAATCGGCCGCGTTCAGCTCGGTCGTGGTGCCTTGATTGGTGCACAGGGTCGCGCCATCCAACTCTTTGGCGCTGCGCACACCGAGGTCTTTGCGCACCATAAAGCCCTGCCCGTCAAAATAATTCACCGCCGTAAAATCAATGCCCAGCGCCGTATCGCGGTGCATTGACCATGTGGTATTGCGAGCCAGCAGGTCAACTTCGCCCGATTGCAGAGCGGTAATGCGCTCCTTGGCCGAGAGCGCGGTATATTTCACCGCATCCGGATTGCCGAAAATCGCAGCTCCCAAAGCGCGGCAAACATCGACATCAATGCCGGTCCAACTGCCCTGATTATCCGGATTGGAAAAGCCCGGCAGACCTTGTGAGACGCCGCACACAACCGCGCCGCGTTTCTTCACATTGTCCAGCGTGTTGGCTTGCGCCGCAGACGGCAACACGGCCGCAGCCGAAACGACCAGGGTTAAAGCAACAAAAAAACGAGCGACAATTTGCATAACGAACCTCATTGGCGAATAATGGCGGTACTGTAACACTAATTCTCGGAAAGAAAACAGGTGAAAGACGAAACCAAAGCCATAATCGGCGGTCGCACGCCGGAGAAGTTTGACGGGGCGGTCAACACGCCGGTCTATCGCGCCTCGACCATTCTTTATCCGTCGCTGGCCGCCATTCGCGGCCGCGAGAAAATTCCCTTCACTTATGGCCGTCGCGGAACCCCGACCAGCCAAGCGCTCGAAACGGCGATGAACGAATTGGAAGGGGCGGCCGGCACAGTGCTGACCCCCTCCGGGGCTTCGGCCGTCTCACTGGCCATATTGAGCGCCGTCAAAGCCGGCGACCATATGCTGATGGTTGATACGGCCTATTATCCGACACGCAAATTTTGCGACGGCTTTTTGCGCGATTTCGGCGTCGAGACCGAATATTATGACCCGCTTATCGGCAGCGGAATAGAAACGCTCATTCGCGACAATACCGCATTGATTTTTATGGAAAGCCCCGGCTCGCAAACCTTTGAGATGCAGGATGTGCCGGCCATTGTGGCGGTGGCGCAGCAGCGCAATGTGTTGACCGCCATCGACAATACATGGGCAACACCGCTTTTGTTCAAACCGCTGGCGCATGGCGTCGATATGTCGATACAGGCGGCGACCAAATATATTGTCGGCCATGCTGACGCGTTGATCGGCACGGTCGCGGCCAATGAGGCACATCACAAAACCCTGCGCCATGTGCACGGGCTGATCGGCTTTTGCGCCGCGCCGGATGATATTTATCTGGCCCTTCGGGGCTTACGCACCATGCCGACTCGGCTGAAGCAGCACCAGCAGGCGGCACTGGATATTGCGACATGGCTGCAAGGCCTGCCTTTTGTGCGCCGCGTGCTGTATCCGGCCCTGCCCGATGCGCCGGGCCATGATATTTGGCAGCGCGATTTTACCGGCGCGGCCGGCCTGTTTTCCGTTGAGCTTGACCCGTGCAGTGAAACGCAGCTTGCCGCCATGCTGGACAATATGCGGCTGTTTGGCATGGGCTATAGCTGGGGCGGGTTTGAGAGCCTGATTGTGCCCTGCGAGATTACCCGCACCGCAACAGCCTTCGAGACCGACGGGCAAATGCTGCGCCTCAATATCGGCCTCGAACATGTCGATGATTTAAAAGATGATTTGCGCGACGGCTTTGCCCGCGCCGATTATCAAGGGGTCTAAAGCCGCCTAATTGGCCTGCGGGATGAAGTCGTCGGCCCGCTGTTCGGCATCGGCAATCTGGTCGGCGGTCATATTGGCCGCGATTTCTTCCAGCGCTTTATTGGCAAACGGCGCAAAACCCTGATCGCGCGACAAGAGATAATATTTATACGCCTCGACCTTATCCATGGCGATGCCTTCTCCGGTCTCCAGCATGGAGGCAATATTGAACATGGCGGCCGGCATGCCCATGCGCGCCGCTTTAAGATATAGCTCGGCGGCGCGCTTGCGGTCTTCCGGCACGCCCGTGCCATAATCAAACATGGAGGCCAAATCGGTCAGGGCGCGCGCATCATTGCCATTGGCAGCCTGCTGCAAATATTGAAAAGCCAGCTTCAGGTCGCGCTTAACGATTTTGGCGTCGAAATATTCTTCGCTCAGCCGATAGGCCGAACCGGCATCCCCGGCAGCGGCGGCTTTTTTCCAATAGTCAATGGCTTCGAGATAAAGCCCGCGCTGATAAATATCCAGGCCCTCGCGCTCGCTCAAGGCAAGGGCCACCGAGCTGGAGGCCAACAAGGTAAAAGCAATCAGAGATATAAATTTGTTTTTCATGTTTCTTCCCTAGCGTGCAAACATGGCGAAACTTTGATGCTTCATGCTATACCAAAATCGAATAGTAACGCAATGCGGAGAACCATCTTGCTGCTGGGCATTATCTGTAATGAAAAAGCGCATGAGATTGACACGCTGCAAGCCGTCAATCAGCTATACCTGAATGCTGTGGCCAGCCATATGGACGTGCAGCCCGTTTTGATTCCGGCTGACCGCCAGCTGCAAAGCGAGGCTTTGCTGGCGCGGCTGGACGGGCTGTTAATGACGGGCAATCGCACCAATGTGCACCCGTCGCATTATGGCGTCGCACCGCATGCCACTTATGAGCCCTATGACGAAAACCGCGACCGCGTCGCCTTTGCCCTGATTGAAGGCGCGCTGGCCCGCGACCTGCCCGTGCTGGCGATTTGCCGTGGCTTTCAGGAATTGAACGTCGCTTTGGGCGGCTCGCTGATGACTGATATACATAAAATGGACGGCAAGCTGTCGCATCGTACACCGAGGGGCGACACGCATGATGCGCGATTTGTGGCGCGCCATGAGGTGCAATTTGTCGAAGGCGGCTATTTTCATAGACTGCTCGGCACGCCCGGCGCCATGACCAATTCGTTGCACTGGCAAGCGGTTGATCGACTGGCCGATGAGTTGACGCTGGAGGCGACTGCCGAGGACGGCATTATCGAAGCGGCGCGGCACAAGACGGCGCGCTATTGCGTCGGTGTGCAATGGCACCCGGAATATCAAAATGGCGAAAACGCCATTTCAGCTGCCTTGTTCGGCGATTTTGAACGCGCCATGCGGGAGGCCGCAAAGTGAGTGATTTGATTATCGCCGCCGGCCCCGCCGCGCTGGCGCATATCAAAAAACACGGCCTGTCGCCCGACCATGTGAGCGCCATTTTCGGCGCCTCTGGGGCCGCGAAATGGCTGGCCATTGCAGGCCTTGACCACAAAGTCTTTACGCATTTCATGGCGCAACGCACCGCTAAGACGCCGGTTGATTTATTCGGCACTTCGGTCGGCGCGTTCAAGCTGGCCGGCGCGGCGCGCAAAGACCCCGACACCACCATTCGCGTCATGGCCGAGGCCTATATCGCGCAAAGCTATGCCGACGCTATGGACTTCAAAACCATTGACCGGCAGACCGATATTGTTGTCGGCAAGATGATGGGCCACGATACGGACGGCGATTTGAGCAAGGGCGTGGCCGAGATACTGACCAATGAGGCCTACCGCCTCCATATCGGTACGGTGCGCTGCCATGGCGGTCTGAATGCGCGCCTACCACGCCAAGCTCTGGCCTTGGCGCGCGCCGGTCTGCTGGCCACCATGACCGGCCAACATTTGCGCGGCCTGGCCGAACGCACGGTCTTCTCAGACCCACGCAGTAGCATAAACTTCGATGCCCGCGACGGCTATCGCGTCCGTCAGGCGACCCTGAACGGCGATAATTTCCTACCGGCCTTGCGCGCCTCCGGTGCCATTCCGGTCTATATGCAAGCCGTGCGCTTGAACGAAGACCCGACGCATAAATATCACGATGGCGGCATGCTGGATTATCACCCCGTGCCCGGCACGTTTTGGCCAAAGACAGACGGGCTTATTCTCTACCCGCATTTTTACGACCATTTTAAAATGCGTTGGTTCGACAAATTTTACCCATGGCGCAAAGCCCCAACGCGTCTGCTCGACAATGTTGTGATGCTTGCGCCGTCACCCGCATGGGCCAAGGCCCTGCCCGACGGCAAAATACCGTCGCGCCAGGATTTCCCGAAATATCGCAAAAACGAAGCCGAACGGTTCCGGAAATGGGGCGAGGTCGTGCGCCGCAGCCATGCGCTGGGCGAGGCCTTTATCGACGCCTGCAAGCGCGACACAATCGGCGATTTGGTGGTGCCGCTCTAGTCGATTTCGCGCACGGCACCGCGATCGGCGCTGGTGGCGAAAGCAGCATAGGCTTTCAGCGCTTTCGAGACAGCGCGCTCGCGTTTCTCCGCCGGTTGCCAACCTTTTTCATCTTGCGCGGCACGCCGTTTGGCGATCTCTTCATCCGAGACGGCCAAATGGATTGAGCGATTGGGGATGGAAATCTCGATCTTATCGCCATCCTCGACCAGACCGATGAGGCCGCCATTCGCCGCTTCCGGCGAGACATGACCGATCGACAGACCCGATGTGCCGCCCGAAAAACGTCCGTCCGTCACCAAGGCACACACCTTGTCGAGCTGCTTGGATTTCAAATAGCTTGTCGGATACAACATTTCTTGCATACCCGGCCCGCCTTTCGGCCCTTCATAGCGGATGATGACGACATCACCGGCGTGCACCTGATCATTCGCCATAATGGCGGCGACGGCAGAATCCTGACTTTCAAAAACCCGCGCCGTGCCGGTGAACTCAAAACATTCCTCGGCCACGGCGGCGGTTTTAACGATGCAGCCCTTTTCGGCGAGATTGCCGAACAGCACAGCCAGACCACCATCTTGGCTGAACGCGTGCGCGGTATCGCGCACCACGCCGCTTTCGCGATCATTGTCGAATGTGTCGAAGCGACGGCTTTGGCTGAACGCTACTTGCGTCGGCACGCCGCCCGGCGCGGCGCGATAAAATTCGCTGACGTCATCCGACACATCACCGGCAATATCATATGTTGCGATCGCCTCGGCCATGGTTTTGGAATGCACGGTCGGCTGGTCGTCATGCAGCAACCCGCCGCGTGACAGCGCGCCGAGAATACCCATGATGCCACCGGCGCGATGCACATCTTCCATATGCACATTCGGCACGGCCGGCGCGACCTTGCTGAGCACAGGCACTTTGCGCGACAGGCGGTCAATATCGGCCATGGTGAAATCCACCCCCGCCTCATGCGCGGCGGCCAATAAGTGCAGCACCGTGTTGGTCGAGCCGCCCATGGCGATATCCAATGTCATGGCATTTTCAAAACCCTTGAAATTGGCCATGGAACGTGGCAGCGCGCTCTCATCATCATTTTCGTAATAGCGGGTGCACAGCTCGACCACCAGACGGCCGGCGCGTTTAAACAACGCTTCGCGATCGGCATGTGTGGCCAGCACCGAACCATTGCCGGGCAAAGACAAGCCCAAAGCCTCGGTCAGGCAATTCATCGAATTGGCGGTAAACATGCCCGAGCACGAGCCGCAAGTCGGGCAAGCCGAGCGCTCGATCGCATCGACTTGTTCATCCGACATGCTGTCATCGGCGGCGGCGACCATGGCATCGACCAAATCGACAGCGCGCTCTTCATCATCCCACACGACTTTGCCGGCTTCCATCGGCCCGCCGGAAACGAACACGACAGGGATGTTGAGGCGCAACGCCGCCATCAGCATACCCGGGGTGATTTTATCGCAATTGGAAATGCAGACCAACGCATCGGCACAATGCGCATTGGCCATATACTCAACGCTATCGGCGATAATCTCGCGCGAGGGCAGCGAATACAACATGCCGTCATGGCCCATAGCGATACCGTCATCAACGGCGATGGTATTGAACTCTTTGGCGACACCGCCGGCCGCTTCAATCTCGCGCGCCACAAGCTGGCCCAAATCTTTCAAATGCACATGGCCGGGCACAAATTGCGTAAAGCTGTTCGATACGGCGATAATCGGCTTGCCGAAATCGCTATCGCCCATACCGGTTGCGCGCCATAGGCCGCGGGCACCGGCCATATTGCGTCCATGGGTTGAGGTTCTGCTTCTCAGTTTCGGCATATCACCACCTGCTTGTTCTCATCTAAGCCCGATATTGTGTGCCTGTCTTACCCATTTTGGGCCGCAGCGTAAAGCGTTAGCACGCCGTGGCATTTAAACGCTGCTTACGGGCGCGCCAGTCGGACAGATATTTATCCATATAAGCATAAAAGCGCGCATTATGCCCGCGCTCAAATAAATGCACGAGTTCGTGCACCAGCACATATTCAAGCAGGGCTTCGGGCTTGCGCGCCAATTCGGAATTGAGCTTGATAATCCCCTTGCTGACATGGCAACTGCCCCAGCGCGATTTCATTTTTTGCGCTTTCAAAAGCTGCGGCTGCAAGCCCATTGTCTCGCTCCATTGCGCCATAAGCGGGCGCGCTTTGACGAGCAATTCTTGCTGATAAGCAGCCTCCAATAAGGCTGCGCGTTTTTCAGCGGCGGCATCAGCCCGCACCGCCATGCGCCAGCTTGCGCCGTCAAACGCCGCCTTTTGCCCGCGCCCGACCGTTTCAATATGCAACGGGTAATCCTGCCCCCAAAGCGGGTGCAGCGTACCTTGTGCATAGCTCAGCGGTGTCGGCGCGCGGGCCAAAAGCTTGGCCATATTCGTTTCAATCCAATTGCTTTTTTCGACCACAAAAGCCGCAATGTCGCGCAGCGGCACGCGGCGCGGCGCCGAGACCAACACAATCCCCGCCCCACCCTGCGGGCAAGCCTGCAAGCGCATATTGATGTTTTTCACCCGCTTATAGGCGATGACCACGCGGTGGCCGGCAATCTCGACTTCCCTATCCATGCCGCCAAATTACCGGATTCTCTAACGCAACACGAAATCTGTTTTGGCTGGGCGCAACGGCAAAATCGTGTAAACTTTGGCAAAACATAAAAAGGGGGAATGATGATGCAAGAATATGAAAATCTCAGCGCGGCGATGCAGGCAACGGCACCGGCTTGGCTGCTGGCCTATCTTACCGTTCTGGCGGCGGCCAATCTTGGCGCCGTTTTCTTTATCGCCAAGCGCACCGATAAGGGGTGGCGGCCGCGCTATGAGGCGATTGCCATTATTGTCGCCTTTCTCCTGGCCGGCCAATTTATGGAATATTTGTACCAAACATATGGTTATGTTCGGCTGCTGGGTTTGGCCCATATCATCTGCTGGACGCCGGTCTATGTGTGGATATTCCTGCACCGCAAAGATTATGAAACGACGCCCTATTTTGCCAAATTCGTACTGTTCTATCTGGTGATGTCGGGTATTTCGCTGACCATCGACGTCGTTGATGTGGCGCGCTATGTGCTGGGCGAAACCGGCTCGATGATCTAAGTTTTATCAGGTAGCGGCCACAGCACGATTTGCGTTTGCGTCACTTGCGCCGCCAGCTTGCCGTCGCCGCGCGTGATGTCGGTCTGCCAAACCGAGATACGCCGCCCGACATTGAGCGGTTTGCACACGCCATAGAGCGTGTCGCCCTCTTGCACGGCGCGCAGAAAATTGGTTTTGCTTTCAATCGTCGTCGTGCCCTCAGCCCCCTCGGGCAGATGAAATTGCGCGCCAAACGCGCCCAGCGCATCGGCAAAACTCATAAACACACCGCCATGCGCATTGGGCAGATGATTGGTCAATTCGGGCCGGATGAGCAAATGCCCTTTTACATGTCCGGCAGTCACCTCGGTGATCTGTATCCCCAAATGTTTTACGAAGGACACCATATCGGTCCATTGCGTCAAATCTTCCGGTGTCGGCTGCATTTAATCCCCCCCTGTTTGCGCTTGAGTCTGGCCCGTTTTTGGCTATTTTACCAGCGTTTTGACAAGGTTGCGTATCAGTTGGGGGTGGGCAGCACTCGTGCTGCTGGGGGGGCTTATTGCGCCGACCTCGCCTGCGCATGCGCAATCGGTAACGGCGCCGAGCAGCATTAACGGCAATCCCGACAGTTTCGAGACGATTTCCGGCGTCAGCGTTATCAATCTGATGGGCACAATCCGCGTCACCGTTTCGGTCGATACGGGTAATGTGCAAATCACCACCACCTCCAGTCTCAGCGCCCCGCAAGGCTATACCACCGCCGATTGGACCAGCGGCACGGCCGATGAGATTTCCTTTGAGGGCTCGCTGACCAATGTCAATAATGCGCTCGGCACGCTGGCTTATCGCGGCTTTGGCGGCACATTGACCACCACCGCTTCAACCGCAGGCGCGGCCTATTATGCCGGTACGGGCCGGTTTTACGAATATGTCGCCAGTGGCGACATTGACTGGGACGATGCGCGCGACGATGCCGCCGCCCGCACGCTGAACGGCGAAAGCGGTTATCTGGCGACCATCACCTCGGAAGGTGAAATGGATTTTATCGTCGAAAAAATCGGCGGTTCAAGTCCTGCCTGGATCAGCGGTGACGACGCCGATACGGAAGGCGAATGGCGCTATTCTTCGGGGCCGGAGAATGGTGATCAATTCTGGCAGGGCACGAGCAGCGGCAGTGCCGTCAATGGTGCTTTTGAGGATTGGTGCGCGGGCGAGCCGAATAAT
>CBFHSX010000040.1:0-13539 GCA_965658615.1 Alphaproteobacteria bacterium | reverse complement strand
GTGCCCGATAAAGCTGTGGATTCGCATATTCATAGCGCGTGTTATCAACCGCACCACTCGAGTCAATTAACGTCTGAACAATACTATAGGTGGCAACGGTAGCATCAAAATTGGGATCCAGAGCCGTTGGCGCGCCGATGGCTGATCCGGGAAACGCCGCAGCCAATTCGGAAAAGTCGAAAATGCCGTTATCGTCAGTGTCGTCGACACAATAGCCAACACTAAAGGTCGTGGTGATCTGCGCGCGCGCGGGCGAGGTCGGCACGGCAGACAATAAAACACCGATAGCCAACCCGGCCAGGAATTGACGCAAAATTGTACCTCTAGTGGGACGCAGATACTTCACCGCTTTACCTCACACAACAGCTTTACAAAGCTATTGTGATTCTCGGCAAGGCTCGCAGCGCGACGGCGCTGTTTTCTGTGGGTAGTGTGACCCGAATATCAATTTTCTCGAGAAAGTGGCGGGAGTGACGGGACTCGAACCCGCGACCTCCGGCGTGACAGGCCGGCGCTCTAACCAATCTGAGCTACACCCCCTTAGGTGTGTGCATTCCTTACGGTGCGTCTTAACCTCTGTCAAGCCAAATGGCCGGATAAAGCGTCGGAAACCGACGAAAGGAATGGTGGGCGGTGACGGGATCGAACCGCCGACCCTCTCGGTGTAAACGAGATGCTCTCCCAGCTGAGCTAACCGCCCCACGAGTGAAGCGTTTAACGCATCACCTACAAAAAAGCAAAAAAAAACATCGGCTGTTCGAAAAAAAGAACAGCCGATGCTTTCCGATAAATAAGACGCTTAGTTTACGGCGTCTTTCAGAGCTTTACCGGCCTTGAATTTCGGCTGGTTGGAAGCTTTGATTTGAATCGCCTCACCGGTGCGCGGGTTGCGGCCGGTTGTGGCTTTGCGGTGCGATACTGAGAAAGTACCGAAACCGACAAGGCGAACTTCGCCGCCTTTACCGAGCGCGCCGGCAATATTGTCAAACACTGCATCAACAGCTTTTGTGGCGTCTGCTTTTGACAGGCCAGCGGCTTCTGCAACTTCGCTAATCAGATCGTTTTTGTTCATGGTTAACCCTCCTTAATTTGGCACCAAAACATCGATAATCAGAGCGTATGCTGCGATTCCAACCCTCGTCAAAGAAAAAAAGCCCAAAAATCTAAGCGAAACCGCGAGCTGTGGGCAATTTTATCAGTGCGTTTGCGACGCCCCATCGCCATTACCCGCGGCCAATTTCTGGCTGGCATAATAGGCTTCCTCATCCCACTCGATCGCTGTCGGCGCCGATTGCAGCGCGTGGCCCAAGACCTCGTCCATATTCTCGACCGGGATAATGGTCAACCCCTCTTTAATATTCTCCGGAACATCTGCGAGGTCTTTCTCATTTTCCTTTGGAATCAATACCTTAGTGATACCACCGCGTAGCGCAGCGAGAAGCTTTTCTTTCAGCCCGCCAATTGGCAGCACGCGACCGCGCAGGGTCACCTCGCCCGTCATGGCGACATCCTTTGACACCGGTATGCCGGTCATCACCGAGACAATCGCCGTTGCCATCGCCGTGCCGGCAGACGGACCGTCTTTAGGCGTCGCCCCTTCGGGCACATGGACGTGGATATCTTTTCTTTCGAAAAGCGGCGGCTCAATGCCAAAAACCGTCGCGCGCGAGCGCACATAGGACGATGCCGCATTGATTGATTCTTTCATCACATCGCCCAATTTACCGGTCGTGGTCATGCGTCCTTTGCCCGGCAGCATGACGCCTTCAATAGTCAACAACTCACCGCCGACTTCCGTCCACGCCAGACCGGTGACGACACCGACTTGGTCTTCTTGCTCGGCCAGGCCGAAGCGGAAACGCTCCACGCCTGCGAAATCACCGATATTCGTCTCATCAATGGCGACGGCATCTTCCTCGCCTTTGACGATTTTCGTGGTTGCTTTACGTGCCAGCGAGGCGATTTCGCGTTTCAGACTCCGCACACCGGCTTCGCGTGTGTAATTGCGGATAATTTTGCGAATGCCGGATTCATCAAGCTCAAACTCACCGGATCGCAGACCGTGCTCTTCCACGGCTTGCGGCAGCAAATGCGCCTTGGCAATCTCGATCTTCTCGTCTTCCGTGTAACCGGCAATGCGAATGACCTCCATTCGGTCGAGCAGCGGCCCCGGAATATTCAAGGAATTGGCCGTGGTGACGAACATCACATTGGACAGGTCATAATCAACTTCCATGTAATGGTCGGCAAATGTGCTGTTTTGCTCGGGGTCGAGCACTTCCAGCAGCGCCGAGGACGGGTCGCCGCGATAATCGGCACCCAGCTTGTCGATCTCGTCGAGTAGCATGAGCGGATTGGTGGCTTTGACCTTCTTCATTGACTGAATGACCTTGCCCGGCATGGAGCCGATATAGGTGCGCCGGTGACCGCGAATTTCGCTTTCATCGCGCACACCGCCCAGCGACATGCGCACAAACTCGCGTCCGGTCGCATTGGCGATCGATTTGCCAAGCGACGTCTTACCGACACCGGGCGGGCCGACAAGGCACAGGATCGGGCCTTTCAGCTTTTTCGACCGTTGCTGCACAGCAAGATATTCAAGGATGCGTTCCTTAACCTTATCAAGGCCGTAATGGTCGGTATTCAGCACTTTTTCAGCATGGCCGAGGTCTTTTTTCACGCGGCTCTTTTTGCCCCATGGCACAGCCAGCAGCCAATCGAGATAATTGCGCACAACTGTGGCTTCCGCCGACATGGGCGACATGGAACGCAGTTTTTTCATCTCGGCTTCGGCTTTTTCACGCGCCTCTTTTGACAGCTTGGTCTTGGCGATGGTCTCTTCCAGTTCGGCCAGCTCATCGCTGCCATCCTCGCCCTCGCCCAATTCCTTCTGAATCGCTTTCATTTGCTCATTCAGATAATATTCGCGCTGCGTTTTCTCCATTTGGCGCTTAACGCGACCGCGAATTTTTTTCTCCACTTGCAAGACGCCCACTTCGCCTTCCATATGGCCAAGGATCGTCTCGAGACGTTGGCTGACCGAGAGGATTTCCAGCAAGGCCTGCTTTTCGTCGAGCGTGATGTTCAGATGCCCGGCAATCGTATCGGCCAACTTCACCGGATCGTCGATCTGGCTGACATTGGCTTGCACTTCAGGCGGGATTTTGCGGTTCAGCTTAACGTAATTATCGAATTGGCTGACGGCGGAGCGCATCAGCGCGCGCAATTCTTCGCCATCCTCAACGCTTTCGGCCAAAGGCAGCGCGCTGGCTTCGAAGAAATTGGCATTGTCGAGATAATCCAGCATTTGCACACGCGCCTGCCCCTCAACCAGCACTTTCACCGTGCCATCGGGCAGTTTCAGCATTTGCAGCACCGTGCCGATGGTGCCGATTTCGTGCATGTCGCCCGGTTGCGGGTCGTCTTGGTCGCCATCCTTTTGGCTGACCAACAGCATTTCCTTATCATCGGCCATAACGTCTTCAAGGGCGCGAATGGATTTATCACGGCCGACAAAAAGCGGCACTATCATGCCCGGAAATACAACAATATTCCGCAGCGGCAGCACCGGCAGAACGACGGGGATTTCGGTTTGTTGTTCGTTTTGATCGCTCATCCTATACCTACTTTCCTTACAATCGGGACAATTAAGATTTACTCTCGATTCCCGAACACAGGTCAAAATCTATGTAATATCATGTGGGGTTCATCCACATGGTTTTCAATAGCATGGCCGCATTTGCAGGCGCGACATTTACGCACGACCTTCGTCGACATACGCACGACCTTCGTCGACATACGCACGACCTTCATCGACATACGCACGACCTTCGTCGAGAAACGCGTGACGCATCAAACGCCCTGCAGACGCGCATAGAAAAACCTAGAACAGATACGTTAAACGCAGCTTAACGGGACCTTAAGAGGCCGTCGGGGCGGCGGCTTCTTCTTCAGCTTTGGCATAAATATACAAAGGTGTTGCCGTGCCATCGACGACTTCCTTGCTGATGACGACTTCTTCGACACCCTCCATGCTCGGCAATTCGAACATGGTATCCAGCAATATGCCCTCAATCACCGAGCGCAAACCGCGTGCACCGGTCTTGCGCTCAATAGCTTTGCGCGCAACCGCCAGAAGTGCCTCGTCTTGGAAGGTCAATGTTGTTTCTTCCATGTCGAACAGGCGCTGATATTGTTTCACCAGCGCGTTTTTCGGCTGGCTCAAAATAGTCACCAAAGCCTCTTCATCAAGGTCTTCAAGCGTTGCAAGCACAGGCAGGCGGCCGACAAATTCCGGTATCAGACCGAATTTCAGCAGGTCTTCCGGCTCCAGCTCTTTCAGCAACTCACCCGTATTGCGCTCTTCCGGCATATCAACGCGGGCATTAAAGCCGATCGAGGTTTCATTACCGCGCTGCGAAATGACTCGCTCCAAACCGGCAAAAGCACCACCACAAATGAACAGAATATTGGTTGTGTCGACTTGCAGAAACTCTTGCTGCGGGTGCTTACGCCCGCCTTGCGGAGGCACAGAGGCAACCGTGCCTTCCATGATTTTCAGCAGGGCTTGCTGCACGCCCTCACCCGACACATCGCGCGTGATGGACGGGTTATCGGCTTTGCGGCTGATCTTGTCGACCTCGTCAATATAGACAATACCGCGTTGCGCCCGCTCGACATTATAATCGGCGGCTTGCAGCAGCTTCAAAATGATGTTTTCGACATCCTCACCGACATAACCGGCTTCAGTCAGTGTCGTGGCATCAGCCATGGTGAAGGGCACATCAAGGATGCGGGCCAGCGTTTGCGCCAGCAGCGTTTTACCGCAACCGGTCGGGCCGACCAGCATGATGTTTGATTTGGCCAGCTCCACATCGCCGTTTTTCTGCGCGTGATTGAGGCGTTTATAATGATTGTGCACGGCGACAGACAGCACACGTTTGGCATGCGACTGGCCGATGACATAATCATCCAGCACTTCGAGAATTTCGTTAGGCGTCGGCACACCGTCTTGCGTTTTCACCAATGACGCTTTGCTTTCCTCACGGATAATATCCATGCACAGCTCAACGCACTCATCGCAAATAAACACGGTCGGGCCGGCGATCAGCTTGCGAACCTCGTGCTGGCTTTTGCCGCAAAACGAGCAATAGAGCGTGCTTTTGCTGTCACCGCTACCGCTGTCGCTTCCGCTACCTACTTTGCTCATTCTCTTATCCTTTCATCAAAGCGGGCGACATGCCCACCTCTCCGATTAAATTTTATTTCACCACGAAGCGCATCGCGGGCGCAAGCCAATTGCCGCGCCCGTGACAATCTTGCCTAATCGGCGCGTTGCGTGGTGACCTCATCGACAATGCCGAAATCTTTTGCTTGATCGGCTGTCATGAATGTATCGCGCTCCAGCGCATCCTCGATTTTGCGAAGCGTCTGTCCGGTATGCTGAACATAGATTTTATTCAGCCGCGTCCGCATATCGAGAATTTCTTGCGCGTGACGCTCAATATCCGACGCCTGACCTTGGAACCCGCCTGATGGCTGGTGCACCATGATGCGCGCATTGGGCAGCGCGAAACGCATATCCTTTTCACCCGCAGCCAGCAGCAGCGACCCCATGGAGGCGGCCTGACCGATGCACAGCGTCGCCACAGGCGCGCGGATATATTGCATCGTGTCGTAAATCGCCATGCCGGATGTCACCACCCCGCCCGGCGAATTGATATACATGGAGATTTCCTTTTTCGGATTCTCCGCTTCCAGAAACAAAAGCTGCGCCGTAATCAGGCTGGCCATATGGTCTTCGACGCCACCGGTAACAAAGATCACGCGCTCTTTCAAAAGACGTGAATAAATGTCAAAGGCGCGCTCGCCACGGCTGGATTGCTCCACCACCATCGGCACCAGATTCATATAATTATCGACCGGATCGTGCATTCTTATCTCCTATTAGCTAGCTATAATGTGGGGTGCTTTGCCCCAATCGCCAAGTCGGAAATACAGATTTTGTCGATTCCTATTTATCTGCGTCCTTTTTGGCGGTCGCTTTTTTGGCCGGCGCTTTTTTGGCAGCAGGCTTTTTGGCGGCGGCCTTCTTAGCCGGTTTTTTCTCAGCCGTATCCTTTTTGGCCGCGGCTTTTTTTGCCGGTGCTTTTTTGGCGGCGGCTTTTTTCGCCTTCGGCTTTTCTTCCTCTTCCGCGCCCGGCTCGACCATCAGTTCTTCCAGCGAGACTTTTTTCTCGGTCACACTGGCCAATTCAACGATGAAGTCGACGACTTTTTCTTCAAAAATCGGCGCGCGGATTTGTGCCATGGCTTCCGGATTTTGCTGGAAATATTCGAACACTTGCTGTTCTTGACCCGGGAATTGCTGCACACGCTGCATCAGCCCTTGGTTCAGCTCTTCCTGCGTCACCTGAATGTCATTATTATTGCCGACCTCAGCCAGCACCAGCCCGGTGCGAACGCGACGCTCGGCAATACCGCGATATTCAGCGCGCAATTCGTCTTCGCTCTCGTCAAGATCGGCGATTTTCTTTTCCTGATTCTCAAGCTCGTGCTCGAATTGGTGCCAAATCTGGTCAAATTCGAGATTGACCATGCTTGGCGGCAGGTCAAAATCATGCGTATCGGAAAGCTGGTCCAGCAGGGCTTTTTTCAGATGACCGCGCGACATTTGATCGTAATCGCCGGAGATTTGCTCGCGAATCGCTTCCTTCAGCTTTTCGAGACTTTCCAGCCCCAAAGAAGTGGCGAATTCTTCATTGATTTCGGCTTCCGTCGGGGCGCTGACCTCATGCACAGTGCATTCGAAAACAGCCGCTTTACCGGCCAATTCGCTGGCGCCATATTCTTCCGGGAAGCTGACTTCGACGTCTTTTTTGTCGCCCGCTTTGGTGCCGACAAGCTGCTCTTCAAAACCCGGGATAAACTGGCCCGAACCAAGCTCCAGCTCAAACCCCTCACCGGCGCCGCCGTCAAAGGCTTCGCCGTCAATGCGGCCGATGAAATCGATTTTCACGCGATCGCCATCCTTGGCTTTGGCGGTTTTACCGCGCGGCTCAAAGTTTTTACGCCCCTCGGCCAGCCGCGCCAGCGCCTCATCGACGCGCTCATCATTCACTTCCGCAACAGGTTTTTCGAGCTTCAGCTTGGAAAAATCAGTCAGCGTGATGGCCGGGATAACTTCATAGCTAATGTCGTAAACCAGATCGGCACTGCCACCCATCACCGCGTCAACCTCACCGGCCAGCTTGATTTCCGGCTGCATGGCCGGGCGCTCATCGCGCTCGGTCAGCATGTTTTGGCTGGTCTCATTGACCGTCTCTTGGATGATTTCACCCATTAGCTGCTCGCCGAAAGTCTTGCGAATATGGGCCACAGGCACTTTGCCCGGGCGGAAGCCTTTTAACTGCACCTGATCTTTAATGCTGTCGATTTTGGTCTCCAGCTTGGCGGCCAAATCAGCAGCAGCGATTGTGATTTGCACTTCGCGGGCCAGACCCTCAGCGCTTACTTCTTTAATATCCATTTTCTTCCTCTTTCGGCCTGCGCCACGAGGGCGCCAGGACATTTATGGTGCGGGCGGAGGGACTTGAACCCCCACACCTCTCAGTACCAGAACCTAAATCTGGCGCGTCTACCAATTCCGCCACGCCCGCAAAAACTATTGCGCGGTTCTATAGCAGGTGGGACGCGCAATTGCCAGCCCCGAAAACAGGGTCTTATCAGCCTCACGTTAAAGTTTGGTAAGCCCCCCTATTGCGCTTGACGGTAAAGGCGGAGAGGCTAATCTCCTGACAAAAGGGAGGCCCGCTATGAGTGTTTATATTATTGCCCGTTTTAAAATCCACGACCGCGCCGGATACGACCGCTATGAGGAAAATTTCATGGAGATTTTCGAACCGTTTGGCGGCACCATGCTGTCCATTGATGAAGACCCGACCGTGCTGCAAGGTGAGTTTGACTTCACCCGCTCCGTGCTGATCGAGTTTCCCGATGCCGACAAAGCCATGGCGTGGATGAGCTCGCCCGCCTACCAAGAAATCGCCAAACACCGGCTGGAAGCCAGTATCGGCAATGCAATTATGGTGAAAAAGTTCGAAGACGGTCAGTCAATGGACAGTATTTTCAAGCAGCCAATAGCTGAATAAGGCCGATAAGGCAGGCTAAAGCTCGCTTTGCTCGTTATGTCTTTTTGCCCAAGGCTATTTTCATGTCTTCGGTTTCTTCGCCCTGCTCAATCAGGGTGAGGGTTTCGCCATCGGTATCGAAAATCGTCAGCGAGCAATTTTGCGGCGCAAAGCTGACAACGTCTTGCGCACCGGTGGCTTCGCAAAATGCCACATTCAGCGCGATGAAATGCGAAAACACGACGACATGCTCGCCCGCCTGCCCCAGACGGTGCAAAGCGGCGGCTACATTATCATACCAAGCGCGGAAATTTTCACCGCTCTCGACGCTGACCTCATCTTCGAACAAGCCCTGCCATGAGCCGGCCATGACGCGTCGCAGCCAATCCGTGCGATCGCTCAAATCCTCGACCGGCGGCGGGATTTCCCCGACGCCCGGCTCGATTTGCGGTGACACCCCCCATTCCAAAGCCAGCGGTATGGCGGTTTCCTGACAGCGCTTCAGCGGGCTGGTGAAAACCGGCGCCGGGCCTTTCACCAATTGCTGCACCCGGAGGGCGACGGCTTCTGACTGCTGCCGCCCCAGCGCGTCCAGCCCCGGATCGGCATCGCCATCCCATCCGGCGGCGGCTTTGCCATGGCGCATCATATAAATCCGCGCCATTAGGCTGCCGGGCTGAAATGGTTGATACCGTCTTCATCCGATGACAGCGTGCCGCGCAGGCCAATGCCGTCTTGCTGCATCAGCTTTTCGACATTGCCGTCCTGCGGGCTCATATGCGCGCAAAAACGATGCCCGCTCTCCGCCATACGACCGATCAGAATGCCTTGCGGATCGCGCCCGGCGACATGCGCCACCGTATAGCTGTCAATCACGCCCGCCCCGCTTGGTGTCTCATCAATGGTCATTTTATCCATCGCATCGATTTTGCCCTGCAGCACAGAGGGTGCCTCGCGTTGCCAATCACCCTCAAACGGCGTCGTTGAATACAACCCCAGCGAATGCTTGGTCAAAAACCAGCCATTGCCGTTACAAAAGCCCTTGCTGCCCGGATTGGCGCGCAGTTTTTGGGCCATAGTGGCGACGGAGAGAAGCGTATAGGCATTGCCGGCCCCGCCAAAATACGGCAGACCGCCTGTCACGGTGAGTGGGCGCGGGTCGTCTTCGGCGATATTCATCTCGCGGCACGCCACCTCTACCGCGACCGGAAAGCAGCTATACAGGTCGAAATAGTCAATATCATCTACCGTCCAGCCGGCCATGTCCAAGGCCAGCTTGGCCATGCCGTTCATGGCGTGGCTGCGGTACAATTCGGGCCGCTCGATCGGGTTCCAAATATCATTGGCTTCAGCGCAGCCATGCAGATACACCCATTTGCTTTCTTCAATGCCCATTTCGCGCGCCTTGCCGACCGAGGTCAGCACCACAGCCGCTGCTTGGTCAACCCGAATGACCGAATTCATATATTTCGGATAGGGATAACCGATCAAACGGTTTTCGTCGCTCACTGTGGCGATTTCTTCTGCCGTGCGCGCCACCGGAAACCAGCTATAGGGGTTTTGCGCCGCTACTTCGGTGAAGGGCTGCATCAGCGCGCCGAGCTTCTGCATATGGGTTTCCATATCGCGGCCCAAATGATGGCGCAGCGCGTTTTCAAAAATCGGGTAATAATTGACCGGAAAATACAGGCCATGGCGGCGCTCGACCGGTGTGCAGCCTGATTTTTCAACCCCGATATCCTCGCGCCCTTCATCCGCATCATCATTCCACCCCGGCGTTTGGCTGAAATCGGCACCGCTGCCTATGGCATGCATTAATGTGCCCAACGCTTCGCCGCCAACCAACAAAGCCGCGCCGACATCGCCATTGGCAATGCGCTCGGCCAGCAAATTAATCATCATTTGCGGCGAGTTGCCGCCGGTCGCCGCCATCAGCGCTTGCGACGGCTTAAGGCCAAGCTGATTGGCCACGCTGCGACCGATATTTTTGTATTTGCCAAACGGCATGCCGCGGCCTTCAGGAGAATCAGTTGCAAAGCGAATGCCGGCGACCGTATCAATGGCCTCGCCCGCGACGCCGCTATCGGCCAGCGCGTCTTGTGCTGCATCGCTCAACATGGCAAGCGGTGACTTGACCTTTTCGAGGTCTTTTTCCTTCTGCATTGTCAATGCGGCCCCAATCAAAATCGGCGTGTTATCCTGAACCATATGCGCGTTCCTCTGCATTACTAAATTTGGCGGGAGTTTAGCGCGCCGTGAAACGGGTTCAAGCGAATAGTGCTCGCGCCGCCGCAAACCTGCTTGGCACATTTTTTAAGTGATTAATTTTTATGCATTTGCATATTTTATAGGCACTTTTACCTGTATTGGCGGGCTTTTCGCCTCGCGCTGGGGCTTGGCCGTAGTACCGCATTTGGCACGTTTATTGCATATTAACGGCAACATTAAAATTAAGGGGAATAGCTATGAAAAAAATTGAAGCCATTATCAAGCCGTTCAAGCTCGACGAAGTGAAAGACGCACTGCAAGAGGCCGGTATCCAAGGCATTACTGTGGTTGAAGCCAAAGGCTTCGGTCGCCAGAAAGGCCATACTGAGCTGTATCGCGGCGCCGAATATGTCGTCGATTTTCTGCCGAAAGTGAAACTCGAAGTTGTCGTTTCCGACGAACAGCTGGACGGCGCCATTGAAGCCATCAAATCGGCCGCTGAAACCGGACGCATCGGCGACGGCAAGATTTTTGTTTCGGATATCGCCCAAGCCATTCGAATCCGTACTGGCGAAACCGGCAACGACGCCCTATAACCTTTTTACCAACTGACCTGAATTTGGAGACCAAAATGTCAGACGCTTCTACAATTCTCAAAATGATCAAGGACAATGAAGTCCAATATGTTGATCTGCGCTTCACCGACCCGCGCGGCAAAATGCAACATTTGACGCTGGACACGGATTTGATCGACGAAGATTTCTTCGCCGAAGGCACCATGTTTGACGGCTCGTCAATCGCCGGCTGGAAAGCCATTAATGAATCCGACATGGTTCTGATGCCGGATTGCTCAACCGCCAAGCTGGACCCGTTCTACGCGCAGCAAACCCTGACCCTGTTCTGTGACATTCTGGAACCGAATTCAGGCGAAGCCTATAATCGCGACCCGCGCTCAACCGCTGTGCGCGCCGAGGAATATCTGAAATCAACCGGCATTGGTGACACTGTTTACTTTGGCCCGGAAGCTGAATTCTTCGTCTTTGACGATGTTCGCTTCTCAAACGAGCCGTATAATACGGGCTTTGCGCTGGATAGCGTTGAACTGCCGGATAATTCAGGCACGGAATATGAAACCGGCAATATGGGTCACCGCCCGCGCACCAAAGGCGGCTACTTCCCGGTCAATCCGGTCGATAGCGGCCAAGACCTGCGCGGCGAAATGCTTGCCGTGATGAAAGAAATCGGCATGAAAGTCGAAAAGCACCACCACGAAGTGGCTGCCGCTCAGCATGAGCTGGGTCTGAAATTCGGCACCATGACCGCCATTGCTGACGATTTGCAGCTCTATAAATATGTCGTGCACAATGTCGCCCACGCTTATGGCAAAACGGCGACCTTTATGCCGAAGCCGGTTGCCGGTGATAACGGCACAGGCATGCACTGCCACCAATCGATCTGGAAAGACGGCAAGCCGCTTTTCGCCGGTGACGAATATGGTGGGCTGAGCCAAGACTGCCTGTATTACATTGGCGGCATCATCAAACATGCGCGCGCGCTGAACGCGCTGACCAATCCGTCAACCAACAGCTATAAGCGTCTGATCCCGGGCTTTGAAGCCCCGGTTCTGCTGGCTTACTCGGCGCGTAACCGCTCGGCATCTTGCCGTATCCCGTTTGCCACATCGGCACCGGGCAAGCGTGTTGAAATCCGTTTCCCGGATCCGACAGCCAACCCGTATCTGGCCTTCACCGCCATGCTGATGGCCGGTCTGGACGGTATTGAAAACAAAATCCATCCGGGCGAAGCCATGGATAAAGACCTGTATGAGCTGCCGCCGGAAGAGCTGGCCGAAGTTCCGCAAGTTTGTGGCTCGCTGCGCGAAGCGCTGGAAGCTCTGGATGCCGATCGCGACTTCCTGAAAAAAGGCGGTGTGATGGATGACGACCAAATTGATGCTTATCTCGAGCTGAAATGGGAAGAAGTGTATCGCTTTGAGCACACTCCTCACCCGGTCGAATTCGATATGTATTACAGTGTCTAATTAAAAGGCACAAAACTACTTATGACAGGGCGTTCCCTCCCGCGCCCGGCACAGAACGGCTCCGCTGCACAGCAGCGGGGCCGTTTTTTTTGGTTATGTAGTTGAAAAGCCATGACTCGCTTTTTAGGCGAGTGTGTTGTTTTTCTTACACTAGAACGCTTTTTACCCTAACGACCAAAATTTACTTCGTGATGTGCTTGCGATCCACCCTAATAGAATGAGGCCAACCAGAAAAAGGAGGAGGCAATTATGGAAACCGAAATGGAAACGGGAATGGAAACGCCAACTTTTAGCTTGGATAAATTCAGGATTAAGCGAAGGTTTGATGACGGGAAGCCGATAAATGAGATCTATGGCACCAATAAAGCCGATTCTTTAAACTTGAAAGATCTCGCCACCGTAGAAGGTGCCCCGGCTGATATTACAACTGTCGACAATATCGTCCACCTGTTTCAAGGCAACGACACCTATGTGGGCAGTGAAGCAAACAATACTGTTTACGGCAATCTGGACGATGATACGATAACCGAAGTGGCCGGCGAGAATAAACTGTATGGGCTTGCCGGTATTGACCACATAACAGGTGGCCGCGACAATGATTTCATCAATGGCGGCGAAGACGGTGATTTTCTCTGGGGCCGCGAGGGCAATGATGAAATACTCGGTAGAGAAGGTAATGATGAAATTTGGGGTGGCGCCGGAATTGACACCATCAACGGCGGTGCGGGAAATGACATCATTCACGGAGGCACCGGTAACGACACTCTTGAAGGAAGACGAGGCATCGACGAAGTGAATGGCGGTGAGGGCGATGACCATCTATATGGCGGTGTGGGCGATGACGAGCTTTATGGCGGCGCCGACAACGACCATCTATATGGCGGCGACGACAGTGATGAGCTTAATGGCGGTGCCGGCAACGACCATCTATATGGCGGCGGCGGTAATGACACGCTTTACTTCGGCTTAGGTACCGATGTCTTGTCCGGTGGCGCCGGCGCTGATGATTTTGTGCTGACCGACGACGCCGATAATGATCTTACGCAACTCTATATTTTGGACTTTTCTAACGGGGAAGATCTCATAGACCTCGGTGATCACGCCGAGATTGGGGTTACCCACGAAACATATAAAGGCGTCAAGAGTACCCTGTTACGGGTC
>CBFHSX010000039.1:0-13628 GCA_965658615.1 Alphaproteobacteria bacterium | reverse complement strand
TCAGTCTCAGCCTCAGTCTCGGTTTCAGTCTCAGCCTCAGTCTCGGTTTCAGTCTCTTCTTCAGCCTCTTCCTCAGAGCCTTCAGCCTCAGCCTCCGGTGCTTTATCATCCGGCTTGTCGGCGGCGGGTGGGGCCAGAATTGCCGTCACGTCAAACCCCAGCCGATCGCCGATGACTTCCAGCTCTTGCGGCTGCAACACGCGAATATCGGAAATCAAACCGGCCGGATCAATCGACACGGCCTGATTGGCCAAGCTCAGCGATTGCATGCCAAGCAGTGTCGTCACATCAATCGCGCCGGTCAGCAGCACGATTTGCGAAATCTCGTCATTAACGCCGATAAGCTGCGTGCCGCGAATCCCGACCGTTGCCTTTTGCAGGGTGATGCCGCGTTTTTTCTTGCCGCTGCCAATTTTACCCGAGGCAAACTTAAACGCACCGCGCAAAATGCTGGCCTGCATGACATGATCGCCGCCCGTCTCGTCAAAAGCGAAAGCGTCCATTTCAAAGCTCGAATTGGGCGAGACGGCGAAAACGGAATCATCCATCAGCCGAATGGTGGCGCGCGCACCGGCGCCGGTCTCAACCAAATCACCAATATCAATTGCCGCGCCGATGCGGGCCGCCATGGCGCTGCCTTCGGCCGAGATAATCCGCACCGCGCCGGAGGTCGTCTCGATCCGACCGACTTGCGCCCAAGCGAGGCCGGGCAACAGCAATAAGGCAAATATGATACGCAACATAAACTTCAATCCCTAGCTCTCTATAGCTGAAAAAGCCCTTGGCGAAAATGCCATAATATCACCATCGATAGGCCGCATTCAGGCCGATATCGCCGGTCTGCATGTCGTAACGCTCGAGGTTGGAATCGGTTTTGCGGCGGTTGGCATCCAGCGAGACCAGCACCTCGCCCCAATCAAAACGCAGCGGATAAGCGATGCTGGCCTGCACACTCAGCGTGTCATCATGGCGGCGTTGCAACCCCCAAATGGCGTCAAAATCATCCGCTGTCGGCGCATTATCATTAACCCGTTTGCTGAACCGCAAGGCCGAGCTGAGTTGCCAATCGCCGTAAGCCTTCGCCCCTTGCACACCGATATTGACATTTTTGAAATCGAGCTGTGCATTATTATGGCTCTGCGTGGAGAGCGCGGCCTTGGCCTGCCAATCTATGCCCAACCGGTTGGCGCGATAGCTGCCCGACAGCCGCCACCCATAGCCACTGCGCGCCACATTGGCGGCACTCAGTTCCAGCGGGTCGGCATTATTGATCTGATGCGCCAGCGATAGGGTTGCGATATCGGGCGCGCTGCCCGGCTTTTGGCCTTGGCGCGGCAGCGGCACAATAAGGTCACCGCTCAGCTCCGTCGTGCGGCTCGCCGTCTCGCCGCCCAGCGCCAATTGCGTGAACGACAGATTGCCGCCGAGCAAATATGAATTGACCGGCACGCTGCCGCCGCCGCGCAGCATGAGGATTTGATAATCGCCATCGCCCGTACCGTCATTATTATCGTCATAAGTATCATAGCTGCGTTGGCTGATCATGCCGCTCAGATTGAGGCTTTCGCCGCGGCCGAAACGGTTCTTCCAACCATGGCTCAGATTGATCATTGTATCGCTGTAAAATTCGTCTTTTTGGCTGTCTTGTGACGCGTCAACCGCGCCCGGCGTCGGGGCCAGAACACTGTCAATATTGAGCCCGGCCAATGACGCCAAATTGCCGAGATAATACCTAATCTCGCCATCCTCGGCGGCGCGGCGGACATTTTGGTCGAGGCCGAAACGTTGTCGCATGGCAAGGCCGGTTTCGCCACGGCGTTGTTTTTCACGCCGCTCAGCCGCTGCCCGCACGGCCTGCAATTTACCCAGCAACCGCCGCGCCGTGGTGCGCCCGACCGATGATTGCGTATCATCCTTGGCCAAGGCCTGCAGCAAATCCTCCGCTTCGACCGGGCGGTCGGTTTGAATAAGCACACGCGCCAACATCAAGCGACCCGATAGCAGGTTCGGATGTCGCGCGACAAAACCCTCCAATTGCAGGCGCGCCGTGGCCAAATCGCCATCGCGCACCAAGCGCCGAATGGCCGTCATATCGCGCGCGGCTTGCTCGCGCGGGTCGCGCGCCGGGCGCGGCACAGGACGGGTTTGCGCCAGCGTCAAAGGCGCGGCCACCATTGCTGCCAAGGATGGGCGCACAGCGCGACCGGTTTGGCCGTTTTTGTCACGCGGCGTGATGGCCACTGAAATGCGCGCGCCAATATCGCGCGCCCGCAAACGATAGGCGCGGCCCGTCGCGCCCTTAATCGGCAGGCCGTCGCGCAACCATTGATAATCGGCGCGCGCCGCCCCTTGCGCTTTCTTGCCCGGCTGGTAGGCAAACAGGGCTTGCAGTTCGTGGCCGACACGCGCGCGGCCGGCAATGCGCGGCGCCAGCGCCAGAGGCGGCGTCATGGCCGGCGCGACCATTGCGGTCTTGGCGGTTTCAACCAATTGCGCCGTGGTATGAGTGTCGAGATGCAGGCGCGCAGAAATATGCCCACCGACAAGCTGCGGCGTCAATGTGAGGCGCGTACCGGTTGCACCGACAATCGGCTGACCGTCGCGCAGCCACTCAATGCGGTGCGGCGGTGCCCCGCCTTTAATGGCAAAGCGCAGTTTTAGGGCCTCGCCTTCCTCCGGCGTGCCGATAATCTCGGCAAAGCGCAAACGCGGCGGCGGTGCTTCGGGCAGGCGGATAAGGCTGGTCCTCGTCCCACCGAGACGCAGACGCAAGGCGCCATCGGCTTCATCCAAAACATAGCTGAGCCCCTGCACATCGACGCCGGCGTCACTCAGACGACGCGACAGGGCGCCGGCGATCTGCCGCGCCAAAGCCGGGCTGGGACACTGACCCGCAAAACGGGTCCGAAGATGGGCCGCCAGAGAGCTCGGCAGATCGAGCGATGTGGTGATTTGAATTTGCGTTAAGGGTTTGGCGCATATCGCTGCTTGGCCCGCCCCGGCCTCAGAGGCGGGCGCGCTGACCGGCCACAAAACAGCCAAAGACAAGCAAAAAAATGCTCCAAAAGAACGCCTTATTATATGGCCGCAAAGCGACGATGACGCTACAAGAAAACCCACACCCAACATAGGCACACCACATAGCATAGAATCGCGCGGTTGGAAAAAGTTGAATTACCCCCCGACGCGGCCTTATGATGGCGCAAACGAACAGGCGGACCCATTGCTCGATTTCGAAACTGATAGCGACACGCATTTTCAATGCCCGCAATGTGGGCAGAAAGGTTCTGTGCCGACGGCAGCGCTTGAACAGGCGCTGTCGGAAACGCCGCATGTGCATATTAGCTGTTCGTCTTGCGCGCATAAATTTGAGCCCTTTGCTGATTTACAAGAAGCCGACATGCAAGAGGCCGGCCTTGAGACTGGCGCGAATGACGGGCCGGCAGCCGCCACCGCTAAAGTCGACACTGAAGCCGACCCCGTATCGGCGCTGGTGCCGCCTTTGGACGATCATTGGCAGCAGGGTGATGAGGCGCAAGACGCCCCGGCCGAGGACAACCCCGCCGATAATCGTGAGGGTGACCCCGAGGAAGAAAATGACACGGCGCCGGAAAGCAGCCTGCCAAGCTGGATGATGGCCGAGCTCAAACCGGCCCCCGAAACCAAGCCCGAAGACGCGGCAGCGGATGCAGAGATTATCGCCGATCTAAGCAACCCACCGGCCTTAGAAGACGATGTCGCCGAAGATGATGGGGCTGAGGACGATGTCACCGAAGGTGATGAGGCTGAAGATGATACCGTTGAAGACGAAATCGTTGAAGACGATGCCGCCGCAGACGAGACGATTGAGGCCGCGCCTGTAAATGCTGAGGCTGAAGCGAGCCAGGCGGATGAAGCCGATACGGAGTTTGAGCTCGACGCGGCGGCGCGCGTCGACGCTGATGCGGCGCTGGACGAAGCGCCGTTTGAGGATGGCGATGAGTTATACGCGCTCGACGCGGATGCATTGCTCGGCGCGACGGATGCGGGTCATGCAGCGGACGAAAGCGCGCCCGACAGCGATGCGCCCGATATGCTGGACATGGCCGAGCGGCTCAACATTGAAGAAGTGCCCTATAGTCCGCCGGCCCGCAGCGGGCCGATCGGCGTGGTCAATGGCATATTGCTTTTGGTGGTGCTTCTGCTGACCGGTCTCAACAGCTATGTGCTGCTGCAAGACGAACCGCAAATCCGCGAAATATTTACCGCCGCGCCGCTGGCGACAGCCTCTATTGGCGTGCAGACGGCCGATTTTGAACGCTTTAGCGACGCGGATGGCGATAGCGTCGAGATCGCCGTGCGCTTTATCAATAGCGGCGAGAAGGCCGGCATTATCGGTGATTTCCGTATCGACCTACAAGATAGCGCACGCCAGACATTGGTCAGTTGGACAGTTTTGAGCAGCGGCGAGACCGTCGCGCCGGGGCAAAGCCGCACGGTCAATTCGACCCTGTTCGGCCCACCGGCGGGACTGGCGCATGTCGCCATTGCCTATCCGCTTGACGATTAAGCGCCTATAACCAACGCCGAACCTTCATTTTGTAATTGCGATAATGCTGGCCGAAGGCGGCTTCCATATTCTCTTCTTCTTTGACAATCCACACTTGCTGCAC
The DNA here is from genome assembly GCA_965658615.1 of Alphaproteobacteria bacterium. Classification (GTDB taxonomy): domain Bacteria; phylum Pseudomonadota; class Alphaproteobacteria; order RS24; family RS24; genus UBA8337. Next base: position 8,976 of record CBFHSX010000039.1, on the reverse strand, counting down.
CAGCAAGATGAAGATCGGCACGACCAGCAGGGCCAGCAAATGGCCAAACGCCAGTCCGCTGCCGGTCAGCAGCAGCGCCATGGCGACATAAATCGGATTGCGCGAATAGCCGAAAAGCCCGCTTTGCAAAAGCTGGCTCGGTTCACCATCCGGCAGGATGGTCGTCTGGTTTTTGCTGAAACCGCGCGCCAAATAAACGATTGTCGCAAAAGCGGCGAGCATCAGCCCGACACCGATATATTGCCAAAGCGGCGCCAGCAGCGGCTCGATGGGGGCCAGATAAGCAATAGCCGCCTGCACCAATAAGCCGGCCAAAACCATAAGCGGGGGGTAGATTTTCATATTCGATCTCCTATGCCGAAACGGGCAATGGTGCCCAAATTTCACTTATTCGCGGGTTTTTACCTTTGCCGTCAAACAGGGCAATTTTCGGAAATTGCAGCAGCACAGCCTCGCTTTGCGTTGGCCGCAAAAAGACGAAATCATCAACCGCCAGCTTGGTCCGTTTCGGCGCGACCAGCAATTCCTGATTGCTCGAACGGCCAAACATCGAGCTGGTTTTCATCCCCTTCGGGTGCACCGGTTCGGCCATCCACTTGCCGCCATGAATGAACACGCTCCTGCCGCTTTGCGGCTTGCCCAACAGCCCATGCGCATATTCCAGCGCCGGCAGCTGCACCCCATCCCTGACTTTCAGCGCTGGCGTGGCGATGAAGACGGCGGGCGCAAAATCCTTCAAAAGCGGCAAGTCGAAATCGGACGGCTTCACCAGTGCCGATCCGGCAGCCAACTCATTGGCCGATTTTGTGTCCTTATACAGGCCGAAAGTGGGGCTGCCGGCCATATTGCGCACCATTTTTTTCGCCGTCGCCGCGCCGCATATCCCGGCGGCTTGATCTATGGCCTCGGAAAACAGCGCGACCGCGCCTTTTTGCGCCCGCTTGCGCCAGCCGCCCAATCGCGGGATGACCGATAAATGCGGCTCATAGCCCATCATGCCCGAAAGCGACAGGCGTTTATCGGCGGCCAGCAGAGTCAGCGCTGCCTCCAAATCCGCGCCCGGTGCCATGCCGCCGCGATGCAGCCCGACATCGACCTCGAGACTGATACGCAAATCGAGCCGATGTGCTTTGGCCAGCGCCGCATACTCACCCAGCCGCGTCGGCGTATCGACCAGCCATTGCACCTGACCCAGCGCGCTTTTTTGCGCCGGTGTAAGGCTCTTTAAAAAAGCGCTCAGACCGGCAGCCGGCACAGGCTTGCCGAGAAGCTGATCGCATGCGGGCATGGCGTCGAGCAATTGCCCGACCATGACCGCGTTGAAGCTCATCAAACGCTCGGTGCGCGCCTTTTTGGCGATATGCGCCAAAAGCGGCACGACGGGAAGCGATTTGGCGACAATGCGATAGGCCATGCCGCGCGGCAGCATATTTTTCAGCGCTTTAATATTTGCATCGAGCCGTGCCTTGTCGATAACCAGCACCGGCTCGCACAATCCGGCACCGCGCAAGGCCGTTTGCACGGCTTCAAAATAAGCCGCGTTCATGCCGCTGCTCCAAACAAGCCTTGGAGATATCGGTTTTGCAAGCGGCCTTTCGGGTCGAGCTCACGCACCAGATGCGCAAAATCATCAAAGCGCGGGTAGAGCGCACGCACATCATCGCGCGTCAGACTATTCAACTTGCCCCAATGCGGTCGCCCACCATGGCGGCGCATTATCGGCTCAATGGCGGTGAACAAAAAATCATAGGCGTCAGGTGCATGTGTGTGGACAGCGATGGAAATGCGCGGGCCTTCATTAAACGGCGACAGCCAGGCCGTATCGCCTGCCGTCATGCGGCACTCAAACGGGAAAAACACGTCAGGACGATGGCGCTCAATATAGATGCGCACGTCTTCCAACGCCTCAAGCGCCGTGTCGGGCGGCAGGTGATATTCCATCTCATTAAAATGCACATTGCGGGCGCTTGAGAGAAGCTGCCAGCTCTCGCCAATGACATTTTCTTCCGGCGCATTGGCAATTGCTGCGCCCAATAATTTTTTCCGCAGCCACGGAAACCAGCCGAGCCAATCGCGTAAAGCCTTTAATTGCATGACGCCGTCATCGCTTTCATCGGCGGCGCGCGGCGTGTCTTGGGCGTCTGTTTCATCATGGGTAATGGCCATGGCCGTACCGGAAAACGGCAGATAGAAAAACTCGAAATTGCGGTGTGTGTCCCACATATCATGCGCCGCCGCCAGCACCTCTTGATAGGGCAAAAACTGCACGCGGCGATGCAATTTATGGCGCGGCACAAGCTGCATCTCCACCTCGGTCATAATGCCCAATGCGCCCAGCGACACTTGCACAGCCGGCAAAAGCGCGCTGTTTTCTTGCCCGTTCACCCGCAGCACATCGCCCGCACCGGTGACCAGTTCGACGCCGCGAATTTCCGCCGCCAGACAGGGCAGGGTCTTGCCTGTGCCATGCGTGGCGGTCGCCGTCGCCCCGGCCAGCGTCTGTACATCAATATCGCCGAGATTGCGAAACGCCAAGCCCTGTTCAGCCAAAGCCGGCGAGAGATCCTTCAGCCGCCCGCCGGCACCCATGCGCGCGATTTGGTTTTCTTTATCAATCGCGGTAACACCGCCAAAATGGTCCAGCCGCACAATCGCACCATCGGTCGGCACAAGCGGCATCCAGCTATGGCCGGAACCGACGGGCCGCAGCGCGCCGCGCGTTTCGCCGATGAGTTTTTGCAAAGCCGCGCGGTCTTCGGGCACGGCAATCGAGCCGCTTGCGGCAGGCAAAGAGCCGGACCAGTTTTGCCAGCCTGGCGCGACAGGCGACACAGGGGCGGCTGGCGACACGGATGCAGCATCCGCCATGGCAGCGCCCGGCATGTGCGTTGCCAGCCCCGACAGACCGCTCAGGCCCATCATCTGCATCAAATCGCGTCTCTGCATACCCTACTCCATTAAGCCGCCTGCGCGTTTGCCCCACCCAGCTTGGCCGCCAGCTTGCTCATGAGGCGCGGCAATGCCCAGACGACAATCAGGCCAAACACCGCGCCCAAAGCATAATTGGCCAAAGCGGCGACCGCGCCGTCCTCAAGCCCAAGGCGCGCCGCCAACCGCGTTGTGAAAATCATGGCATAGAAACACACACCCGTCATCAGCGCCGCAATAAGGCCGCGCAGCGGCCATGCCCCGGGCAGGTTCACATCGCGTCGTTCGACCAGCCGCCAGCCGACATACCAACCCAACATAATGCCGATAAACCAATAGGGCGCGACATGGCCCGCATGCGCCGGATAGACCAGCACATATGCCGCGTGCCAAGCCAATAACAGCACCGCGCCTTGCGTCAGGCTGAGCGCCGCCACACCGGGGCCGACGCGCGCATGGCGCTCCAGCGCGATAAAGCCATATAGGCACAAAGCACCGATCAAAAAGCCCGCCGTGACATCACCCAGATCATGTACGCCCAGATAAAGCCGCGAAAAGCCCTGCAAGCAGATGAAAATGCCGGCCGCCCAATAGGCCCATTTTTGCTGCACGCTATAGGCCAGATAGCCCCATAGCACGACAGCGATTTGCATATGCCCGCTTGGCCAGCCATAGCTTGTGCCGGTGCGCGCATCCAGGGCAAAGCGCGCATCGGGGCGCGGGTCTTGGCCGATATCCTTCAACCAGCTATTGATCAGACCGGCAATGATGAGCAGCATGGCGGTATTGAAAAACCGCTTTGAGCCGAGCGCGAAATAACCGAAGCACAAAAACAGGATAAGAAAGAGCGGATAGCCCATCAGTGTAACGGTCTCGAAAAACACATTGAAAAACGGTGTCCGGAGACCCGGCACCCAACTCATATCATTCCAAATCGACATTATCCCCTCCCCCAAGGTTTTTAGATTACCGTGTCTTAAGGTTGCGGCGCAAAGCGCAAGGGCTGACCGGCTTTAACGGCCTCGACAATCTCGCCATCGCGCAGCGCCGTCTGGCCATTGACCAGCACATGCACAATGCCGCTGCTCAAAGACAGACCATCGGCATAGCTCGCATTATCAGTCACCTCATCGGCATTGAAAATCGTTATATCGGCAACCATGCCCTGTTGCAGGCGGCCGCGTTCTTGCATGGCTTTGAGGCCGGTCTTGCCGAGATAGACCGCCGCATGGCTGGACAGGCCGGCAATGGTTTTTGACAGGTCAAGCTCATGCTCGCGTGCCATGCGCAAAGACCGCGCCCGCGTGCCGGCCCGGCGTGGATGCGTATTCGGCAGCACCGTATGCGCCTTATCCCAAGCGCCGAAAAGCGGCATGCCGTCACTGCCGATGGCGACGCCGTCCAATTGCAGCCATTCGACGATCTCTGACGGGTCGGATTTATAGACAATGACTTGGCGCACCGGGTCGCTCTCGACCAATCGCAAATAATCTGCCTTGGTGAGGAAACGATTAAGCGCCGGGTCGAACAGCCGCTCTTCATATTTCCAACCGAGTTTCTCTTCAAAGGTTTCGGGACGGAAAAACACCGCATTGATTGAGGTGGAACCGGCGACATAGGGATAAATATCGCCCCAGACATTCATGCCTTGGGCGCGCAGGCCGGTCAGCAATTTTTGCACATGCTGCCAGCCGGCATTATTGAAATGATTGATGCAAGCAGGCGCGCCAAGGGCTGCCGCATTGGCGAGGATTTCCTGCACGCCGGTCACCTCATCGGTGGCATGGCCGGGCGTGTGGCGCGTATGCACACATGCTTGGCGGTCATAGCCAGCGGCCAGTTCTTGCATGTCAAAAACCTCGGCCGCCGACATGCCGGGCATATAGCCAAGTGTGATGCCAATGCCCAGCGCACCGGCCCGCAGACCGGCATCAAGCTCGGCGAGAATTTCTGCTTGCTGCGGCGCATCGGCTTTGCCCGTCGCCCAACCCTGCCCGCCGCCACGGCTGATATAGGCGGTCAGCGCATCATCGGCGCGATTGCCGTCAAGCACCAAAGCGCGGGCCAATTCGACACTGGAGGAGGCACCATAATTAATCCTGGCCGTGCCGGCGCGCGCCGCATACCAATCCGCCATGGCCGAGCCCAGCGTGCCGAATTCGAGATCCATGGCCGAGGTCAGCCCGTCCTTCAGGCCGATTTCGTAACAAGCCTGGGCCGGACAATGCCAGTGATAATCGATAAAGCCGGGGGCGACGACAAGACCGGTCGCATCAATGATATCGTCGCCTTTCAGCGGCGTCGTGCTGAGGCGCGCAATACGCCCGTCTTTAATGCCGATATGGCGCACCGCGTCCAGCCCGCTTAACGGGTCGATGACACGACCATGATTGATAACGCGGTCGTAAGACGCATCGAAACAAGACGCCAACAGCATTGCCAGCGGCAGCAGCGGCCAAAAACGCGCCAATATTTTATCCATAAACCCCTCCCACAGCGCAACTATGCTGGCACTGTTTAGAAGGGCTGGCAAGATATCAGTTTAATTGCTCGGGCAAGTTGCCGACACTGATGTATCGTCAGCCAGAAAAATTTCGATATCCAGATTTGAGCCACTCCAAGCGCCCGCTACATCGCCTGAATAATTACCCGACGCTTCGGGCAAAGGAATAATGAAGCTGTTTGCACTATTGCCCGTATCGCGCGCTTTAATGATACCGGTGGCAGCCAGATCATCCACATTCCATGTGAAGGCCACATAGCGTGCTGAGCAAATGGAGATGTTAATACTATTCGCGGCGAAGGCGGGGCCAACTGCAAGTGATGCAAAACATGCCGTGGAAATAAGTTTTTTCATCATTATGGTTTCTCCTGAAATTTGACCTAATTGCACTGCGCGTCGCGCACAAGTGCTTCAGGTGTCGATGGTGCAACTGTCGAACTGTCAATATATTTATGGATTTTTGAATAGCCGGTATGATTATCCCAACCGGTGCACCCGGGCGCTTCACGACGGATTTTTCGCGTATACGCATTTGCGATCGGCAATTGCGAATCGGTGCACATGCACTGACCCTCATTATGCGCTCCGGCATGAGTCATGCCATACCAGGCGCTATTTACCCAACACCAGTCGGGTTTGCCCGGCGAGTTATCGCCATAGGCGGCGCATGCATTGCAGGCAAATCCGCGTTCCTTAAATTCCTTATTCGGGAATGGTGCATAGGTCTTATAAGTGAAGCTCGCATAATTGCTGCTCGCCGTTGCACCACTGGCCGGCGTGTAAGTCAGATCATCAAGCTTATGCGCCCGAATGACCTGCCCATCGGTTACCGCCGTGCCGTCATATTCGAGCGATCCGGTGATGCTCGACGCCGCGATAATTTTAACCCCACTGATAGCGCTTGCCAAAAAATTACCAGTGGCAAAATCGGTTTCCGTGTCTTCAACCGCCGTGTAGCTTCCGGCGGTCACACTGGAAGAGGCGGCTGATGCCAGATTGATGGTCATGGTTGTGGCCGACGCCGCCAATGTGCCCAAGGCTAATGGGTTAACGTCGAAATCATCCTCGTTTTGCAGAACTGAGATGGGAAAATTCTTATTCCAATAAGGGTGACTATTGCCTTTATGCTTGATACAGGCGGTATTTTTAAAGGTCACATTAACCGACGCTCTGTGCTCACGGCGCTTGGTAACGTTGGCCCAAATGGCATATTTAAATTGCCCGTTGACCAGCTTAAAGCCGTTCAAATTCGACTGTACCGGTTGCTGGCCGATGCCGTAAAAAAACGCTGTATCATCATATATGCCCGTATAGCCTGATGGGGTTACGCCGCCGAAGTGATGATAGTAAGTGCCCGGACTATAAGAGGCCGAATAAGGCGTGGCGCTGCTACTTGATTTATAGGCTGTCGGCCAAGACAAAATGTCGAAATCACTTTCGGAGAACAGGTTCAACCCCTGACACGCCTCTACATAATAGTGTTTTTTGTGGTTCCAATCCTCAATCTTCTTTTTGACCCGCGCCGACATTTCTGAACAGACCTTGTTTTTAAACGAGGTGGCGGATGAATAAATGCTCGCATTGGAATAATTATCGACAAAATCGGCAATATGGGTGAGGCAATTAACATCTGTGCCATCGCTCTCGGCGCAGTAATTGCCTTCAAACATGTCGCGGTTCATCGCCGTATCCGCGGTCCCGTAAACGCCGAGATTTTCAAGCAGGGTGGAGGTGATATTGCTGGCCGCATACGTGCCGTTTTGGACGCCCTTCACAACATGCAGCCCAAGCGCGCTGGCTGTCGCATTGGCGCCGCAATTTTTCATATTGGTCAGCGATTGATCGCTTAAGTCGTCCAGACAATCACACAAATAACCGGCTTCACCGGTGGTCAGGGATGACAAATTGCTCGTTGCAAAAGCCGCATTGGTCACATTACTGCCGTTGAAAAAATCGGTCATGTTGGAAGTGCTCAATGTGCACACATCGGAAGCGGCGCGAATGGCATTAAAGGCTGTATAGCCGTCTTGGTCCATCGGGCACGCATTGGCCCCGGTCAGCGCATCCGTATAGCAATTTTCCCAATCGGCGGCGGGGAAATTAGACGTGGTGTGGCCGCCCAAAACATGGTCGCCATAGCTTTGGTCGCTGGAAAAACCGAGATCCAATGCCGCATCTGTCGACGCTTTGATTGACGAAAACTGCGTTTTGGTCAGCGTGTCACAATCGGCTGCATGATTGGCCGTGCAATCCGTGGCGTATTGATCGGCCGAAATATTTGTTGTCCCTGAGCTTGTTGTCAGCTGGGTTGTAGAACGCGAGCTCGGATGCGCATTCGAAGAGCGCCCTTTGGCGGCGGCCCACATATCGGCATCGGCCTGCGTGTCTGAATATCCCAGAACCGCCGCCGCGTCTCGCTCGGCATCGGTCAACCAACCGGTTTTATTGGCATCGGAATCGAGATTGGCCAAATGCGAACCGCTGGATCCGCCGCCGCTACCGCGCCCGTAACCGACAAAGCCCGCCAAAACCGGAACGGCAAGCGCAAAAGACAGCGCCATGACAACAAAGACTTTCAGACGATACTTCTCAAACATTGTAACCTCAATTTACACATTCACTCACATTGTCCATGGCCGCCGGTGTCGGACAAATATAATCATATGTCGACGCGGCACTGTCACAGCCTTGATTGATATCATCACTATCGTTCAAATAGCACGGCATAGCTATGCTTTGCTGCACAGACGACGCATTTGTGACCGTTTTGCTGCCGCCAATATAGGCCGAGGCGGTATAGCTCGGCATCGCGCAGCCATCATTGGTTTCATCGGCGGCACCGGATTTTACACAGACGCAATGGTGCATATAAAAATTCTTACTATCAACCGCCACGCACGGGTCGGCGCACATAAAGCCGATTTCGCCAAAATTCAACGATCCGGTACTGGAAGGCTGATTGGCTGATTTGTGCATATTGCGCGCCACAGTGCCGGCTGTTGCATAGCTGTTTTTAATCGTGCCATTGCCGAGGCCCGTGACCAGCTTATCAACATATTCAAAACACCGCAGCGTGGTGGTGATGGTGTCGCTGGTCAAATCAGATTGGCCACCGAGCCCGCTGGTCACGGATATATAATCACGCTCCAGGGCCCTGTCGATGGTCGCCGCATTGGCTTCAGCCGACTCCTGCTTCACCGCGTCCAAATAGCTGTCATAACCGGTCACGCCGACCGCCGTCAGAATGCCGATAATGGCAATCGTCACCAATAACTCGATCAGCGTAAAACCCGCCATATGGTGATTACTCAAACCCATGCGGTTTTTTTACACCAATTTGGCGGATCTTAAAAGTATTAGAGGTTGATGGCGCACCGGGGATGGGTTCGATGCCTACCCCAGGCTCCTAGCAAGCCCTGACCATAAATAATATCAATAGGTTAGCACTTTTGGGGGCTCATGCAAATCCTATTTATGGTCATCCATATGGTCTACCAAGAAAAGACCCAAGTTCCGGGTCGCACGGTCCGCAAAACACGGCGATT
>CBFHSX010000038.1:0-13903 GCA_965658615.1 Alphaproteobacteria bacterium | reverse complement strand
GGATGAACATCATGATAATGGCACTGGTCGGCGCGAATTGCAGGTCGCGCCGCTCAGGGTAAAGATGGTGGCCATGATGCAGGCGGATTTGGTAATCGCGCCAAAAGCCCGGCGCGTCGGTCAGCGCGCGGTGCAAGGTATATTTATGCGTCACCCATTCGAAAAACGGTGCCGAGGCAATAACCACCAAGGCCCACCCCCAATAGCCCCATAAATCGAGCGCAGTTACCGCATAAAGGCAGGCGGCCAGGGCTGCAAACAGCATTTGCACGCTGAAATGGCCGACATATTCTTTGAGGATTTCTCGCATAACCTACTCCTTCATCGAGCCATAGCAGATTTAGCGCAATTCGGGAATGGCCGCGCCATGTGCCTCAAGCAGTGCGTCGACCAATCCCCAAATTTGATCGAGATTGAGCTCTGCCGCCGTGTGCGGGTCGAGCATGGCGGCGTGGTAGACATGCTCGCGCTTGCCGGTGACCAGCGCCTCGACTGTGAGGCTTTGCACATTAATATTGGTTTGCATCAGCGCCGCCAGATGCGGCGGCAGCGCACCGACGGCTTGCGGCACCAAGCCCGCACCATCAACCAAACAGGGCACTTCCACGCACACACCATGCGGTAGATTATCGATCAGAGCGTCATTGGCGACATTGCCATGTATCTTATCGCTTTTGCCCAATGCACATGCGGCGATAATGCGGGCGGCATATTCGACAGATTTCTCGCAGATAAACGCGCCGCCGCCGGTCAGCGCCGCTTCCTGTGCCTGCCAATCGGCGATTTGGCTTTCACAGCGGCGTGGATATTCATCCAGCGGTATTTCGTATTTATCAATCAATTCGGGCTGCGCCGCTTTGATGAAATAGGGTGTGTATTCGGCAAAATGCTCGCTGCTCTCAGTGACGAAATAGCCGAGCCGTGTCAGCATTTCATAGCGCACATGATTGGCGCAGCCCTCCCAGCCTCGGCCATATTGTCGGTTGGCGGCCAGCGCTTTGAGGCGTGGATAAAGGTCTTCCATGCGCCCATCGGGATGGCGTTTTTCAAACCGCGTATAAAAGGCGACATGGTTAATGCCGGCGCAATCATAATCAATGTCCTGCGGGTTTTCGCCAAGGTCGCGCGCCAGATCGATCGCTGTTCCTTGCACGGAATGGCACAGGCCGACATAGTTCAACTCGGGCGCAAGCCGCGACAGCGCCATACAGTTTATCGCCATCGGATTGACATATTGCAGCAGCAGCGCGTCGGGGCAACAATCGGCCATATCATCGGCAATCGCCTTCAGCACAGGCACGGTGCGTAAGCCGCGCATAATGCCGCCGACACCCAGCGTGTCGCCAATGGTTTGGCGCAGGCCAAATTTCTTCGGTATGTCGAAATCGATCATTGTCGCCGGTTCATAGCCGCCGACTTGTATCATGGTGATGACAAAATCCGCGTCTTGTAGCGCGGCGCGCCGGTCGAGTGTTGCCTCAATGGTCGGTGTGGTGCCGGTGGCCTCACCAATGCGTCGGGCGACTTTTTCTGATGTGGCGAGACGCGCCGCGTCAATATCGTGCAGCGCGATATGCGCGCCTTCCAGCCCCGGCTCCAGCACAATATCGCTGACGATATTCTTCATGAACACGGTGGAGCCGGCGCCGATAATGGCAATTTTAATCACGCAATTTTCAGTCACAAAGGCCTCTCTTGTGCGACGCAGAATAGGCACATAGACTGACACAAATATGTGCGATGATAAACAGGCTGGAGCTGGATGATTAAGCAACCTTGGGATTTTGAGAGCGATGCCGCTGCATTGGTTGGGCGCATGTCGGTTGATGAAAAAGCGTCGCTTATGTCGGGTTCAGATTTTTGGCATTTGCAAGCTTTGCCCGATTATGAGTTGGGCCGCGTCATGGTGTCGGACGGCCCGCATGGGCTTCGCAAGCAGGCTAACAGCGCCGACCATATGGGGCTCAATGCGTCAATACCGGCGACCTGTTTTCCGACCGCCGTCACGCTGGCGTCGAGTTGGAACCGCGCCTTGATAAGCGAGGTCGGGGCAGCAATTGGTCGTGAGTGCCAAAAAGAGAATGTCTCCGTGCTCTTGGCCCCGGGGGTGAATATTAAACGCAGCCCACTTTGTGGCCGCAATTTTGAATATTATTCAGAAGACCCTTATCAAGCAGGCGAAATGGCGACGGCTTTTGTGACCGGTGTACAATCGACCGGCATCGGCACAAGCGTTAAACATTTCGCCGTCAATAATCAGGAAGCCCAGCGCATGGTGGTCGACACGCTGGTCGACCGGCGCAGCCTGTTTGAAATTTACCTGCCGGCTTTCGAGGCCAGCGTGACGCAAGCGCAGCCTTGGACGCTGATGTGTGCCTATAATTTGTTTGACGGCACATATTGCTCGGAAAATGCCGAATTATTGACCGGCATTTTGCGTGATCGCTGGGGCTTTAAAGGTCTTGTGGTCACCGATTGGGGCGCGGTGAATGACCGCGTCAAAGGTGTCGCCGCCGGTCTTGAATTGGAAATGCCATCCACCGGCGGCACTAATGATGTGAAGGTCGCTAATGCCGTGAAGGCCGGTGGGCTGGACGAAGTGCATCTTGACCGCGCCGCTGTGCGGGTGACCGAGATGATACTCGCAGCGCAAAATAACCGTGACCCGCAGGAAGTTGATTTTACCGCGCATCATGCCTTGGCACGCCGAGCGGCGGCTGAGGGCGCCGTGCTGTTGAAAAATGACGGGCATCTGCCGCTGGCAGCGGATAAATCCGTTGCCTTGATCGGTGCTTTTGCGGCTGCACCGCGCTATCAGGGGGCCGGTTCCTCGCAGGTTAATGCTCATCAATTGGATACCGCCCTGAATGCGTTTCAAGACAGGCTCGGCGAGCGTGTCGTCTATGCGCCGGGCTTTGATATGGAGTTGGCGGCGGAAAACGACGCGCTGATTGGCGAGGCCGTGGCGATTGCGCGGGCTGCCGATGTGGCGGTGATTATGGCCGGTCTGCCGCCCTTATTCGAGGCGGAGGGGTTTGATCGCACGCATTTAAAGCAGCCGAAACAAATCGATCGGCTGATTGATGCCGTTGCCGAGGCTAATCCGCATTGCATTATTGTGCTGTCGAATGGCGCACCGATTGAGATGCCGTGGGTCGATAAAGTGCCGGCCGTGTTGGAGATTTATCTGGCCGGGCAGGCCGGGGCGGGCGCTTTGCTTGACCTGCTTTACGGCGATGTCAATCCGAGCGGCAAGCTGGCCGAAACCTGTCCCTTGGCGCTGGCAGACAGCCCGAGCCAAGAGAATTTTGCCAGCCATCCGCGCCAATTAGTCTATCGCGAGGGGCTGAATGTCGGCTATCGTTATTTCACCACGCATGACAAGCCGGTGCTGTTCGCTTTCGGGCATGGCTTGAGCTATACGCAATTCACCTATAGCGATGCCAAGCTGGTCGCCGATTGGTCAGCCGATAGCGAGCAGATTGAGGTGGCGGTGACGGTGAAGAATAGCGGCGATGTTGCCGGAGCCGAGATTGTGCAGCTTTATGTGCGCGATGTGGAAAGCACCGCCTATCGTCCCGACCGCGAATTGAAAGCCTTTGAGAAACTGTATTTGGCCCCGGGCGCATCGCAAGAGCTGCGCTTTACCCTGACCAAACGCGCTTTTGCTTTTTTCGATACGACGTTGGATGATTTTGATATTGAGGCCGGTGATTTCGATATTCTGTTCGCCGCCTCGAGCATTGATATTCGCGAGCGCCTGCGTGTCAGCCTGCCGTCAAGCTCGCAACGCAATAGCGCGCCACTGGCTGAGACGCCTTACGTGCTGATGGGCGATGCGCAATTAAAGGCACTCGGCCTGCATGTGCCGATCGCGGCCAGCATCAAGCCTTATCACGCCAATTCAACTCTGGCCGATATTCGTACCCATTGGCTCGGCAAGCGCGTCGCCAAGGCGGCGCTGGACATGGCCGGTCAAGCCATGGGCAAAGCCAAAGAAACGCCGGTGGCGCAGAAAATGCGCGCGGAAATGGTTTTGTCGCTGCGGCTGGTGACGGTTAGCAATATGTCGCAAGGCAAGCTGAGCGGTAAGCGTTTCGACCTTATGCTCCACGCATTGAATAATCGCTGGCTACGATTTATCTGGCGTTTGCTGCGTCCTTAATCTCGCAAATCCAACCAGTTCACTTGCTCTTGTGTCAGGCTGATTTGTGCGCCGGCAAGGCTGTCCTGCAATTGCATGACATTGCGTGGACCGATTAGAGCCGAGCAAGGGAAGGGTTGGTTAACCACATAGGCAAGCGCAATCTGAAGCGCCGAGACATTGAGTTGTTCTGCCAATTCAAAGGCTCGGTTGCGCCGTTCCATATTTTCGGTGGAGCCCCAAACACGCTGCATTTCGTCATCGGTCGGGTCAGCACCATGTCGTGTCGCCGCGAGGCCTTTTCCATCCCAATCCAAGAAGAAGCCGCGGGCTTGCGCCGACCATGGCAGAAGCGGGAAATTATGCTGCGCATGCCAATCTCTGAACCTGTCCTCCGAGCTGGCCAAACAGCCCGGCCAGACCGGGTCTTGCATACGAGCCAGTGAGAAATTATTCGACAGCAGCGCAAAGCCCTGCTTGCCATTGGCGGCCGCATAGGCATTGGCTTCATCAATGCGTTCGGCCGTCCAATTCGAACCGCCAAACTGATTAAGGCGACCGGCCGCGACTTCGGCGTTCAGCACATCAATCCATTCCGACACCGGCACATCGGGATTATCGCGGTGCAGGCAATAAAGATCGAGATGACCGGTTTGCAGTCGCTCCAGCGAGATGTCCAATTGCTTGGATACCGTCTCGGGATTGCAATCGGGCGTATGCGCGCCTTTTGACAGGACGACCAGATCGTCACGAATGCCGCGCGCGGCCATCCATTGGCCGAGCAGTGCTTCGGACTGACCGCCGGAATAAATAAACGCCGTGTCAAAACAATTGCCCCCGGCTTCAACAAAAGCATCGCCCATAGCGGCCATGGTCGGCGCGTCGATTTGATTATCCGTGCCGAGCGCCAGTTTTGAGACCGGCTTGTCGAGCCCGGCGATTTGCAGGCTCGGTAAAGTGCCGTGCGCTGCGACTTTTACGGCAGCGCCATGGAAGCCGGAGCTGCCCGGCGTGTCGGCGGCATAAGTAACGCCTCCCGCTTCACGCCAGCGATCCAGCCAATAGGCCGTATTGATTGAAAAGTCGGGTGTGACGAGATCAGAGCTCTGTAAACCGCGCCGGATCAAATCACCCATATGGTCGGCCTCGATCGCATAAAGCGGACGCATATCATCGCTTTTATGTACCGTCTCATTTGCGGCCGCATCGGTAATGACAATGTGATTATTCTCCGGCCCCGGATGCCAGGGCTGGCTGATTTTCAAATTACCCTTTTCGCCCTCAACCGTGATGTGCCATTCCAAATCCGTATCAATGGCGCAAGTTAAATGTGCCTCAAAACCGTCATAAGCAAGCACCGCTTTGGCCGCCGCATCGGCACCGCTGGGGGCCAGACGCGCCTCGCCGGTCAGCCCGTTCGGTTCGCCAATCAGATAGCGCGCTGCGGTGAGCGGATAAATGCCGATATCCAAAATACCGCCGCCGGCGCGCTCAATATTATAGAGCCTATGGTCGTTATTGAACGGAAAGGCAAAACCGAAGCTGGACGAAAAACCGGTAATCTTGCCGATAGCGCCATCCTCAATAAGCTTCTTTGCCAAATGCATGCGCGGATGCATGAGATACATCAGCGCCTCGACCAGCAGCACATTGCGGCGCGCCGCCTCGCCATACAGGTTTAACACCTCGCCCTGATTGAGACCCAGCGGCTTTTCACACAGCACGGCTTTGCCCGCCGCCATGGCTTTATGGCTCCAGTGCAAATGGCTGTCATGCGGGGTGGCGATATAGACCGCGTCAATATCATCGCGCGCCAAAAGCGCCTCATAATCGGACGGCGTGCCGCCATGCGTGGCGCAAAACGCCTCGGCCCTGGCCGCATCGCGGCTGGCCGCACCGGCCAGCACACCGCTATGGCTGTGTTTCAAATCTTCGGCAAATTGCGCGGCGATATTGCCGGTGGCAAGAATACCCCAGCGGATTTTACTGTCGGACACGAGAACTCCTGAATTTAACGGCGTGTAATCTTTACCTGCATATCGGTATAGCCGTTAACGAAATTGGATTTCAAGCGCACAGGCTCTTTAACCAACTCAATCTTTTCGAATTTGTCGAGAATTTGCTGCCACAGAATACGCAATTGCAATTCCGCAACGCGCAGACCCATGCAGCGGTGAATGCCGAAACCGAAAGACAGGTGACGATTGACGTTTTCGCGCTCGAAATTGATTGTGCGCGGGTTCTCAAAAACCTCTTCATCATGATTGCCGGAATAGTACCACATAATGACCTTGTCGCCCTTTTTGATGGTCTTGCCGCCAAGCTCGACATCCTCCAACGCCGTGCGGCGCATATGCGAGAGCGGCGTTTGCCAGCGAATAACTTCGGCCACCATATTGTCGATCAGGTCAGGGTTATCGCGCATTTTGGCAAATTCATCGGGGAATTTATGCCACGCATTAATGCTCGCTGACATGGAATTGCGCGTCGTGTCATTGCCGCCGACAATCAACAGCATCAGATTTCCAAGGAAATTCATCGCGTCCATATCTTTGGTGTTCGGGTCGCGCGCCAGCATGGAGACGAGGTCAAAGCTTGGTGCACCATTGGCGCGTTGTTCGCGCAGTTTGGTGAAATATTCCAGACATTCGAGTAGATATTGCACGCGCTTTTCTTGTCCCGGGAAATTATCCGAGCCTTCCGTGGCAGTTGTCATATCTGACCAGAAAGGCAGCAAATGGCGGTCCTCAAACGGGAAGTCGAACAAAGTCGCGAGCATTTGCGTGGTCAATTCGATAGACACGTCATCGACCCAGTTAAACGCTTCGCCTTCGGGCAGGGCGTCCAGCACATTTTCGGTGCGCTGCCAGATTAAATCCTTAAAGCTATCGAGCGCCGGTGGCGAGGCTATGGGCTGGACGGATTTACGAATTGGCGCGTGTTCCGGTTGGTCTTTGGTGATGAAAGCCGAGACAGCAAAGCCTTCAACGGCCGGGCGGACAATCTCGTCATCAATTTGAATGCCGCCATGCAGGTCGGAAGACGAGAAGCGCTTGTGGTCCGTATCAACGGCGACGCAATCCTTATAGCGCGTAATGTGCCACATCGGCCCGAATTGCTTATTCTCTGCAAAATGAACAGGGTCGGTTTCGCGCAGGATTTTGAACATTTCCAGCACGTCTTCGCTGGCATAAAGTTCGGGCCGCGCCATATCAAATCCGCCAGCCGGAATCTCGCTTATTTTTTCCGCTGCACTCATTTTTCCCTCCTCAGAAAAAATCTATCGGGTGAATCAACCAGTTCTGTGCCGTGGGTGCAAGTAAAAATGACACTTTGTCGCAGTCAAAAAACGACCTAATGTGCATTTTTTATTTGCCACGAGTTGAGGATCTGCCAGGGATTGTTGTAGCCTTGTCGCAAGTAATAAAAATAAAAACCGATGACAGGCCTGCCGAGAGGAAGGCCCATCCTGCCGAGAGGAAGGCCCATTATGCCAAAATTTAACATAATTGCGAACACAAACCCCACCATTGCCAATGACTGGACGGCACCTAAGGGTGCAAGATATGCTTCCTTTAAGGGAGGGGGGGAAATGACGACTTATCTGGTAAAGGTACCGCAAACAAGCTTTGGGGCGGTGTGGGAGTAGACATCCTTAACGGCCGTGGTGGTCATGATATTCTTTTCGGTGACACGGGGAATGACACTCTTTATGGCGAAGACGGCCAAGACCGACTCCATGGCGGTGCTGGTGAGGACGAAATCTATGGTGGCGATGGCACGGACATCATTTGGGGCAATGCGAAAGAAGACCCTGACGCTGCAAATGATCTGAAAGATAAAATCTGGGGCGGCAAGGGCTCGGACACGATTTATGGCCAAGGCGGAAATGATACCATTAGAGGCCAAGCCGGGTCTGACACGATTGAGGGCGGCGCAGGCAATGACAAAATCTGGGGCGGCGAGGGCTTTGACAAGATTGATGGCGGCACGGGCGCGGACAAGATTTACGGTGGCATAGGCGGTGACACGATTGATGGCGGCGCAGGTAATGACAAACTCTTTGGTGGCGATGGCAATGACACGATTCGTGGCGGTGCAGGCGATGACAAAATTAATGGCGGTGGCAACAAGGACACTTTGACGGGTGGTGACGGGGTGGACACCTTTGCTACACGACATAAGTTTCACTCTTCCAGCAAAGCATCCGTTGATATCATCACCGACTTTACGCCCAATACAGATAAAATTAGGGTGCACCGCGTATCTGAGATTGATGTCAAACAAGATGGCACCGATACGTTGGTTATGCACGGCCATGCCATCAGCAGGATATTTTTTGTTCTGAAAGGTGTAACCGCCAGCGAGCTAGATGCTGACGACTTCATCGGCGTAACCTCCTTTGAGGTGGTTTAGCGCAAAATAGGCGGGTTATTTTTCCATGCTTGCCAGCTTGCCATCGCGCAAATGCCCGATGGCATAAGAGTGCCCGATGGCATAAGGGCGAATGACATTAGCCACTGCGATAGGACCGGCGGGAAAGCGCGTTAATGCGCGTGTTGGCGGTCCAGCAGGTCGCAATCGCGGGCTTCCAAAATCGGGTAAAGCTCGCGCAGAGCGGCGGGCGTTTTATCGAGCGGGATACGCGGGTGCAAATGATGCACAATATGCGCCGTCATGCCCAAAGAACTCCAAACGCCGAACCAGCTTGAAAAGCCGCGCGTGTCTTTATAGCGTCCGGTCGCATGACCCGGAAAATGCGGCAGCCAAGACAGATAAATACGAATATAAATGACCGCCAGCTTCATCGGCAGCCACCACAGCAAAAATGCTTCCAAGGCATACCCATTGGCGGCACAGGCGAATAAAATACCGATATGCGTCAGCAGGATGGCGATTTGCTCGATATAGGCGCGCTTCGCTTCCGGCGAGCCCAAACGCTCGAGGCAAGCGGCATAGGATTGGCTGCCTTTCGAGACCGGCTGGAAACCGGAAATCGTTATCTTGACGGTTTCCCAAAGCGAGGCGCCATGATTGAAAATATGATCCGGGTCAAGCTCCGGATTATTGGTGTGCTTGTGGTGCTCCAAATGGGTCAGCCGCAGCGCACGATAGCCATAGGCCAGCGGGATGAGAGACAAATGACCGATCGCCTCATTCAGCCAGCGCAGCTTGTCGCCGGGACGCGCATAAATATCATGCTGGGCCTCATGGCTGGGCAGATAAGAGAGGGTGACATTTATCGTGGCGATGATAAAGCCGGCCCAAAGCGGCAGCGTGCCGGTCATGACCAGCGGCCATAGCGCCAGCCAACAAGAGAGATTGGCAATCGGCCAAAGCACCATCGGAATCGACAGCTTGCCCATATATTTGCGGGCAATGTCGCGTTCCATTTTTGTCAGTTCGGCCTCGCTTTTGCTGCTGACATCATAAGTTGCGATTGCTGTACTCATGCCACGCCCCCTAAATCCACCGGCCTATACGCCAAGCGACAACCCCGTAAAGCCCGCCAAACGCCATGCAAACCATATAGATTTGGCTGTTATTGGCGGTCAGCCCGAAACTGTCATAGGCCGCTTGGCCCAGCGGGGTACGCAGATAAAGCTCGGCCAAAACCGGGCCGAGAAAGCCTATGCCGAACCAGATCGGCATCATTTTCAAAACCTGTTCAATCAGCTTTTGCATGGCATAAAATTATCACTACCGCGTGGGACGGGAAAGCTTAAAGTGACATGGAGCCACTCTAAGCTATTCCCTTACGTTTAGACCTTGCTGAGCGCTTGCGCGATGTCAGCAATGATATCGTCAACATGCTCAATACCGATCGACAGACGCACATAGCCCGGCGTTACACCTGAGGCCAGCTGGTCTTCGGCTGATAATTGACTATGCGTGGTGCTGGCCGGGTGAATGGCCAGCGAGCGCGCATCACCAATATTGGCAACATGATATAAAAGCTCGAGATTATTGATAAAGGCTTTGCCGGCTTCGACGCCGCCTTCCAGCTCAAAACCCATCAGCGCGCCATAACCGCCGCTCATCACTGCATCGGCGCGCGCCCGCGCTTCACCGTCCATCAGCGATGGGTGGATGACTTTGGTGACGCCTTTTTGGTCTTTCAACCAGCTTGCGACCTTATCGGCATTCTCGCAATGCGCGCGCATCCGCAGCGGCAGTGTTTCCATGCCTTGCAGGAACATGAAGGCGTTAAACGGCGCCATGGCACCACCAAGGTCGCGCAGCAGCGTCGTGCGGGCTTTCATAATATAGGCAATCGGGCCGAGCGGCTTAATCGCCTCGCTCCATACCGCGCCATGATAAGACGGGTCGGGCGTGTTCAGCGCCGGTTGACGGTCGGCACCGGCGGCTTCCCAATCGAAATTACCGCCATCGACAATCACGCCACCGATCGAGGTGCCGTGGCCGCCAATATATTTGGTTGTCGAGTAGACCACGACAGCCGCGCCATGGTCGAACGGGCGGCACAGGGTCGGGCAGGCCGTATTATCCATAATCAGCGGAATGCCATGCGCCCGACCGATATCGGCAACGGCCTTGATTGGGAACACTTCAAGCTTCGGGTTGGGCAGCGTCTCGGCATAGAAAGCGCGCGTGCGCTCATCGACGGCGGCAGCAAAGTTTTGCGGGTCGATCGGATCGACGAAACGTACCTCAATGCCCATATCCTTCATCGTATTGGCAAACAGGTTCCATGTGCCGCCATACAGATTGGTGGAGGACACAATATTGTCGCCGGCGCGGGCGATATTTTGCAGCGCCATGGCCGAAGCGGTTTGGCCCGATGACACGGCCAGCGCCGCTGCGCCGCCTTCCAATGCGGCAATGCGTTGCTCCAGCACATCCGTGGTCGGGTTCATGATGCGGGTGTAAATATTACCCAGCTCCGACAGCGCGAACAGGTTTGAAGCGTGTTCGGTATCGTTAAACTGATAGCTGGTGGTTTGGTGAATCGGCACGGCCACGGACCCGGTTGTCGGGTCGGCACGCCAACCGGCATGCAGGGCCAGTGTTTCGGGCTTCAGGTCAGACATATTGTTTCCTCTCTACTTCTGCGTTAGCGCATCGAGCGCTTTTTGTGGGTGCATGCCGTCTGCATATCCCATAAAGGGTGGGTGAATCGAATAGCCAATCAGCTCGCGCACACGCGGCGGCAATTTGGCAGCAATTTCGGTCGGTGTCGACAAAATCATGTTTTCAAGCGGTCGCACCCAGCCGGGGCTGTATTGAGGCGTTAGAATAAGCCGGTCGCCTTCCGACTTATTAGCCCCGCCGCGATGGTATAGCGTCCCCTTGGCCAGCATGAGCGCGCCGGCCGGCAGGGTAACGGCGATGGCGTCGTCCCGCGCTTGCGGGTCTTTGTCGACATCGCCAATCTCGGTTTGCTGAAACGCGCCGCTCGACATCAGATCCGTATCAATCTCATCAGCCCATAAATGGCTGCCCGGGATAATCTCCGTGGCGCCGTTTTCTTCTGTTGTTTCGTCAATCGCCCAAAAGGCACTCAGTTGAAAAGGCGGGCGCGGGCGCGGCAGACGGCAATGATCATCGTCGCAATGCCATGGCTGCACCGTCTCGCCCGGGTGCAGCTCAATCGCCAAAAAGGCCGATATAATGGCACTCAGGCCAAACTCCTGCTCGACAAAGGCCAGCACGAGCGGGTGTTCGGCCAGTTCGGCAAAAATATCGCCTTTCGCCAGCAGCGCATATTCGCGATAGCTCTTCAGCCCCTCAAAATCATTGCGGCCACTGCGCTGTTTGGCAAAATAGGGTGCGAGCGCATGGCGCACGCGGTCAATGGCGGCGGCGTCGATGACATTATGAAACACGACATAGCCGTCGCGCTCGAAATCTTGCCAGACCGTGTCAAAATCTCGCCCGTCCAGATATGGCGCAATCGCGGCGCGCCGCGCCGCATCGGGGCTGTGGCTATCCGGTGTCATTTGGTTTCTCCCTATTGGCGCGATTTAACCAAATTTTTTTCGCCTCGTCTTGTCTTAATCACGGTGTTTGCGATTTTACAAAGCACTGCTATGGTCGTGCTAACGGTTCAGTCCGATCCGGCATGATGTCATGTCGGCCAGAGGTAGATATGTCAGAAGCCCAACCACCTGAAAAGCGTCTTGCGCCCGGCCGCCATGAAAGCCGAGACGACGCTCGTGGCGAAAGCCGCAATCGCCAAAACCAGTCACGAAGGCGCAAAAACAACCGGCTTTATGCTGCGCTCGATTTGGGCACGAATAATTGCCGCTTGCTGATTGTCGAGGGGCGCGAGAAAGACCAGTTTAAAGTCCGCGATAGTTTCACCCGTATTGTGCGCCTTGGCGAAGGCCTTGAGGCGACCGGCGCGCTGTCGGAAGACGCGATGGAGCGCACCATTGCGGCCTTGCGTATTTGCGCATCGAAAATCCGCCGCATGAATGTCGGGCGCATTCGTTGCATCGCCACGGAGGCGTGTCGCGGAGCCAGTAATGGCGAAGAATTTGTCCGCCGCGTCAGAAAGCAAACCGGCCTGCGGCTTGAAATTATCGATGGCGCGGCAGAGGCCGAATTGGCGACGATTAGCTGCGCCGCGCTTTTCAATGCCGAGGCGGAAAACATTATCCTCTTCGATATTGGCGGCGGCAGCACGGAGGTCAGTCGTCTGGCGCGTCAGGATGATAATTATTTCAAAATAACCGATAGCGACTCGCTACCGCTGGGCGTGGTGCGCCTTGCTGAACGCCACGCCGGACCCGGCCCGCGCGAGCACGGCTATGAGGGCATGTTGGCCGAGTCGCAAGAGCGATTGGCCGATTTTATGGGCCGCCAGGACGATATGACCGATCTCGATAAGGTGCAGATTATCGGCACATCGGGCACGGTGACGACATTGGCCGCCGTGCAATTGGGGCTGGCGCGCTATGACCGCAATGTTGTCGATGGCTGCACCATTGATACAGTCAATATTATCGATTTGATCAATAATCTGCGCGCCAAGAGCCGCGACGAGCTGGCAGCCAATCCGTGTATCGGTCAACAACGCGCTGATTTGGTGCTGTCGGGCTGCGCCGTGCTGGAGGCGATTTACCGCAAATGGCCGGTGGCGCAAATGTCGGTCGCCGATCGGGGGCTGCGCGAAGGGCTACTCATTCGCATGATGCGCGCCGATCGCCGCCGTAATCGCTATCGCCGTCGCAATGGCAAGAGCACGCCACAAAATGGCGCGCCCCAAGGAGGGTCACATGGCGGGTAAAGACGGCAAGCAAGGATTTGGCGACGGTCAACGCCGCGGCGACCGCATGCGCCAGCGCGTCAAAACGGCGCGTGGGCGTAAGCTTTCTTCAACCCGCTGGCTCGAGCGGCAATTAAACGACCCGTATGTAGCGGCTGCCAAAGCCGATGGCTATCGTTCGCGCGCGGCGTATAAAATCATCGAAATGGATGACCGCTTTAAGCTGTTCAAGCCGGGCGATTGCGTGATTGATTTGGGCGCGGCACCTGGCGGTTGGTCGCAAGTGGCGGCGCATCGTGTCGGTGCGACCAAAAATAAAGGCTTTGTTGCTGCCATCGATATTCAGGATATGGAACCGGTGCAGGGCGTCGATTTCATGAAGCTGGATTTTCTTGATGATGAGGCACCGCGACTGGTGCACGAATTGGCGGGTCGCCGTGCCGATGCGGTGATTTCCGATATGGCCGCGCCGGTGACCGGCCATCGTCAAACCGACCATTTGCGCACCATGGCCCTGGCCGAAGCGG
>CBFHSX010000037.1:0-14074 GCA_965658615.1 Alphaproteobacteria bacterium | reverse complement strand
TGCTGCAATTGCGCTTTTTGATAGGCATTGGCGATGACATCGCCGAGCAGCACCAGCACGATAGAGGGCGGTATGATTTGCCCCAACGTGCCGGCCGCGGCAATGGAACCGGACGCCAGGGCCGGGTCATAGCCGCGCTTCAGCATGGTCGGCAGCGATAACAGCCCCATTGTGACGACGGTGGCACCGACAATACCGGTTGAGGCGGCCAGCAAGGCGCCGACAATTGAGACTGAAATCCCCAACCCGCCGCGCAGCGTGCCGAACAGGCGGCTCATATTTTCCAGCAAGTCTTCGGCAATGCGCGCGCGCTCCAACATAGTGCCCATGAAAACGAACAGCGGCACCGCCATCAGCACCTCATTGGTCATGGTGCCGAAGACGCGCTGCGGCAAGGCGTAGAAAAAGCCCATGTCGAAAATATCGAAATATTGACCGATAAAGCCAAACGCCAAAGCTGTGCCGGCCAGGGTGAACGCGACGGGGAAACCGGCCATCAGCAGCACGCAGGCGGCTGCGAACATAATCAGGTCAAGCGCCTCAACCATGAGTGGCCTCGCGACCGATCAGGGTCAGCCCGTTTTTGATAATGCCGGAGACGGCTTGCAGGCCCATTTGTACGGCGAAGACGAGAATGACCGATTTAAGCAGGAACACGCCTTGAATGCCCGATGTCTCGCGCGAGCCTTCGCGCACAGACCATGAGATGGAGACGTAATCGATCGAGACGTAAAACAGCAGCACGCAAAAGGGCAGCACCAACAAGGCGCAGCCGAGCAGATTGACCAATGCTTGGCGGGCAGCTGAGGCGCGCGCATAAAAAATATCGACCCGTACATGCTCGTCCTGCAAGAGCGTGTCGGCCGCCGCCATCATGAATAACACGCCGTGCATATAGATAATCGCTTCCTGCATCATGATGGAGCCGATGCCGAACACATAACGCATTACCACGACGGTGAATTGCACCAGCACCATGGCGAGCGCCAGCCATGCGGCGGCGCGGCCGATGCGGTGATTGACACCATCAATGAGGGCGCTGAGGCGCGCCAGATTTGCCGGCATGTTTCTCTCGTCAGACCTTTTCTTTCATCACACCTTGCGGCGGATTTGCGTATAGGCTTCTTCGCTCACCTCGGCCCAGCGCATGGAGTTTTTCAGAGAGGCTTGGAAACTCTCATAAACCTTGGCCGTAAAGGGGTCCTTGGCAGCGGCCTCCTGCAGCACTTGTGTCGAGGTTTGCTTAATGGCCTGCATAATCTCGTCGGAGAAGCTGCGCACTTTGACCTTGTGTTTGGTAATCAACGTGTCAAGCGCGGCAGCGTTTTTATAATTATATTCACTGGCCGTGGCGTCATTTTCGGCCGCACAAGCGGTGCGTAAAATACCCTGCTGCGCGTTTGTCAGCGAGTTCCAGACATCCAAATTAATACCTGTCGACAGGCCTGCTCCCGGCTCGTGAAAGCCCGGGCAGTAATAATATTTGGCGACTTGGTAAAAGCCGAAGGCCATATCATTCCAAGGCCCAACCCATTCGCTGGCGTCGATTGCGCCGGATTTCATGGATGGGAAAATCTCGCCGCCGGGTAGGGCAACAGCCGCAGCACCAAGACGCCGCATCACCTCGCCGCCAAGCCCCGGCATGCGGATCTTCAGACCCTTAAAGTCTTCCAGCGAGTTGATTTCCTTATTGAACCAGCCGCCCATCTGCACGCCCGTATTGGCCGATTGAAAGGCGATGACGTTGAACTTGGCCGATAGCTCTTGCCAAAGCTGCTGCCCGCCACCGAAATTGAGCCAGGCATTGAGCTCCTGCGCGGTCATGCCAAACGGTACGGCGGTGAAGAAATTGAAAGCCGGGGATTTGCCCTGCCAGTAATATTCCGCGCCATTATACATATCGGCCGTGCCGGTGGAGACGGCGTCGAAACTGTCAAACGCACCGACCAGCTCGCCGGCGGCATAAATCTTGATGTCGATTTGACCATCGGTCATTTCGCGCACGCGCTTGGCGATGTTTTCCGGTGCCGTGCCGAGGCCGGGGAAGTTTTTCGGCCAAGTCGTTACCATTTTCAGGCGACGCTTGCCCTGAGCATAGGCCGGTGCAGCAACACTTGCCGCGGCCGTGCCGGTCAGCAGGCCGCCCAGCAGCGTGCGGCGTTCGATCTTTTTAGCCATAAAATCCTCCCAAACTCACCGGCTATTTATAATCTTCCCAGCCCTCGGGGCCAAGTATTTGCAGGGGTGTGAAGCGTTTTTTGTAGGACATTTTTGAGCAGTTTTCTATCAGATAGCCGAGATAGACATGCGGCTGATTGGCCATGGCGGTTTGCGCAATATGGTCGAGAATGACAAATGTGCCGAGACTGCGTGCCGTCCTATCGGGGTCGAAGAAACTATAAACCAAGGAGATGCCGTCGCGCATGCGATCGCGCAGCACGCACGCCAGCAGCTTGCCATCGGTGTCGCGATATTCGCAAATCTGCGTGTGCACGGCGGTTTCCTCGACCATGGCCATATAGTCGAACGAGCTCATATCCGACATGCCGCCATCGCGGTGGCGGCTGTCGAGATAGCGGCGCAGCAATTCATATTGCTCGCGGCTGGTCTCAGCCGGCACCGGCGTGGCCGTCAGATCTTTATTGGCTGCGATGATGCGCTTCATGTTTTTCGACGGCGCAAAGCCCGCCACATTGACCCGCACTGAGCGACACGCATTGCATGTGTCGCAAGCCGGGCGATAGGCAATGGTCTGGCTGCGTCGAAAACCGGCATGCGTCAGATTATTGTTAATGTCATCGGCATTATCGCCCGTCATATGGGTGAATAATTTACGCTCCATCTGGCCGTCAATATATGGGCACGGCATCGGGTCCGTGATGAAGAAAGAAGGCAGGCGGTGGCCGGTCGATTGGTTCATGTGTTTTCCCGGCGCCCTATAGGCTGAAATACCAAGGCGCGAATATGGAGTAAGTTAACCACAAAATTACAATCAGCGGAATGCCGCCGCGCATGAAGTCGGCGAACCGCAAATTGCCCGGCCCCATAACCAGCAGATTGGTCTGATAGGCAATCGGCGAGGCGAAACTGCAATTGGCCGCGAATATTACTGCCAGCACAAAGGCCATCGGGTCGGCATTGAGGCCGCTCGCCAAATTTATGGCCAGCGGCGTAAACAGCACAGCCGTGGCATTGTTTGACAAAATATTGGTGATGATGGCGCAAAGCAGGAAGAAAGCCGACAGGATGAGCGCCGGCGAGGCGTCTGCGAACAGCGCCAAAAAGCCGTCCGTCATGGCCTGCGCGCCGCCCGTCACGGACATGGCTTGGGCCATGGCCAAAGCAGCGGCGACCACGACGAATATGCGCAAGTCGAAGCCGCGCGAGGCTTGGCGCACATTCAACACGCCGGTCAGCACCATGGCCGTAGCGCCGGTTATGGCGGCGGTGACAATGGGCAGGGCACCGGACGCCGCCACAATGACCGTTGCGGCAAAAATCAGACGTGCGCGTCCGGCTTTTTCAAAGCGCGGCAATTCGCGGGCCGACCATTCCATCAGCAGCGTATCGCGATTATGGCGCAAGCCCTCAACCGCGCTTTTTTGCCCCAGCACCAGCAGCACATCGCCGGGCTCGAGGCGGATATCGCTCATTTCGTGACGCAGCATGCGGCCGCGCCGTTGCAGCCCGACAATCAGGCAATCCGTAGTGTGCGAAAAGCCGGTCTGGCCGATACTGCGGGTAGCGATGCGCGAGCCGGGGGCAACCACCATTTCGGCCAGCATTAAATCCTCATCGGCGCCCTCATCGCCCGGCACTTGCCGCATTAAATGGTCGCGCAAAGGATGTTCTTTTTGTGCCAGCGCGTCAGAGATTTCACGCCGTGTCGCGGCGAGAAACAGTTTATCGCCGGCGCGCAGACTATGATCGTCAAAGGGTGGCAGGAGTTTCGCACCGCCGCTCTGGATCATTTGCACGGTCATGCCGGCAATGGCGGGCAGAAAACCGGCAGCGGTCTCGGCACCGATCAGCGCGTCGCCCGGGCGCAAACGCAGTTCGATAATAAATTGCCGCCCGCTATCCGTCTCTTGTTCGGCCTCGCCATCCTCGCGGGTCTTTAGGATGCGCGGCAGGATGAATAATACATACAGGCTGCCAACCCCCATCATCACAAGGCCGGGCAGGGTTTGGTCGAAAAAGCCAATTTGCATCGCGCCATTGCGCGCTGCCGTATCGGCTACCAGCAAATTTGTGGAGGAACCGATCAGCGTCAGCATGCCGCCCAAAATGGTGATGAAACTGAGCGCCATTAAATAAGGCCCGCCATTATTTTGGGTACGCGACGCCATGGCAATGAGGATGGGGATGGTCATCAGCACGACCGGCGTATTGTTCAAAAATGCCGAAGAAATCATCGCGCCGAGCATTACGGTAAACACGGCCATTACGGGATTGCGCGCGGCGCGGCGCGACGCTTGGTCGATGAGTTTCTCCAGCGCGCCGGATTGAAACAAACCCTGCGCCATGACCAGCAGCGCCATAATGGTGATCAGCGCCGGGTTCGAAAATCCGGCAATAATATCGCCGCTATCCAGCAATACGCGACCATCCGCGCCTGTGAAGGGCGCGAGGTTAAACAGCAGCAGCAGCGCGATCACCACCATGAGTGAGGTGATCTCCATGCTGAAACGCTCGGTCGCGTAAAATACCATGGCCACAGCAATAATGGCAAAGCTGGCCCACATATGAAAATCGGCAATCATGCGCCCAGTATAGCTGATTTGCGGCGAATCCCTAGATTTACCGGCATGCCTCGTGCATAAAAGGGAGCGGAGGAGTGACAGATGACAAAAGCGGCATTTATCGGATTGGGTGTTATGGGGTTCCCCATGGCCGGGCATTTGGCGTCGGCCGGACTTGAGGTTTGCGTTTATAATCGTACCGGCGCCAAAGCTGCGGCATGGTTGGCGGCGCATGCGGGCCGCAAAGCCGAGACGCCGCGCGCCGCTGCTGAGGAGGCGGATTTTATCTTCACCTGCGTCGGCAATGATGATGATTTGCGCGCCGTCATAATGGGCGCAGACGGCGCCTTGGCCGGCATGAAGCCCGGCGCCATATTGATCGATAACACCACCACCTCGGCCGAGGTCGCGCGCGAACTGGCCGAGGCTTGCGCCGCACAAGGCTGTGCCATGCTGGATGCGCCGGTCTCGGGTGGCGAAGCGGGCGCGGTCAATGGCGCGCTAACTGTTATGGTGGGCGGTGACGCCGCCGCCTTCGCCAAAGCTGAACCGGTGATGGCGCATTTTGCCCGCGCCGTAAAGCTGATGGGGCCGTCAGGGGCCGGACAGTTGACCAAAATGGTCAATCAGATTTGCATTGGCGGGCTGGTGCAGGGGCTTTCTGAAGCCCTGCTATTTGCCGAGAAGGCCGGTCTGGATGGTCGCGCCGTCATTGAGACGATTTCCAAAGGCGCGGCGCAAAGCTGGCAGATGGAAAACCGTTATGCGACCATGATTGACAATCAGTTTGACTTCGGTTTTGCCGTCGATTGGATGATTAAAGACCTCGGTATTGTGCTTGATGAAGCGGCCAAGAATGGCGCGCCGCTGCCGGTCACCGAATTGGTGAAGGGCTATTATGAAGAGGTGCAGGCGGCAGGCGGCGGCCGCTGGGACACGTCGAGCCTGATTGCCCGTCTGCGTGGCCTTGAAAACACATAAGTTAAATAAAGAAACTTAATCGCCTTAAAATTTCTTTTTCTATTTTAATAACGAATGTAAAAAATATGCAGGGACTATGACTTCTGTAATGGAAGTTAATAAGTGTTTTTGCATCAAAATAATTGCCTAAAAAATAATAAATTAAATAGGCGGATAAACCCAAACAGCCGGGTCAAAAGCCGCGCATACGGCCGGCTTGTGCCAAGCGTGTCATTGTCCTTATTTCTGTTGGCCTGCGGCGGCGGGGGCGGCGGATCCTCTGAAGGCGCAAGCGATGGGACACGGGCGCAAACGCGCCCCGGTGGCGGCACCGCATCGGCCTCAGAAAGACCGCCTATCACGCCACGCGCAGCCCCGCCGGACTGGCAAACCGACAAACAAGTCTGGGCCGATAATCCCGAATTTCAGGCGCAACAGGGCCTCGCCACAATCAATGCGCATGGCGCCTACGCCAAGGGGGCAACCGGCGCCGGCGTCACTATCGGCTTTGTCGATACGGGCCTTGATGAGGCCCATGAAGAATTTGCCGATAAGCGCGTGCGGCTGAATGATCGGAGTGGGGTCAGCAATGCCGATGCGCAGCAGTTAAGTCACGGCACTGGCGTCGCCTCGATTGCGCTGGGCGCACGAGGAAGCGGTGACGGCATGCACGGGGTGGCCTTTGACGCCGACATCGCCATGTGGTCGTTAAATCTCGACCAAGCCGGTTTTCTCGACGTCAATGACCGCATCCTGTCGTACGCAACGCTGGCGCTGCAGCAAAGCGGTGCGCGCATCATCAACCAAAGCTGGGGCTATGAAACCCTGCTCGATCCGTCATTGAGCGATACGCAGCGCCATTTTCTGAGCGGCTCTTATGGCGGTTTTATCGACGAAATGCGCCGCGGCGAAGCGATCCATGTTTGGGCGGCGGGCAATTCGGGCGGCGATGAAATCAGCGTCTCTACCGCTTGGCCGCTGCTGTTCCCCGAGCTTGCCGGCCTGTCCATCACCGTCGCAGCCTTGGGCGGTGATGGGGCCATTTCTTATCGAAGCAATCGCTGCGGCGTTGCGAAAAACCATTGTCTGGTTGCTCCGGGCGGGGTCGCCGCCGGAAGTGTTGCCTATACACGCATGGCACGTTCCGGCGGCAATTACCGCACGGCTTCAGGCACCAGCTATGCCGCGCCCTATGTGGCCGGCGTGCTGGGACTGATGCAGCAAACCTTTGGCGATCAGCTATCGCTGCCCGAATATACGGCGCGGCTTTTTGCGACCGCCAAGAAGGACGGCATTTACGCCGATGAAATGATTTACGGCCAAGGTCTGGTTGATGCCGATGCGGCCATCAGCCCGGTCGGTGAGCTGAATATCCCGCTGCCTGCAGGCGGTATTATGAAACCACGTGACGGTTTTATCGAGGGCGGCGAGTTGCCCGAAGAAATGCTGCAGCGCTTGCGGCGCGAGCGCATTATCGTATTGGACGAGCTGAACGCGCCATTTGCCACGCGCCTTGCGGTGAAACCGGATAAGTTTCAAAGCTTCGCATTGACCGAATGGATGACGCATGGCGACAATAAAACCGCGCCTTATTCGCACCCGACGTTGGCCAGTTTTGCCGAGCTGTTTGACGGCGCTCCCTTGAGTGAATATTGGCAACTTGTGCCACTGGCCATGCGCCATAATTCCTTGAACGGGAACCATTTACCGCAATTCGGCTTCGGCTTCACAGCCCGGCGTACAAGGCGGCGCACGCGCCTTGAGCTTGGTCTGTTGACTGAGGACGACAGCCTGATGGGGACAAGCGGGGCGGGCGCGTTGAAGCTCGGCGACGCGCATACGGCGCTGTTCGGCTATGGCCATGATTTCGATTTAGGTGAAACGCATATCAGCTTTGATACGCATTTCACCGTCAGCCATTCCGAAGGCGACACGACCTCATTGGTGAAGGGGACGAGCGGCGCGTTGGCCTCGGCGTTTACCTTGCAGATCGAACGCGGTGACATGCATTTGGCCTTGAAGCAGCCGACTTTTTTTGAGCTTGGCGTGCTGCGGCTCAATGTGCCGGTCAAAAGGCTGGCCGGTGGCGGGGTGGTGTTTGAGCCGCGCGATTTCAAGTTGCGCGCTGATCATCGCCCATTCGAGCTGTCTCTATCCTATGGCGCCGCCGCAAGCGGGCGCATCGGTTTTAAAATGGAGACGCAAGGAGGCCATGATGTGAAGGCCGGTCTGGGTTATTTCAGGCGGTTCTAATCGTTCAGCAATTTCGCTGCATCAATCGCAAAATAGCTCAGAATGCCATCCGCCCCGGCGCGCTTAAACGACATCAGGCTTTCCAGGATGACGCGGTCGCGGTCCAGCCAATCGCGCTCGATTGCGCCGGCCAGCATGGCGTATTCGCCCGACACTTGGTAGGCAAAGGTCGGCACGCCAAACGTGTCTTTGCAGCGTGTGACAATGTCGAGATAGGGCATGCCCGGCTTGACCATCACCATATCGGCGCCCTCGTCAATATCGAGCGCAATCTCGTGCAGCGCTTCTTGCGCATTGGCAGGGTCCATTTGATAAGTCTTTTTATCACCCTTCAGCCGTCCGCCACTGCCGACTGCCTCGCGGAACGGGCCGTAAAAGGCCGAAGCATATTTGGCGCTATAGGCCATGATCAACGTGTCTTGATAATCGCTTGCTTCCAGCTCTTGCCGAATGGCGCCAATGCGGCCATCCATCATATCGGACGGTGCGATAATATCGCAGCCGGCATTGACCTGATTGAGCGTCTGGCCAACCAGCACTTCAATTGTCTCATCGTTTAAAATCGTCTCGCCATCCATCAGCCCGTCATGGCCGTGCGCCGTATACGGGTCGAGCGCGACATCGCAGAGAATGCCGATTTCGGGCACGGCGTCTTTAATGGCGCGCGTGGCGCGGCAGACCAGATTATCCGGATTGAGCGCTTCTTGCCCGTCATCGCTGCGGGCCTCGCTCGGCGTGTTGGGAAACAGGGCAATCACCGGAATGCCCAGCGCGGCGGCTTCCTTGGCGGCCTTAACGGCCAGATCAATGCTCAGGCGCGCGACGCCGGGCATAGAGGAGACGGCTTCTTTTTCGCCGTCGCCCTCAATGACAAAGACCGGCCAGATGAGGTCGCTTGGGGACAGGCGCGTCTCGCTGACCAGACGGCGCGACCAGTCGGCTTGGCGCAGGCGACGCAGGCGGGTGGCGGGGAATTGGCGCTTCAACATGTCATATCCTTATATTGCTGCTACTTTCATAGCGTTCCTATGGCACGCAGGCAATCTTTGCCTTAAAGTGCGACGCAAGAGGAGAATTATCATGTTGAGCGATGAACAAATTGCCATTCAGGATATGGCGCAGGGTTTTGCCCGCGAGCAATTGGCGCCTTTCGCCAAGCAATGGGATGAAGAGAAAATCTTTCCGGTTGATACAATGCGCGAGATGGCGGCATTGGGGTTTGCCGGGATTTACCTGAAAGAAGAGCATGGCGGTTCCGGCCTGTCGCGCTTTGACGCGGCGTTGATTTTTGAGGCGCTGTCGGGTGGCTGCACGTCCACCGCCGCTTTTATGACCATTCATAATATGGCCAGCTGGATGATTGACAGCTTCGGCACAGACGCGCAGCGCGCCAAATATCTGCCCAAGCTGACATCTATGGAGCTGATTGCCAGCTATTGCCTGACCGAACCCGGCTCAGGCTCGGACGCCGGTGCCATGCGCTCGCGCGCCGTGCGTGACGGCGAGCATTATGTGCTGAATGGTGGCAAGGCCTTCATTTCCGGTGCCGGTGTATCTGATATTTATGTCGCCATGGTGCGGACCGGCGATATCGAGACGGAAAAAGGCCCGAAAGGTGTCTCGTGCTTTATCATTGAAAAAGACACGCCTGGGCTGAGCTTTGGGGCCAATGAGAAAAAGATGGGCTGGCACAGCCAACCGACCGCGCAGGTGATTTTTGAGGATTGCCGCGTGCCGGTGGAGAACCGTATTGGTGAAGAGGGCGAGGGTTTTAAATTCGCCATGATGGGGCTGGATGGCGGCCGTTTGAATATCGCCGCCTGTTCGCTTGGCACGGCGCAACGCGCTTATGAACAAGCGGTCGATTATGCCAAGAAGCGCGAGCAATTCGGCCAATCAATTGCCGAATTTCAAGCCATTCAATTCAAGCTGGCTGATATGGCGACGGATTTGGAAGCGGCAAGGCTGATGCTTTATAATGCCGCCAAGACGTTGGATGAGGGCAAGCCCGAAAAGACCCGCAAATCGGCCATGGCCAAACGCTTTGTCACGGATAGCTGCTTTAATATTGCCAATGAGGCGCTGCAAATTCATGGCGGCTATGGCTATTTGCAAGATTACGAGGTTGAGCGCATGGTGCGCGACTTGCGTGTGCACCAAATCCTTGAGGGCACAAATGAGATTATGCGGATGATTATTGCCCGCGATATTTTGAAATAGAGACATGACTGAAGAAGTGCTGTTTGAGACCCGCGGCAAAAGCGGCGTCATAACCCTTAACCGCCCCGCTGCGTTGAATGCGTTGACGCTCAATATGGTGCGGCTGATGAAGCCGGTGCTGAGCGCTTGGGCGCGCGATGATGCGATTGAGCATGTCGTCATTGAAGGGGCAGGCGAGAAGGGTTTTTGCGCCGGTGGCGATATTCGCGCCCTGCATGATTGGGGCAAGGCGGGCGCGCCCGAGGCGACCGGTTTTTACCGCGAGGAGTATCAGCTCAACCGCCAAATCAAGACCTTTTCGAAGCCCTATATTGCGCTGATTGACGGCATTACCATGGGCGGCGGCGTGGGGGTGAGTGTGCATGGCAGCCACCGTGTGGCCAGCGAGCGCACCATGTTTGCCATGCCCGAGACCGGTATCGGTCTGCTGCCTGATGTTGGCGGCACGTATTTTCTGCCACGCTTGCCCGGCCAAACCGGCGCATGGTTGGTGCTGACCGGTGCGCGCCTGCGCGGGGCCGATGCGCTGGCCGCAGGCGTGGCGACGCATTACACGCCGGGCGATAAAATAGAGGCACTGAAAGAGGCGCTGGCGCAAGGCGGCGATGTTGATGCCATTTTGGCGGCCCATCATGTGACGCCGGAAGGCGCGACACTGCCGGCCCAGCAAGGCGATATTGACCGGCTGTTTGCCGCCGATAGCGTGGCCGAGATTGTAGCGGCGCTGGCGGCAGATGGGGGCGATTGGGCGCAAAAACAAGCCGCCGCCATTGCCGGCAAATCGCCGACCAGCGCGGCTGTGGCGTTGCGGCAAATGCGCGATGGCGTGCATGCCGATTTTGACGACTGTATGCGTATCGAGATGCGCGCGGTGACGCGCATTATGGCGTTGCCCGATTTTTACGAGGGTGTGCGGGCTACTATTTTGGAAAAAGCCACAAGTTCTGAACAAGTCAGAGCGCCGAATTGGACGCCTGAGGCTGATGTGGACGCGATTTTCGCGCCGCTCGGTGCAGATGAACTGACTTTCTAGGGGGAAATAATGAGCACAATCGGATTTATCGGGCTTGGCAATATGGGCCTGCCCATGGCGAAAAACTTGGTTGCGGCGGGCTATGGCGTGACCGGCTTCGACCTGTCAGACGACGCCAAAGCGGCGCTGCAAGAAGCCGGCGGCAAAAGCGCCGACACCATTGCGGCGGCGGTGGCGGATGCCGAGATTATCGTCTCCATGCTGCCGGCCGGCACCCATGTGAGCGCGGTTTATACCGGCGCTGACGGCGTCTTGGCCAATGCCAAAGCGGGCGCGCTGCTGATTGACAGCTCGACCATTGATGTGGACACGGCGCGCGCGGTTTCGGCTGCGGCGACGGATGCCGGTTTCACCATGGTTGATGCGCCGGTTTCGGGCGGCGTTGGCGGCGCGGCAGCAGGCACGTTGACCTTTATGGTCGGCGGCAGCGCGGCCGGTTTTGCCGCCGCCAAGCCGGTGCTTGATATTATGGGCGGCAATATTTTCCACGCCGGCGATGCGGGCAATGGCCAAGTCGCCAAGATTTGCAATAATATGCTGCTCGGCATTTCGATGATCGGCACAGCCGAGGCCTTCATGCTGGGCGAAAAGCTGGGGCTGGACGCGCAGACCCTGTTTGACATTTCCTCCACCGCCTCGGGCCAATGCTGGAGCATGACCAGCTATTGCCCGGCCCCCGGCCCGGTGCCCACCAGCCCGGCCAATAACGGCTTCGCCCCCGGCTTCACCGCCGCCATGATGCTGAAAGATTTGGTGCTGGCACAAGAAGCCTCAACCAGCGCACAAGCCGCCACCCCCATGGGCCAACGCGCCATGCAGCTCTACACCCAAATGGCCGAAGCAGGGCATGCGGAACTGGATTTCTCGGGCATTGTTGAGGCGCTGAATAATTAGCACCATTGCATGCGTTTGCCGTGCGGGCTGGCTTGGGCCAGGCCTTGGGCGATGAGGCGTTTTTTCAGCTCCGGGGCTTGCACCAGCAGGCGGCCATAGCGGTCGTAATCGCCGCTGGCGTGCAGCACCACATCGGCGCGCATATAGTCGAGCGTGACGGCGCGGGCGCGCGCGGCTTTGGTGCGCTCGGCCTCGCATTTCGGGTTGGCGCGCTCGGGCGTATCAAACCCCTGAAAGCGGATTTTCTGCTGCTCCACATGCGACGGAAAATTGTAAAACCGCAATGTGCATGTATCGCCATCAAAACAGCCGACCAAAGCCGCCACATAAACCGCACTCGCCACATGAACAGTAATCATCGCGTGCCTCTTCATATTATCGCACAGCCAAACGGCACCCGCCTCAGCGAGCGCCGGGGTGCCGTAAAGAGTCACACCTAAGTAAGACTGCGGCGTATTTCGCCGAAGCGTATTGTATTAACCCCCACCCCGACCAAAGGCCGTTGAGCGCGTTCTTAGCTGCTAAGAAATTGAGGGCGTTAGAATATTTTCGGCACAAACCTATTCGTCCGTTCCATATATTCCTTATACCCCGGCTTATGCTTC
Organism: Alphaproteobacteria bacterium; assembly: GCA_965658615.1. GTDB lineage: Bacteria > Pseudomonadota > Alphaproteobacteria > RS24 > RS24 > UBA8337. The sequence goes on along the minus strand of CBFHSX010000037.1, from coordinate 1,367 downwards.
AACCGGCGTTCCAGCATGGCTGCGCCGGAGATGTTTACCAGTAGGTAGTTCATGGTGATGGGGGCGAAGATGGTCCAGATGGCTTCGGGCGTGGCGGCCACTACGGCCAGATAAATGCCCCACCAGAAGACGGCGTCGCCGAAATAATTCGGGTGGCGGGTATATTTCCACCAGCCGCTATCCAGCAGCGGCGGCTTGTCTTCCTGCGCGCGAAACTTGGTTAGCTGAATGTCGGCCATGGCCTCCATGTACAGCCCGCCCAGCGCGACCAGAATAAACACCGCAGTGAGGCCGGGCAGGGCGGCCGGGCCGCCGAAATAAAACCCCGCCATAACCGGCATGGACACCATAAACATCAACACGCCTTGCAGGGTGAAAACGGTGAAAAAGCTGCGCCACCAAAACTTGTCGCCATGGAAGGCGCGCATTTTTTGATAGCGATAATCCTCTTCGCCCTCTTTGCGCCAGCGAATATTCAGATGCAGGAAAAGCCGCAAGCCCCATAAAATGACTGCCAAGGCAATGGCGATGGTGTAGGGGCCGGCATTATCGGCTGTCAGCATAGTGGTCAGTGCCACAAGCGCAAAGCCGCCGCCCCAAAACATATCGACAATGCTCGCATCGGTAATGATGAGACTGGTGGTCCACACGCCGAGCATGAGAACCGTAATGGTGAGTGCCCCGATAAGATAGGGGCCGGCGTTAAGTAAATCTGTCATGGTGCTAAGCTATCTAGCTTGCTTTCATCTGTCATCCACTTTATGGAGCCGATATGCGACCGACGCCGAAATATGATTATCTGGCCCATGCGGGGGTGCTGGCTTTTGCCCATCGCGGGCATAATCGCGGGGTTGATGCCGCGCCTGAAAATACCGTCGCCGCTTTTGCCGATGCGGTGGGGCTGGGCTTTCGCTATCTCGAGACCGATGTGCATGCCTCCAAAGACGGGGTGGTGTATGCGTTTCACGATGATGATTTGCAGCGCATGGCGCCTGATTTGGAAGGCGAATGCGTCGCCATTTCGACGCTGACTGCCAAGCAGATTGACGCGCTGCAGCTGCCTGGCGGGCATCATATCCCGCGCATGGCCGAGCTGTTTGAGCGCTTCCCCGAGACGCGGTTTAATATTGACGCCAAAGCCTGGCCGGTGGTCGAACCGCTGATCGAGCTTTTGAATAAAACGCAAACCCAAGCGCGCTGCTGCATCGGCTCGTTTTCCGATAAGCGCATCAAGGCGGTGCTGGCCGGGGCCGGCGATATGTGCCACAGCGTTGGCCCGCGCGGCGCAGCGCGGTTTATGGCCGGTGCCAAGGCGCTGCTGCCGCTCAGCTTCACAGCCGGTTGTCTGCAATTTCCGGTCTCGCAAT
>CBFHSX010000036.1:0-14130 GCA_965658615.1 Alphaproteobacteria bacterium | reverse complement strand
AGTTGCAGAAGCGGGCTTTTCTTATCGTATAAGTGGCACTGCAATTAGCTTACTTGGAATTGCTATTGCCAATGGTCGAGAAAATGACTTTCGCAAAATCCAGTTTTGGGTTCTCCAAAAAAATCAGGAAGGGCAAGAGTTTCCGCTTATCGATGAGTGCAATGTCGATGACCTGCTGGATAGTAAGTGGCCTGCTATGAGATCTCGAACTGATGCGTTTCTTTCATGGTTACACAAAAAATTTGGGGGCCGTTTAATCGGTGTTTCCGAAGGGCTAAACATGAAGCACATTCAATGCCAAATTGCCTGTTGCGCGTTCGACTTGGCGGACGCAATTAGCATCGCTGAGCATTTAGTAGATCGCAATCTAATAATTTGTAAAGTTATAAGGCTTACGAATGGTGACATGCAGGCATCAGGAGTTCGTCTTTCAATGGATGGAGTTCTCTATTGTGAAGACCTTGAGGTCGAGGTTTCCAGTTCGCGAGATGTTTTCGTGGCCATGTGGTTTTCTGAAGAAATGACCGGTTATTTTGAGCATGTCGAAAGTGCCTTGGGCAAAATTAATCTAAAGGCTGTTCGAATAGATAGAGAGCATCACAATAATAAAATTGACGATGAAATTATTGCTCGGATTAGAAGTTGTAAGTTTATTATTTCTGATTTCACTTGTGAGAACGAAGGCAAGGGGCATCGTGGTGGCGTATACTATGAAGCTGGTTTTGCACGAGGCCTAGGCAAAGAAGTATTGTTCACAACAAGGCAAGATTGCATCGACAATATCCATTTCGATACCAGGCAATTCAACCACATAATATGGAGCAAAAAAGGCGAGGACTTTGTGACTGACTCTTACGACAAAAAGGCTTTAGGCGAGAGCTTGGTCGAACGGATCAAAGCGCTAGGGCTCGTGTAAAGTGTTGTCCGTCTCGCGAGGCGCACTTTGCGCGCCTGCTCGCTTGGGGAAGCTGCCCGTGCTTGCCCTTCAGGCAAGCGGGTGCAGCTAACCCAACCTCTCCCTTACACCCCCAAAAACCGCCTCAAACATTTCCGTCGTCAGGCGCCCCGTATTGGTGTTGTAGCGCGAGCAGTGGTAGCTCGACATCAGGGTGAAACCCGGCAGTTGATAGCAGACGGCGTGGCCGAAGGGGGCGTCTTTTAGTTTTACATTTGCGGCGCGCAGCACGCTGTCATGTGAGATTTTGCCGAGACTCAGCACGATTTTCAGATTTGGTAGGCTGGCCAGACGGGCGGCGAGATAGGGGCGGCAATTATTGATTTCGGCCCCCACCGGCTTGTTTTGTGGCGGCACGCAGCGCACCGCATTGGTTATCATGCAATTTTTCAGCGCCAGCCCGTCATTTATGTGCTTGTCGTAAGTGCCTTCGGAAAAGCCGAATTTATCCAGCGTCGCATACAGCAAATCGCCGGCCCAATCGCCGGTGAAAGGTCGGCCGGTACGGTTGGCACCGGTCACGCCCGGCGCGAGGCCGACAATCAGCAGCTCGGCATTCGGGTCGCCGAAACACGGCACGGGCGCGTTGAACCAATCGGGTTCGGCGGCGCGGTTTTCATCGCGATAGGCGGCAAGGCGCGGGCAGATTTGGCAGTCTTGGTCGGGCAGGGGGGCAAGCTCACTCATGCGCGGCATGATACGCGCTTTGCCGTTTTGGTCAAACAGCCGCGCGCGCCGAAGACACAGTCTTGCCATCAGCCGCAAGGGCGGCTATGCCAAGCGCATGATTTATCTCGCTCTGGGCAGCAATATGCGCGGCGATTTCGCCGATAGCCGACAATTGGTCGAGGCGGCGATCGCCAATCTGCCGCTGGCCGGTGCGCAGCTTGTGCGCCGTGCGCCGCTTTACGGCTCGCCGGCGGTCGGCCCAAAGGTCGAGGGGCAGGCGCAGCATGATTACATCAATACGGTGGTGGCGGTGCGCAGTGTGACGCCCGCCATCGGCCTGCTGCGCCGTCTGCACGCGCTGGAGGCGGCGTTTGGCCGCCGGCGTCGTGTGCAATGGGGGCCGCGCACGCTGGATATTGATATTGTCAGCTATCACGACGAGACCCACATGCATGGGGCGCAAATTCCGCATCCGCGTTTGGCCGAGCGCGCCTTTGTGCTGCGCCCGCTGGCCGATATTGCGCCCGGCTGGCGGCACCCGATAACAGGCACGCCGATCGGTGATTTATTGGCCGCCCTCCCGCCCCATACGCGTCAGGGTTTAAAACGCTTGAATAATTGACTTTTTACTTGCGATAATGCGCTAACAGGCATACATAAACCCTAATCTAGAAGAGATAGGATATCCCATGGCTCGTGTGACCGTAGAAGATTGCGTCGACAAGGTAACCAACCGTTTCGATTTGGTGCTGTTTGCAGCCCATCGCGCACGCGGCATGTCTGCCGGCGCGGAAATTCTTGTCGAGCGCGATAATGACAAAAACCCGGTTGTCGCGCTGCGCGAAATCGCTGACGAAAAGCTCGTCCCGGGCGAAATCCGCGAAGATCTGGTCGGCTCGCTGCAAAAACAAGTCGATGTTGACGAGCCGGATGAAGACATTATCGCCGCGCCGCTGGCTGCCCCGTCTGCTATGGGCGACGCTGCCCCGGCCGAAGAAATGGTCGAGATGAGCGAAGATGATATTCTTGCTGCCCTGCAATCTTTGGAAGCCGTCGGCTCGAAAGACAAAGGTGACCGCGGTTAAGCGGCACCATATCCCGTCGTCGATACGGCGCGCCGGGAGGGCCTCCCGATGATGCGCCAATATGAGCTGGTTGACCGCGTCACCGGTTACGAACCGCTCGCCAATGAAGACCTGCTAAACCGCGCCTATGTCTATGCAACGCAAAAGCATGGCGACCAAAAGCGCGCCTCGGGCGACCCGTATTTCTCGCATCCGGTCGAGGTGGCGGGCATTCTGACCAATTTGCGGCTTGATGCGTCGAGCATCATCACCGCGCTGCTGCACGATACGATTGAGGATACGGACGCGACTTTTGGCGAAATCGAAGGTCTGTTTGGCCGTGAGATCGCCGATATGGTCAATGGCGTCACCAAAATGTCATTGCTGGAATTGTCTTCGGCCGATGCGGCGCAGGCGGAAAACTTCCGCAAGCTTTTGGTCGCCACAGCCAGCGATATTCGTATCCTCTTGGTCAAGTTGGCCGACCGTCTGCACAATATGCGGACGCTGCATTATATTAAATCGGATGAAAAACGCCGCCGTATCGCGCATGAAACGATGGATATTTACGCGCCATTGGCCGGGCGCGTCGGCATTCAGAGCTTTCGTGAGGAGCTGGAGGATTTATCCTTCGCCGAGATCAACCCGCAGGCGCGCCAGCTTGTTGTCGAGCGTCTGGATGAGTTGAAAAGCGAAAGCGGCGATATGCTCGAGCAAATCGCCTATACATTCTCGTCGCTCGTGGCAGAGCATAATGTGACGGCGCAGGTCTATGGACGCCAAAAACGACCTTTCTCGATTTGGCGCAAAATGCAAAACAAGTCGATCTCGCTGGAGCAGCTATCCGATATTTTCGGCTATCGCGTCATTACTGATAGCGAGGATGATTGCTACCGTGTGCTGGGTATATTGCACCGCGCTTATCGCCATGTGCCCGGGCGGTATAAGGATTATATCTCGACGCCAAAGCTGAACGGCTATCGCTCTATCCACACCACGATTATCGGGCCTGATAATCAGCGTGTGGAGGTGCAAATCCGCTCCTCGCAAATGCACGATATTGCCGAAAAGGGCGTGGCGGCGCATTGGAGCTATAAGGATTCCGATAAGGAGCACCCGGATATTGCCGCGATCGAGCCGTTTAACTGGCTGCAGGATATGGTCGAGCAATTGGTGCGCGGCCAGACGGCCGAAGAGTTTTTGGAAAACACCAAGCTGGAATTGTTCACCGATCAGGTGTTTTGCTTTACGCCGAAGGGCCGCCTGATTGCGCTGCCGCGGGGGGCGACGGCGCTGGATTTCGCCTATGCCGTGCATACGGCGGTCGGCAATAGTTGCATTGGGGTGCGGATTAACGGGCTGAAATTACCGACCCGCACCATGCTGAAAAACGGCGATGAGATTGAGATTATGCGCGGCGAGCAAACCGTGCCGAGCGAAAACTGGCTGCATTATGTGCGCACCGGCAAGGCGCGTGCCGCCATTCGCCATGCCTTACGCGACCGCGAGGAAGCCGATTATCTGCAATTGGGCCAGCAAATGATTGCCAATTTATTTGCCGCTGAGGGGCTTGAGGCGAGCGATGAATTGCTGGAGCGGGCGCTTGGCGTCATGCATATCGAAACCCTGCGGGAGCTTTATATTGCTGTCGGGCGCAGCGATTTTGCCGCTGTTGATGTGCTGTTGGCCGTCATGCCGAAAAAGACCACGCGCAAACGCGATCGTTTCGCCGGTGCTATGCGCGGGCTTATTGGGCGCGGCAAAGCCGCTTTGGTGGGTGAGCAGGTGATTATGCCGTTGCGCGGCGAGTTATTCGGCACGGCGGTGACAGTGGCAGATGAATGTTTTCCGCTGCCGGGCGATGAGATTGTCGGCATTTTGACGCGCGGCAAGGGCATTGTCGTCTATCCGGCCGATGCGCCGGAGCTGGCCGGTTTTGAGGACACGCCGGAGCGTTGGGTGTCGATGCGTTGGGAAGAAAACAATTTGTTATTCGCCAGCCGCCTGCAATTGACCACGGTCAATCGCACCGGCTCGCTGAGCACCATCACCCAAACCATTGCCGATTTTGACGCCAATATTACCAATTTGAAACTGACGCAGGCGAATGATGATTTTTGTGATCTGACGGTCGATGTCGAAGTGCGCGATAGTGACCATATGGAGCAATTGGTCGCCGCCATTCGCGGAAGCCGCGTGGTCAGCAAGGCGAATCGCGTCATTTTTGCGTCCTGAAGGAGACCTTATGACACCCGAACAAGTGCTGAAAGAATTCCGCAAGGCTGAGGCTTTGCTGGAAGGCCATTTCAAATTGTCGTCCGGACTGCATAGCCGCGCCTATTTGCAATGCGCGCGCGTCTTGATGCAGCCAAAACGTGCCGCCAAGCTGGCCAAGGCGCTGGCCGCGCAAATCAAGGCTCATGTGAAGGGTGACATTGATGCTGTGGTTGCACCGGCCATGGGCGGGCTGATTATCGGCCATGAAGTGGCGCGGGCGCTAAACGTTGAGTCCATGTTTCTGGAGCGCGTTGACGGCGAATTTACGCTACGCCGCGGTTTTGCGCTGGAGGGCAAACCGCGTGTCGTGATGATTGAAGATATCGTCACCACAGGTCTGTCCTCGCGCGAGGCGATTGCCGCCATTCGCGCGCAAGGTGGCAAGGTGGTCGGTGCCGGTTGTTTGATCGACCGCTCCAATGGCAAAGCCAAGATCGGCGTCAAATTGTCCTCATTGGCAAAATTAAACATTGAAACATTTGACGAAAAGCACATTCCGACCGATTTACAGAACACACCGGCCATTAAGCCGGGCAGCCGAGGGCTGAAATAAGCCACGCATTGAATAGGGAGCCAGATGTTTCGACGCCGCAAACCGCTTAATACTTTGCAGCGCTTGCGGCAATTCCTATGGCCGCGCGAGGGCTGGCTGCGGGCAACGAAATATCTCTGGCAACGCACCATCCGGCTCAACGGCTCACCACATTCGATTGCGCTGGGTCTGGCCATTGGCGCCTTTGTGTCGGCCAATCCGTTGCTCGGCACGCATATTCTTTGGGGCGCGCTGATTATCTATTTTATCGGCGGCAATTTTATCGCCGCTGTGGCCGGCACATGGGTCGGCAATCCGCTCAGCTTTCCGTTTATCTGGCTGGCGACCTACAGTATCGGACACTTCCTGCTCGGCACATCGGGCGATACCGGCGCCGTGCCGCAACTCAGTTTTTCCACCCTCACCGAAGCGCCGCTGGAAACACTGGTGCCGATGATGCTTGGCTGGGTGCCGGTCGGGCTGGTGCTGGGCGTGGTGACTTATTATCCGAGCTTGTGGACGGTGCAGGCCTACCAGAAGCGGCGCGCCCTGCGTTTGGCAAGAAAAGCCAAGGCAGAGGCTGAAAAAAATGCTAAGTAAAACGCATGTCTGCTGCTGAAAAACTGCGCCTCGGCGTTAATATCGACCATGTTGCCACTATTCGTAATGCGCGCGGCGGGCGTTTGCCTGACCCGGTGCGCGCTGCTGAAATGGCCGCCCAAGCCGGGGCTGACGGCATTACCGCACATTTGCGCGAGGACCGCCGCCATATTGGCGATGCCGATATTGCACCCTTGGCCAAGGATATCGGCCTGCCGCTCAATTTGGAAATGGCAGCGACCGAAGAAATGCTCGCCATTGCGCTGAAACATAAGCCCAATGCATGTTGTATTGTGCCGGAGAAACGCCAAGAAGTAACAACTGAGGGCGGCCTCGATGTGCTGGCGCATCACAATCATTTGCCGAAAATCATCGACCCGCTCAAGGCGGCGGGCATTCGTGTATCGCTGTTTATCGATGCCGATGCGCACCAAATCGAGGCGTCGTCTGCGCTTGGTGCCGATATTATCGAATTGCACACGGGCACTTATTGCAACGCGCATCATGATGGCAAGCACGCCTTGTTTGAGGCCGAGCTGGCGCGCTTGAAAAAAGGCGCGGCACTGGCACATGCGGCCGGTTTGGAAGTGCATGCCGGTCATGGTCTGTGTTTTGAGACCGTCGCGCCGATTGCCGCCATGCCGGAGATTGTCGAATTGAATATCGGGCATTTTCTCATTGGTGAGGCGATTTTTGTCGGCCTTGATGGTGCGATTGGCGAGATGCGCCGCCTCATGCTCGAGGCACGGCGTTCGGCATGATTATCGGCATTGGCAATGATTTGATTGATATTCAGCGCATTGAAAAAACGCTCGAGCGTTTCGGCACGCGCTTCATTAACCGGCTTTATACCGATATTGAGCAGGCAAAATCTGAACGCCGCCTGCAGCGTACCGCCTCTTATGCCAAACGCTTTGCAGCTAAAGAGGCTTGCTCAAAAGCGCTCGGCACAGGATTGCGCCAGGGTGTGTTTTGGCGCGATATGGGGGTTATCAATCTGCCCTCCGGCAAGCCAACCATGCAATTGACCAATGGCGCGCTGGCGCGCTTGCAGCGTATTACGCCGGACGGCATGGAAGCGCAGATCGACCTGACCATCACGGATGATTTTCCTTTGGCGCAGGCTATTGTTATCATTTCGGCAGTGCCCAAGAGCTGAGAATGGAAGAATAATGTCAGAGGAAGCCGTCGAAAAATCAGCTCCGCCGAAATCGGAATGGCGCGAAAACCTAAAAGTATTCTTTTGGGCGGCAGTGATTGCCATCATCATCCGCTCGTTTCTGGTGCAGCCGTTTAATATCCCGTCCAGCTCAATGAAGCCGACCCTGCTGATCGGCGATTTTCTGTTTGTCACCAAATTCAGCTATGGCTATTCGCGACACAGTTTCCCGTTTAGCCTGCCGCCGCTTGATGGGCGCAGTTCTGAAGCGGCTCCGGTGCGCGGCGACGTTGTGGTGTTCAAATTGCCGACCGATAATCGCACTGATTTCATCAAGCGCGTTATCGGCCTGCCGGGCGATGAGATTCAGGTGATTAACGGTGAAGTCTGGCTCAACGGTACGGCGTTGAAACGCGAGCGGATTGATGATTTTGTCGAGCCGCGTCGTAGCGGTACGGATTTGCGCATCCGCCAATTCCGCGAAACCCTGCCGAATGGGCGCAGCTATCTGACCCTCGACCAAACTGATGGCGGGCCGGCCGACAATACGCCGGTCTATAAAGTGCCGGATGGACACTATTTTATGATGGGCGATAATCGCGACAATTCAACCGATAGTCGTTTTCTGCGCTATGTCGGTTTTGTGCCGCATGAAAATCTTGTCGGCCCGGCCAAGATATTATTCTTCTCTTTTGACGACCGCACGCGCTTTTGGGAGGTCTGGCGGTGGCCGATTTCAGTGCGCGTATCGCGCCTGTTCAATCTGGTGCATTAATGGCGGCGTTGGCTGATTTTCAGACGCGCCTCGGCCATAAATTTGCCGATGAGGCTTTGTTGGCACGCGCTTTGCGTCATGCCAGTCTCGATGTTGAGCAGGATAATGAGCAGCTCGAATTTCTGGGCGACCGCGTGCTGGGTCTGGTCATAGCCGACCATTTGGTGGCCGTTCATGCCGATGAGAGCGAGGGCGATATGGCCCGGCGTTTGGCGCAGCTTGTCAGCCGCAAAACCTGCGCGCGTATCGCCGATGATATCGGTCTGGCTGCTGTTTTGAAAACCGATGAGGGCATTCGCCAAAAGGGTGATGTGCCGCGCAATGTGCTGGCCGATGGCTGCGAGGCCGTGCTTGGCGCGGTGTTTCTCGATGCCGGTCTGGCGGCGGCACAACGCGTCATCATGCATTTATGGCAGGACGCTTTTGCGGCGCAAGTCGATGCGCCGATTGACAATAAAACCGCCTTGCAGGAATGGCTGATGCAACGCGGCAAGCCGGTGCCGCATTATGAGATTATCGACCGTGCCGGCCCTGACCATGCGCCGGAGTTCACCGTTTCGGTGACGGCTGAGGCGGGGGCGGCGCAAGGTCAAGGCGCGTCGCGTAAGTTGGCGGAACAACGCGCTGCTGCCGCGCTTTTGCAGCTATTGAAAAAGGGGTGACCGAATGAGTCAAAAATGCGGGTTTGTGGCGGTCATCGGGCCGCCCAATGCGGGTAAATCGACCCTGTCCAATGCGCTGGTAGGTCAGAAAGTGGCTATTGTCACGCAAAAGGCACAGACCACGCGCATGCGCTTGCGCGCCGTGGTGATGCATGAAGACGCGCAGATTATTCTGGTCGACACGCCGGGTATTTTTGCCGCCAAACAGCGCTTTGATCGCGCCATGGTCAATGAGGCATGGCTTGGTGTGAACGATGCCGACCAAGTGCTGGTGGTGCTCGATGCAGCGCGCGCCAGCGGCAAAGAAATCGATCTGATGCTTGAGGGGCTGGCGCAAAGCACCAAGCCGGTATCATTGGTCTTGAACAAAATCGACACAGTGCCGAATGAAAGCCTGCTGGCTTTGGTCAAAGCGCTGAATGAGCGCGTCGATTTTGTCGATACCTTCCTCATCTCGGCGCTTAAAGGCGATGGGCTTGACCGCTTGAAGGATACGCTGCGCGAAGCCATGCCCGAAGGCCCGTTTTTGTATCCTGAAGACCAAGCGGCCGATGTGCCCTCGCTCTTGCTGGCTTCTGAGGTGATGCGCGAAAAGCTGTTTTTGCGCTTGCATCAAGAACTGCCCTATGCGCTGACTGTCGAGACCGATAAATGGGAAAACAAAAAAGACGGCTCTGTGCGTATCGAGCAGACGGTTTTTGTGCGCCGCGATAGCCAAAAGGCGATTGTGCTGGGCAAGGGCGGTAAGACCATGAAGGAAATCAGCTCGGAGGCGCGGCTCGAGCTTGAGGATATGTTTGAGCGCCGCGTGCATCTTTTTGTTTTTGTCAAAGTGCGGAAGAACTGGCAGGAAGACCCCGAGCGCTATCGCATGCTGGGGCTGGATTACAAGGCCTGACCGGTGCAGTGGGAAGCCGACGCTTTGGTTTTGGCGGCCCGCCCGCATGGCGAGAGCAGCGCCATTATCGATGTGTTTACCCGCGAACATGGCCGCTATGGCGGGTTGGTGCGCGGTGGCAATAGCCGACGCCAAAGGCCGGTCCTGCAGCCCGGTAATATGATCAGTGCCAATTGGCGGGCCCGGCTATCGGAGCATTTGGGCATTATGACGGTCGATGCCGGGCGCGCTTATGCGGCCGAGGCGATGTCGGAACCGCTGCTGCTGGCCGGCCTGTCATCCATGTGCGCGCTGATGCAGGTCACGGCCGAGCGGCAGGCCTATCCGCGCCTTTACGATACGGTGCAAGTGGTGCTGGCCGAGATGGACACGCCTGATGTTTGGCTACCGCTGCTGGCGCGGTTTGAAATGGCGTTGCTGGAAGAAACCGGTTTTGGGCTTGATTTATCATGCTGTGCCGCTACCGGCGTGGTCGAGGATTTGGCTTATGTGTCGCCGCGCTCGGGCCGTGCCGTCAGCCGCGAAGCGGCGCAGCCTTATCTCGACAAAATGTTCGTGCTACCGGAATTCTTGCTCGACCCGAAGGCCGAAGCCAAGGGCGATGATGTCATCCATGCTTTTACCTTGCTGGGGCATTTTCTGGAGCGGCGGGTTTATCTGCCCAATGGTGTGACCATGCCGGCGGCGCGCCAAAGACTGATGGATAATCTGGCTCGACACAGATAGAAGACGCGCAAGCCGCTTGAAGTGTGGCCGCCGAATCTGGCTATAAATCAACGCATGAGTGATATTGACGAAAAGCAGCCGGATGAAACCGTAGGTCTGAAGGAAGCGCTGGAAAGCCGCTATCTGGCCTATGCGCTGTCGACCATTACCAATCGGGCGCTGCCCGATGTGCGCGACGGGCTGAAGCCGGTGCATCGCCGTCTGCTTTACGCCATGCGGCAATTACGGCTCGACCCGGAAAACGGCTTCAAAAAATCAGCCCGTGTGGTTGGCGATGTTATCGGTCGCTATCACCCCCATGGCGATCAGGCTGTCTATGACGCGCTGGTGCGTCTGGCGCAAGACTTTGCCGTGCGCTATCCGCTGGTCGACGGGCAGGGCAATTTCGGCAATGTCGATGGCGATAATGCCGCCGCCATGCGCTATACGGAAAGCCGCATGACCGAGATTGCCAGCCTGCTACTGCAAGACCTCGATAGCGATACGGTTGATTTCCGCGCCACTTATGATGGCGAAGATGAAGAGCCGGTTGTGCTGCCGGCGGCTTTCCCGAACCTGCTTGCCAATGGTGCATCGGGTATTGCCGTTGGTATGGCGACGTCTATTCCGTCGCATAATGTCGATGAGCTATGCGCGGCCGCGCTGCATCTTTTGAAGGCGCCGAATGCGCGCGTCGATACGCTGATGGAATATGTACAAGGGCCGGATTTCCCGACCGGCGGTATTTGCATTGAAAGCCCGGAAGCCCTGCGCGAAGCCTATGCAACGGGGCGTGGCTCCATGCGCGTGCGGGCGCGCTATGAGGTTGAGGAGAAAAGCCGTGGCACATGGCAAATCGTCATCACGGAAATCCCCTATCAAATTCAAAAATCGCGCTTGATTGAAAAAATCGCCGAGCTGATGAATGCCAAGCAATTGCCCATGCTGGATGATATTCGCGATGAGAGCGCCGAGGATATCCGTATTGTCATCGAGCCGAAAAGCAAGAACCTCAATCCCGAACAAGTGATGGCGGTGCTGTATCGCCAGACCGATTTGGAGAGCCGCTTTTCGCTGAATATGAACGTCATTGATAATGAGGGCGTGCCGCGCGTGATGGGCTTGCGCGAAGTGCTGACGCAATGGCTGCAACACCGCAATGATGTGCTGGTGCGAAAATCGCAATACCGGCTCGATAAAATCACCGCAAGGCTGGAAGTGCTGGATGGCTATCTCATCGCTTACCTCAATCTGGATGAGGTGATTCGCATTATCCGCGAGGAAGACGAGCCGCGCGACGAGCTGATGAAGGTCTTTAAGCTCAGCCAAGTGCAGGCTGATGCGATTTTGAATATGCGTCTGCGCGCTTTGCGTAAGCTCGAAGAAGACGGCATTCGCACCGAACATGCGGCGCTTAGCAATGAGATGAAGCAGCTGCAGGAATTGCTCGCTTCCGAGAAAATGCAGCAGGATGTGGTTGCCGGTGAGATTAAGGAATTGCGCAAGACGCTGGGCCCGAAAACCGAGCTTGGCAAGCGCCGCACAACATTCGAGCAGGTCTCCGGCGAAGAAGACGTGCCGCTTGATATTCTGGTCGAAAAAGAACCGGTGACGATTGTTTGCTCCGAAAAAGGCTGGATCCGCGCTATGAAAGGTCACGCCGAGGATGGCAGCAAGCTGACCTATAAGGATGGCGATAAGGCGGGTTTTGTGCTGCACGCCATGACCACGGATAAGCTGATCCTGTTTGTCTCAAACGGGCGCGCTTATACGCTGGATGTTGCCAAACTACCGGGCGGGCGCGGCAATGGCGATCCGGTGCGCTTGATGTTGGATATCGAGCCGGCGGAAGAAATCGTCGAAATGTTTGTCCATCAGCCGGGCCGCAAATTGCTGGTTGCCTCGCGCATCGGCAATGGCTTTGTCGTCCTGGAGGACGAGATGATTTCGCAGCGTAAGGCCGGTAAGCAAATCCTCAATGTCAAAGCCCCTGATGAGGCGGCGGCCTGTGTGCCGGTGATCGGCGATAAGGTGGCTGTGCTCGGAGAGAACCGTAAGCTTTTGTGTTTTGCGCTGGCTGACGTGCCGGAAATGCCGCGCGGCAAGGGTGTGCGCCTGCAACGCCATGGCGATGGCCATATGGCGGCCGTGCGGTGCTATGCCGAGGCGGAGGGGTTGAAGATACCGGATAAGTCAGGCCGCGAGCGGGTTTTCGAAGACCTTGCAGAATGGCAAGGCCTGCGCGCACAATCCGGTCGTATTCGCCCGAAAGGCTTTCCGGTCGATGGGTTGATGGGCCCGGCTTTTTCCAATCGCTTGTAATTAATCCGTCAGGGTGAAGAGCGCTTCGCCTTCAAAATTCCAGAATTTGACGCGTAGGCGATAATCGCCGGCCTCATAGCGTTTTGTGGCAAGCGGTACTTGGCGGATTTCTTCCAAAACCCCGCCCGCAGCCAGCGCGGCGCGTGTGCGTGTGTCGTCGCATGTCTCCGGTGCAGCCACGGATTGCACAAAGCTGCCATCGGCGGTCAGCACAATATAGCGAAAAATTTTGCAAGGGCCGTCAGCGTTTAAATTGGCAGTGTCGTCTGTATTATTGACCAACCGCAAAACAATCGGCAGCGGGGTGGTGTCATAGGCTTGTTGCAGCGGGTGCTCGATCGGTGCGCCGACCTCCAGCCCGATTTGACCGGCCCCGACACGACCATCATCGCGCAGATAATAACCGGCAATCCCGACGACCAGAATAATCATAAAGGTCGTAACCATCATATTCGGCATTTTCATGATCTAGCCTCCAAACACGACTTCAGGCAGCCATGTGGCGAGTTGCGGGAATAAGGCCAACAATGCCAGCATGGCCAGCTGGATCAGCACGAATGGGATCGCGCCTTTGTAAATCTGTCCGGTTGTAACGCTTTCGGGTGCCACGCCGCGCAGATAAAAAAGCGCAAAACCGAAGGGGGGCGTTAGAAAGCTGGTCTGCAAATTAATCGCCATCATGACGCCAAGCCAAACCGGGTCGACCCCCATGGCCAGCAGAATGGGCCCGACAATCGGCACCACGACAAAGATAATCTCGATGAAATCGAGGAAGAAGCCGAGTAAGAACATGATCAGCATGACCACGGCGACGGCGGTCCATTTGCCGCCCGGCAGGTCTTCCAGCAGCGTTTGAATGGTCTCATCGCCGCCGAGCCCACGAAACACCAATGAGAACAGCGCCGCGCCAATAAGGATGATGAAAACCATGGAGGTCGTGTGGGTGGTCGAGCGTACCACGCCGACCAGCACGCCGCCGTCCAAAGCGCGGCGCAGGCTCAAAAACAGCGCCGCAGCCAGCGTGGCGCAAAAGGCCAAGGCCAGCGCAATCGCGGCGTAATCCAGTGTCGAAAGATTATCGCGTGCGATACGCAAATCCATCAGCGATGTTTGCGCCACCAAAAGCGCCAGCGCCAGAGCACCGAAGCGAATAAGGCGATGACCGCCGGTCATACGGTCACCGGCCAGCAGAATAGTGCCGATGGCCCCGACTGAGGCGGCTTCGGTCGGCGTTGCAATGCCCCCCAGTATCGAGCCGAGCACGGCGATAATCAGCAGGATGGGTGGTAGCAGGGCCGCCAGCAGCGCCGATAGCGCGACCGGCTCTTGCGCTTCGGCACGCGGCGCTTTATGCGGCTGCGTATATGCGATGAAAAGCTGATAGGCGATATAAAAGCCGACCAGCACCAGACCGGGGATCAGCGAGCCGGCAAACAACTCACCCACTGAAACTGTATCGGGTGAGAAAATGCCCTGCTGCAATTGCGCCTTTTGATAGGCATTGGCGATGAC
>CBFHSX010000035.1:0-15384 GCA_965658615.1 Alphaproteobacteria bacterium | reverse complement strand
CCTTGATCGTATTGCCGTGCATCGGGTCGCATGACCACACCACTTTGCGGCCTTCGCTTTCAACTTTGCGGACAAGCTGCGGCAGGTGGTTTTCGACATTGTCATGGCCGAAGCGTGCAATCAGCGTGATGCGTCCGGCCTCGTTTTGCGGGTTCAGCTTATCCAGCAGCTTTATCAGCTCATCCGGCTCCAGCGACGGGCCGCATTTCAGGCCGAGCGGGTTTTCCACGCCGGACAGAAACTCGACATGCGCGCCGTCCGGCTGCCGCGTGCGGTCGCCAATCCAAAGCATATGCGCCGAGGTGTCGTAAAAATCACCGCTGGTGCTGTCCAGCCGCGTCAGCGCCTGCTCATAGCCCAGCAGCAGCGCCTCATGGCTGGTGTAGAAATCCACCATGCCCATTTGCGGCGCGGTGCTGCTGTCAATGCCGCAAGCAGCCATAAATTCCATGGCTTGGTCAATTTGCTGCGCCATTTCCTCATAGCGCGCGCCTTGCGGGCTGTCGGCCACAAAGCCTTGGTTCCAGCGATGCACTTCAGCCAGATCGGCATAGCCGCCCTTGGCGAAAGCGCGCAGCAGGTTCAGCGTCGAGGCGGCCTGCCGGTAAGCAGCGATTTGGCGCTCCGGATCGGGCACGCGGTCGGCCGCGTTAAACTCAATGCCATTGATGATATCGCCGCGATAGCTCGGCAGTTCGACACCATCAATGGTTTCCGTATCGGCCGAGCGCGGCTTGGCAAATTGACCGGCCATACGACCGACTTTGATAACCGGCATTTTTGCGCCGAAGGTCAGCACCACCGACATTTGCAGCAGCACACGAAACGTGTCGCGAATATTATCGGCTTGGTGTTCGGCAAAGCTCTCGGCGCAATCGCCGCCTTGCAGCAAAAAGGCGCGGCCCTCGCACACTTCGGCCAATTGGGCTTTCAAATTGCGCGCCTCACCGGCAAATACCAGCGGCGGATAGCTGGCCAAGCGGCCTTCAACATGTGCCAAGGCGGCTGCATCTTCATAGCTCGGCACTTGCTTAATTGGGAAGTCGCGCCAGCTTTCGGGTGTCCAAGACATATTCTTACCTGTCATTCCGTTGTTTCTAAAAAAGATATACGGAGTTTAGTTTTAAAATGAAAGGGCTTAGATGGTTTTGATAAGCCGCCGCCCGAAATTGGCACCGGCGAATAAAGCCTGATAGGCGGCCGGGGCGCGCTCAATACCGTCGGAGATATCCTCCGTATAGCGCAGGGCCCCGTCGCGGATCATCTGCGCCATGGCAGCTTGCGCTTCGCCAAAGCCCTTGCGGTAATCATAAACCACCAGCCCCTGCATGCGCAGCCTATGAGTAATGAACTGTGTGGTGTGGCGAATGCCGACCGGCATCTCGCGATTATATTCCGCCACCTGACCGGAAACGACAATGCGCCCCCCCATATTCATATTCACAATCGCCGCATCCAGCATGGCCCCGCCGACATTATCGAAATAAATATCGACACCGGCAACGCCCAGCTCTTTGCAGGCGGCGCGCATGGCGCGCTCCAGTTCGGCCTCGGCCTTATAGTCAATCACTGCGTCAAAGCCGAGATCTTTCAAATAAGCGCATTTATCCGAGCCACCGGCAATGCCGATGACGGTCAGCCCCAAGGATTTGCCAATCTGACCGGCGGTCGCGCCTACCGGTCCGGCGGCTGAGGATATCAGCAGCGTTTCGCCGGCTTGCGGCGCGCCCAAATCTTGCAGGCCAAACCATGCCGTCAGCCCGGGCACGCCCAACACACCAATGGTCGCGGTCATCGAAACCGCATCGTCAAACATGGTCGGGTCGAGCTTTTGCAGGCCGCGATCGGCAAACAGATTTCCCTCGCTCCAGCCAAGCCCGCCCATCACCATATCGCCCACTTCGAAACGCTCGGATTTCGAGGCGATAATCTCCCCAATACCGGCGCTTTCAATCACATCGCCGATTTGCAGGCCCGCCGCATAGCTATCGCCCGACAACCGTCCACGCATGCCCGGATCGAGCGAAAAATAATGCGTTCGGATAAATACTTGCCCGTCTTCGAGTTGCGGCATTTGCGTCTCGACCAGCGTGAAGCAATCGGGCGTCGGTACACCGCTTGGGTGTTTGGCGAGGTGCCATTGTTTGAAGCTGGTCGGCTGCGCGTGGCTCATTTTACTTTCCTTTAAACACGGGGTTACGTTTTTCCTGAAAAGCGGCAACCGCTTCATTGAAGTCTTCCGTCTGTATCGTGCCGGCCTCGGCTTGCAGGCTGATCGGTATGATATTTATCCTGCGTCAGCATATCCCCTCCAAGGCTCACGATTTACTATGGCAAACAAACGCGGCGCGCGAAACCCGAAAGCCGGATGCCGTCGCGCTGCGGCTAGATGCGGCTTGTTCGAAAGCCCGCCACGCGCTACATAAGCTCAATGGAAAACGCCGCAAAAACCCTGAAAATCGCCATGGCGCAGCTCAACCCGACGGTCGGGGCTGTGACCGCCAATGCCGATATGCTGCGCGCTGTGCGCCAAGCGGCGGGGACAGCTGATATTGTTGTCGCCGGTGAATTGTTTTTATCCGGTTATCCGCCCGAAGATCTTGTTTTAAAACAGGCGTTTCTGGCGCGGGTGAAGGCGGAAGCCGACGCTTTGGTGGCCGAAACCGCGGATGGCGGCTCGGCCTTGGTGTTCGGCCTCCCCATGGTCGAAAACGGTCAACTTTATAATAGTGTGATGGTGGCCGATGGCGGGCAGGCGGCTGTGCGCCATAAAGTGCATTTGCCGAATTATGCCGTGTTTGACGAAAAGCGGCTATTTGCCGCCGGGCCCCTGCCGCAGCCGGTCGAGTTGCGGGGGGTGCGGGTCGGCCTGCCGATTTGTGAGGATATTTGGTTCACCGATATTTGTGCGCATTTGAAAGGGCAGGGGGCCGAATTGCTCATTTCTCCCAATGGCTCGCCTTTCGAGCGCGGCAAGCACGCAAAGCGCCTGCATCATGCGACGGCGCGGGCCAAGGAGACCGGTCTGGCGCTGCTATATGTCAATCAATATGGCGGCCAGGATGAGCTGGTGTTTGACGGCCAAAGCTTCGCCGTCAATGGCGATGGCTCGCCGGCCGTGCAACGTGGCTGGGGCAGTGAGACGCATATGATCAGCGTCGCTGAAACGCAAACCGGCTGGCAGGTGACGCCACAAGACGCGCCTGCTGCGCGCGATGATCACGCCGATATTTACGCCGCCGCCGTTTTGGGCCTGCGCGATTATGTCGAGAAAAACCGCTTCCCCGGCGTGTTGCTGGGGCTGTCGGGTGGTATTGACAGCGCCATTTGCGCCGCCATGGCGGTTGATGCGCTGGGTGCGGAGCGCGTGCATTGCCTCATGCTGCCATCGCGCTATACCAGTCAGGAAAGCCTCGATGATGCGGCCGATTGTGCCAAACGCCTCGGTATCAAGCTCGATGATGTCTCCATCGCCGCGCCGGTCGATGCGGTGGAGGGCACATTGGGGGCGCTGTTTGAGGGCACAAATGCCGATATTACGGAAGAAAATATCCAATCGCGCCTGCGCGGTACGCTGCTTATGGCGGTGTCGAATAAATTCGGGTCCATGGTGGTGACGACAGGTAATAAATCCGAGGTCTCGGTCGGCTATGCGACGCTATATGGCGATATGAATGGCGGCTATAATCCGATTAAGGATATTTATAAAACCGAAGTTTTCGCCCTGTCACGGTGGCGCAACGAAAACAAACCGGCCGATGCCTTGGGGCCGGACGGGGCTGTGATTCCCGAAAACATTATCGACAAGCCGCCCAGCGCCGAACTGCGCCCCGACCAGAAAGACGAAGACAGCCTGCCGCCTTATGACGCGCTGGATGATATTCTGTTCGCGCTGGTTGAGGATGAGCGCGGCGTCGATGAGATTATCGCGCGCGGTCACGCAGCCGAGACGGTGAAGCGGATCGAGCATTTGCTGTATATCTCCGAATATAAACGCCGTCAGGCCGCGCCGGGCGCGAAAATCGGCAATCGTAATTTCGGCCGCGACCGCCGTTACCCGATCACCAATGGTTTCCGCGACGGGCGGGACTTAGAAAAGTAAGAGACAATATGACTGTTCGCACACGTTTTGCCCCTAGCCCCACCGGCTTGCTGCATGTCGGCAATGCCCGCGCCGCGCTGTTTTGCTATCTGCTTGCCAAGGGCCAAGGCGGGGAGTTTTTGCTGCGCCTTGATGATACGGATGTGGCACGCTCTACGGAAGAATTTGCCGATGCCATTCGCGCTGATCTCGACTGGCTCGGCCTCGCGCATGACGCGACGGCCAAACAATCCGAGCGTTTTGATCGCTTTGAAGAAGCCTTTGCGGCGCTGCAAGAAAAGGGTTTGGTGTATGCCTGTTATGAGACGCCGGACGAGCTGGACCGCAAGCGCAAGCGGCAATTGGCGCGTGGCCTGCCGCCGGTCTATGACCGCGCGGCGCTAGAATTGGACGCCGCCCAAATAGATGCCTTTGAGGCTGAGGGGCGGTCGCCGCATTATCGTTTCAAATTGTCGGGCGTTGCCGTGACATGGGACGATATGGTGCGCGGCGCGCAGCGTATCGATACGGCCAGCCTGTCCGATCCGGTTATCCGCCGCGCCGATGGTACATGGCTTTATACGCTGCCCAGCGTGGTCGATGATATTGATATGGGCATCACCCATGTTATTCGCGGTGAAGACCATGTCACCAATTCCGGCGCGCAGATTGAGATTATCGAAGCGCTTGGCGGGGCGGTGCCGGTATTTGGGCACTTCTCTTTAATGCTGGCAGCCGATGGGTCGGCCCTATCGAAACGTCTCGGCTCGTTGAGCTTGCAGGATTTGCGCGCGCAGGGCTATGAGCCGATGAGCCTCAATAGTTTGATTGCGCGTCTCGGCACGGCTGACCCGGTCGAGCCGGTGCAGGATATGGCGACGCTGATTGCCGGTTTTGACATTGCCCGTCTGGGCCGCGCCCCGGCGCGTTTCGACCCTGAGGATGTGGCGCGTCTCAATGCCCGCATCCTGCACGATATGCCCTATGATGCCGCCGCGCCGCGCCTGACCGCTTTGGGCGCGCCCGAAGGAGCCGGTTTTTGGGACAGCATTAAAGGCAATCTCAATCTGTTTGACGATGTCGAGGCGATGTTGGCGCTGATTAACGGCCCCATAATGCCGGTCATTGAGGCCGAGGATGCCGATTATGTGGCGCAAGCCTTGGATATGCTGCCTGCCGCGCCGCTGACGTCGGACAGTTGGTCAGAATGGACAAGTGCGCTGAAAGAGGCGACCGGCCGCAAAGGTCGGGGGCTGTTCATGCCGCTGCGTCTCGCCTTGACCGGTCAGGCGCATGGGCCGGAAATGCAACACTTATTGCCGCTTATCGGTTATGATACAGCATCAGCCCGATTGCAGGGTAAAAGCGAGGGGTAAAGCGTGGCGCGCGAGCGATTATATATTTTCGACACAACCATGCGCGACGGCCAGCAAACAGCCGGCGTCGATTTTGCCGTGGCGGATAAGCTGAAGCTGGCCGAGGCGTTGAACGCGCTGGGCGTCGATTATGTCGAGGGTGGTTATCCGGGTGCCAATCCGACCGATACGAATTTTTTCAACACGCTGGGCGGCCTCGACAGTGCCGCTTTGACGGCTTTTGGCATGACCAAGCGCGCCGGTCGTAGCGCCGAAAACGATCCGGGCTTTATGGAGGTCGTCAGCGCAGCCTCGGCCGCTGTCTGTCTGGTGGCGAAAAGCTGGGATTATCACGTCGATGTGGCGCTGGGCATTTCCAATGATGAAAACCTTGAGACCATCACCGATAGTGTGAAAGCGATACGCGCCCGCGACAAGGAAGCGATGATCGATTGCGAGCATTTTTTCGATGGTTATAAGGCCAATCCCGAATATGCGCTGGCCTGCGCCAAAGCGGCGATTGATGCGGGTGCGCGCTGGGCGGTGCTGTGCGACACAAATGGCGGCACGCTGCCGCATGAAGTGTTCGAGATTGTTTGCGACGTGACCAAACATATTCCGGGCGAAAAGCTGGGCATCCATACGCATAATGATACGGAAAATGCCGTCGCCAATTCGCTGGCCGCGATACAAGCCGGCGTGCGGCAAGTGCAGGGCACGATTAACGGTCTGGGCGAGCGTTGCGGCAATGCCAATCTGGTATCGCTGATCCCGACCCTGCTTTTGAAACCGGGCTATGCCGATCGCTTTGAGACCGGTATTAGCCTTGAAAACCTGCCGCAGGTGAAAAACATCTCGCTGTTGCTCGACGATATTCTCAATCGCACGCCGAACCGCCACGCGCCCTATGTCGGCGCCTCGGCTTTCGCGCATAAGGGCGGTATTCATGTCTCGGCGGTGATGAAAGACCCGTCAACCTATGAGCATGTGCGCCCCGAAAGCGTCGGCAATCACCGCACTATTCTGGTGTCCGACCAAGCCGGTAAATCAAATGTGCTGGACCGCTTGAAGACGGCCAATATTGGCGTTGATGCGAAAGACCCGGCGGTCGATCGCATCCTGCGCGAAGTGAAAGAAAAAGAGCTGATCGGCTATAGCTATGATGGCGTGGGCGCATCATTTGAGCTGATGGCGCTGGCGCAACTCGACCGCCTGCCGACCTTTTTTGACGTGCAGGGTTATACGGTCAATATCACCAATGACGGCAATGGCAAGACCGTGTCCGAGGCCAATGTGACGCTGGTCATTGACGGCGAAACGGTGACCGGAACGGGCACGGGCAATGGTCCGGTCAATGCGCTGGACACGGCATTGCGCGCCGATTTGAAACGCTATGCGCGGCATATTTCGGGCATGAAGCTGGTCGATTTTAAAGTGCGTATTCTCGACACCGGCACAGAAGCGGTGACGCGGGTGACGATTGAAAGCGTTGATGCGGCGGGCGATAGCTGGCGCACCATTGGCGTCAATGCCAATATTGTCGTTGCATCTTTTGAAGCGCTGAAAGACGCGCTGGTGTATAAGCTTTACAAAGACGGCGTCTCGGCCGAACCCGAGCCGGCTGCCGAATAGGGGAAAACCATGCGTGCGATTAAATCAGTTTTGTTTCCGATCCATCCCGAAGGTTATAAATTCATCGCGATTTTCGCGGTGATTACCGCTTTTCTGTTTTCCTTTTCTGAAATTTTCGGCTGGATTGGCGTCATTCTGACCTTTTGGTGTGCTTGGTTTTTCCGCGATCCGGCGCGCGTCACGCCGCAGCGCACCGGTCTGGTCATCTCGCCTGCCGATGGGGTGGTCAATATGATAACCGAAGCCGTGCCGCCTGCCGAATTGGGCTTGGGCGATGAGGCTCTGCCGCGCGTCTCCGTGTTCATGAATGTGTTTAACTGCCATGTAAATCGCCTGCCGGTAACCGGCACGGTGAAGAAATCGCTGTATCGCACCGGTCAGTTTTTGAGCGCCGATTTGGATAAGGCCAGCGACGCCAATGAGCGCCAATCGCTTTTGGTGGAAACCGAGGACGGCAAGGAAATCGTCGTCGTGCAAATCGCCGGTCTGGTGGCGCGGCGTATCTTGTGCTTTGTGCATGAGGAACAAGAAATGCAAGCCGGTGAACGTTTCGGTCTGATCCGTTTCGGCAGCCGCTGCGATGTCTATTTGCCGAAGGGCAGTGTGCCGCTTGTGGCACTCGGCCAATCAGCGATTGCCGGTGAGACCGTGCTTGCCGATTTGAAATCGAAAGAGAAGCAGCGCGACACGCTGACGGCTTGATATGGCAACCAAATCGGACAGCAAGAAAAAGCCGCAAGCGACACCGGAATCAACACGGCGGCGGCGCTTTCCGCTGCGCCGCATTGTACCCAATGCGGTGACGCTGCTGGCATTGTGCCTTGGTCTGACGGCGTTTCGCCAGGGCCTGAACGGTAATTTTCAATTGGCGGTTTTGTGCATTGTGCTGGCCGGTTTTCTGGATGCGTTTGACGGGCGTCTGGCGCGCCTGCTGAAGGCCGAAAGCCCGCTGGGCGCGCAGCTGGACTCATTGTCCGACTTCGTCAATTTCGGCATTGCGCCCGTGCTGCTGGTTTATCTCTGGGCCTTGCAAGCGACCGGGCGCTTTGGCTGGGCCGTTATTCTGATTTATTCCGTATGCTGTGCGCTACGTCTGGCGCGCTTCAATGTCGATATGGAGGAAGCCGATCGCCCGGCTTGGAAATCCATGTTCTTCATCGGCGTGCCGTCGCCCTCAGCCGCCGGCTTGGTCATGCTGCCTATGTATTTGGAAATTGGCGGATTGATCGATATGAGCGGCGCAACGGTGTTTATCCTGGCCAATACGCTGCTGATTGGCGGGCTGATGGTGTCGAATATTCCAACCTTTTCGGGCAAGGGTTTTTCGACCATACGCCGCGATTTGGTGCTGCCGCTCATGCTGTTTATCGGCTTCACGGCGGTGATGTTGTTCACCTTCCCATGGATCACACTTACGGCAATGAGCGCGGCTTATTATCTGGCGCTTCCGGTTAGCTATATTGTTTACTGGCGTTACTCAGCCGGTTCTGATTGATCGGAACTAGGACGACCCAGCGCTTTTTTCAAATCATTGCGGCGCGATAAAAACGCAAAGCGTTTCCGCATTGTGTCGGGAAAGGTCAACATGACCGGCACCAATACCAGCGTCAGCAGGGTTGAAAAACCGAGGCCGAAAATAATCGCCGTTGACAAATGTACCCACCAAGCCGAGGTTGGTGCGCCGAAAGAGACGGTGCGGTCAAACACATCCACCGAGGCTTGAATGGCCATGGGAAACAAGCCGATCATGGTGGTAATCGTGGTCAACAAGATCGGCCGCAGGCGCTGGCCCGCTGCCTTCAGCACCACATCCACACGGTCCATGCCGGTCTCGAGCAGGCGTTGATAAGTGTCGATCAGCACGATGGAATTATTCACCACAATACCGGCCAGCGCGACGACGCCGGTGCCGGTCATGATCACCGAGAAGGTCTGGCCGGTCACCACCATGCCAAGCAACACGCCAATGGTGGACAGCACCACGGTCGATAAGGTCAGCAGTGTGCAATACAGGCTGTTAAACTGCATGAGCAGGATGATGAACATCAACATGAGCGACGCAATCATCGCCTTGCCGAGGAAATCTGCCGCCTCATCAGCTTCTTCATTGGCACCGCGCAGGCGCACATAGACGCCGGCCGGGAGTTCTTGAGTGGCCATCCATGCGAGGAAATCATTTTCCAATTCCGTCGCCAAATATTCTGCACCGGTCTCAGGGTTAATGGCCATGCCGGCTTTGACTTCGATAATGCGGCGGCCATCAACGCGCGAAATATTATCGCGTTTTGTGGTCGGCTCGCGGGTCACGAAATTGGTAATCGGCACATTACCGGCCGGGGTCAGGACGCGCAATTGGTCAAGCTGGTCGAAAGAGCGCGAGTCGTAGGGGTAGCGGGCGCGAATTTCAATCTCATCCTCGCTGTCATCGGGGCGGTAATGGCCGACCAGAATGCCGTTGGTTACAAGTTGCACGACATTGCCGAGCGTCAAAATATCGGCCTGAAAACGCCCTGCGGCTTCGCGGTCTACCGCCATGCTCCACTCAATACCGGGCAGTGGCAGCGAGTCTTCCAAATCGGCGTATAAATCGTCGCGTTGGGAGAAATAGTCTCTGATATGTGTCGCCATGGCGGTCAATTGACCGAGATCTTGGCCGCTGATTTCCACCTCAATGCCTTTGCCTGAGGGCGGGCCTTGCTCGCGTTCTTTCACCTCGACGGCAAAACCGGCAAGGCGCTGGGCGCGGTCTTCAATTTGTCTGATAATCTGCGTTGAAGACACGCGCGTTGCGTGATTGGTAAACTCGATGAGGATGACCCCAATCATATCCGCGGGCATTTCGCCATCGAACATATTGCTCGAGCCGTCTCCGCCGCCCAATGCCGGGCCGGCTTGCGCCATAGCGCTGGCAATGCCCGGTGTTTCGAGAATGATGCGTTCGACCAGCTTGGTGGCGAGGTCGGCTTCCTCGACGGATAAATTGCCCCGCCCTTTGACAATCACATTGGCTTGATATGGCTCAATCGGGGGAGAAAATTCAACGCCTGCGCCATAGCGGCCAAACAGCATAATGACAATGGAGAGTATCACCATGGCTACGCCAATCGTGGCCAGCGGCCAGTTCATGCACATTTTCAAGAAACGCAAATACCGGCCGGTCATGCCGCTTATTTGCGTCACATAGATTTTCTTATCACCGGCGAGGCTGGACAATGTTTCATCGCCGACCTGTTCCGATTTGCCGATAAGGCCGCCGACAACCGGCAGGAACAACATTGCCGTCAACAGAGAGGCGCAAAGCAGGATGATGACCGTGATTGGCAAATAAGACATGAATTTGCCGCTGACACCCGGCCATAATAACATCGGGCCGAAAGCCGCCAGTGTCGTGCCGGTGGAGGACAGAATGGGCAAAAACATGCGCGATGAGGCCAGCGCATAGGCTTCGCGCCGCTGTAGCCCTTCGGCCATTTTGCGGTCGGCAAATTCAACCACCACAATTGCGCCGTCGACCAAAATGCCGACCGACAGGATAAAGCCGAACATAATCATCATATTCAGCGTCATGCCCATCAAATCGACGACCAAAAAACCGACCAAAAAGGAGGTTGGGATAGAAAAGCCGACCAGCAAAGCCGAGCGCAGGCCTAACGCGGCAATCACCAAAATCATCACCAGAATAATGGCGTTGGAAATCGACACTTCCAACGAGCCGAGCATTTCATAAATGAAATTGGAAATGTCGGAGGAAAAATCGACGGAGATATTTTCAGGCCAATTTGCGGTATAGGCTTGTGTGGCTGCGCGCACATTTGCCGTCGTATCAATGACATTGGCGCCGAGGCGTTTTGTTACCTCAATGGAAATGGTCGGTTCACCATTAAAGCGCGCCGACACTGAACGATCTTTAAAGCTGCGGCGAATATCGGCGACATCGGACAGACGCACAACCGCATCGCCTTGTGTTTTAATGGGCAATTCATAAACATCGGCAGCGCGTTCAATCAGCCCCGGCACGGTGAGGGCAAAAGAGCCGCCTTCATTGCGAATACTGCCGGCCGGTACAAGCTGGTTATTGCGCGCCAGCGTGTTGTAAAGCTCGCCCGCCGTGATGTTGTAATTCTCCATGGCGCGCGGGTCGATGACGACTTCCAGCAATTCTTCGCGATGGCCGACCAGCTTGGCCTCCAGCACTTCCGGCAGGCCGGTAATCTCTTCCTTCAGACGCTTGGCGTAAGTATAGAGCTCGCGCTCTGAGCCGGGGCTGGTCAGATTGACCATAATGACCGGAAAAAGCGCGGCGTTAAACTCGCGTATATCCGGCTCTTCCGCATCGTCCGGCAATTCGGCGCGCGCTTGGTCCATTTTTTCGCGCACATCCAGCAGTGCTTGGTCTTCGTCAAAGCTGACGTCAAACTCCAGGATAACCGCCCCGAAATTTTGCGCCGCAACCGAGCGCATTTCTTTCAAACCGGTCAGGGTTCTGAGTTCCAGCTCCATCGGCTTGACCAAAAGCCGCTCGGCATCGGCCGGCGAAATACCCGGCAGCACCACGCCGACATAAACAATCGGGATAGGGATATCAGGGTCGGCCTCGCGCGGCAGCGATATGTATGAACTCACACCGCCAATCAGCAGCGCCACCAAAATGGTCAAAACGGCGCGGCTTCGGCTAATGGCTGCGGTGATGAAATTATAAATCATTGGCGCGTTATCTCATTTGCTTTATCGGTCATCTCGAAATCGACGATGCGCCCGTCACGGGTAAACTCGCCGCCGCGCATAATGACTTTCTCGCGTGCACCCAATCCGATAACCAAAGCGCCGTCGCGATCATCGGCGATTACCGTAACCGGACGAAAGGCGACTTTCGCATTGTCGATGACGCGCACACCCAGCTTGCCGTTATCGCTCAGCGTCAGCACGCTTTGCGGAATGCGCGTGGCCAAAATAGAGCCGGTTTCGAGGTTCATCTCAGCGCTGATGCCGTCGCGCAGCAAGAGATCCTTATTCGGCACTTCCAGCTCAAGGCGGAAAGTGCGGGTGGCAGGGTTTGGCGTCTCGGCGATATAGCGCACAAAACCATCGACTGCCTGGCCGGTGGCCAGCCTGGCTGTGCCGCGCGCGCCGACCGATATATTGCTGACTTGGCTTTCGGCAATATGCCCGACCACCAGAAGCGGGTCTTTGTCGATAACCGTGCCGCAGGGCTGGCCAACACTTACAAATTGGCCGATTTTCACCGGTTGCGTGTCGAGAATACCGTCAAACGGTGCTTTAATTTCTGTGCGCCGATACTCCACCAAAGCGGCGGTGGCGCCGGCAATGGCCGCATCATAAGCGGCACGGGCGGCAGCCAGCTGGCTCTTTGATGTATGGCCTTTCTCGAGCAGGCTCTTGGCCGCGTTGAATTCGATTTTGCGGGCATCACGATTGGCGCGGGCTTGGTCGAGCTGCGCTTTGCGCGCGCCGATATCAATGCGGCAGATAATTTGGCCTTTTTGCACAAAGGCGCCTTTTTCGACCGGCAATTCGGCAATGATACCATTGGTCTCGGAGGCGACGGTGACGACCTTATCGGCCTCAGTGCGCGCCTGTAGATTGATGTTATTTATATGCTGTTCGGCCATCAGCTCTTCAACAACAACCGTGAAGCGATTTTTTTCGGCGCCACTTTCGATCAGCGCCTTGGCCGGCTCGACCGGTATCGAATTATCCGACATGACGCCGCTCATCAGCCAGACGAGGATGGCGATAAACACACAAATGGCCGTCAGAACCGACTTGTTAACCGGTAGGCGAGAGCGCCGCTTGGTGGCGGAGGCCGATTGCACAATATCCTGTGTGTTATGGGCGTCAGGATCAAAGCTCATTTACTGGTCCGTTCTGTTGTTTCGGTAGCTGCCTGTTTAACGGCTAACCGGTTCATATTCTGTCAAAAACAATGCCGCAACCCTGAATGACGCCTGCGTCATCTAATTCGAAAGTCTAACGGAGATTGACGCGAGGGTCATGTATTTTTAGGCTCTTTCAAAAGGGAGATAAGCAATGAATGTCGAAAATGCAACCGTGCCGAGCGCGGAACAGTTTAAAGGGTTCTTTGAGAACGATCACGGTAAGCCGATATCTATGGTGAACCTGCTGAAATTCAAAGAAAAAGCCGATTATCCGCAAGATCATGAATGGCACGGCAAAGACATGAGCGGCCAAGAAGCCTATGCGCATTACGCGGCAGCTGTGGTCAAAATCATCGAGGGGCTGGGCGGCGAAATGCTGTTTGGCGGCACAGTGGCGCGCTTGATGCTCGGCGAGGTCGAGGATTTATGGGACCAAGTGGCAATCGCCAAATATCCCGGCCGCGCGGCCATGGTCGAGATGATACAGTCAGACGCCTATCGCGCCATTGAGGTTCACCGCAATGCCGGACTGGCCGGACAGTTGAATATTGAATGCGTCTGATGAGTTAGATCGCTGCGGCCAGCTCGCTGGCCTGCTTAATCGCGGCTTTTGCGTCAAGTTCTGCGGCCTCATAAGCGCCACCGATCAGCTCGGTGGAGACGCCTTTGGCTTCCAGCGCATCGTATAAATCGCGCAGCGGCTCTTGTCCGGCACAGATAATCACCGTGTCGACCTCAAGAATATCGGGCTGGCCATTCAGTGTGATGTGCAGGCCGGCATCGTCGATTTTACGATAATCCACCGCATTCATCATTTTCACACCGCGGCGTTGCAGCGTCAGGCGGTGCGTCCAGCCCGTCGTTTTACCGAGGCCCTTACCGACCGAGGTCTCTTTGCGTTGCATCAGGAAAATCTCGCGATCGGCCGAGGCGACTTCAGGCTCCACGCCGGTCACGCCGCCGCGCGGGTGGTTTTCGAAATCCACCCCCCATTCCTTGGCGAAAACTTGCTTGTCCAGCGCGCCCGATGGGCCGTCATGCGATATGGTATCGGCGACGTCAAAGCCAATGCCGCCGGCACCCATAATGGCGACCCGCTTGCCGACCGGCTTTTTGCCTTTGAGAACGTCGACATAGCTGACGGCTTTTGCATGGGTAATGCCCTCAATGTCGGGCACGCGCGGGCTGATACCGGTGGCGATAACGACATGGTCATACGCGTCTTCCAGCATATCCGCATTGGCATAAGTGTTGAGCTTCAGCTCGATACCCAGCTTCTCAATCATCCGTCCGTAATAGCGCAGCGTCTCATAAAACTCCTCTTTGCCCGGCACCAGCTTGGCGAGGTTGAACTGGCCGCCAATCTCGTTTGCCGCGTCAATCAGTGTCACCTTATGGCCGCGCTCAGCCGCCGTGGTGGCATAGGCCAGCCCTGCAGGCCCGGCCCCGATAACGGCAATATGTTTCGGCGCATCGGTCGGCTCATAGACCAGCAGCGTCTCATGGCAGGCGCGCGGATTGACCAGACAGCTCGTCGTCTTGCCGCCAAATGTATGATCGAGACAGGCTTGATTGCAGGCAATGCAGGTGTTGATCTCATCGGCGCGATCTTCTGCAGCCTTATTCATAAACTGGCTATCGGCCAGCATAGGACGGGCCATGGAAACCAGGTCTGCTTCACCGGCGGCCAGCACATCTTCGGCCACTTGCGGCATGTTGATGCGGTTTGAGGTGATGACCGGAATTGACACTTCTTTGCGCACACGGCCCGTTACCGAGGTGAAAGCGGCGCGTGGGACCATAGTGGCGATGGTCGGCACGGCGCTTTCGTGCCAGGTGAAATGGGTCGAGATAATCGATACGCCGACTTTCTCCAGCTCGCGCGCCAGCTCGGCAACTTCGTCCCAGCTCATGCCGCCTTGCAGCATATCCATGGCGGCGATGCGGAAGATAATGATGAAATCATCGCCGACGGCTTCGCGGCAGCGTTTTACCACTTCGAGCGGAAAACGCATGCGGTTTTCGTAAGAGCCGCCCCATTTATCGGTGCGCTGATTGGTTTTCTCAACCAAGAAAGTCGACAGCAAATAACCGGCCGAGCCGATAATTTCGACCCCGTCATAACCGGCTTTTTTGGCCATGGCGGCGCAATGCGCGTGGTCGGCAATCTGCTTTTCAATGCCGGCCTCATCCAGCTCTTGCGGTGCAAAGGCCCCGATGCGCGACTTCACCGGCGACGGGGCGACCGCCACGTCATTATAGGCAAGCGGCCCCATATGCAGGATTTGCATGACGAATTTACAATCCGGCGCGGCATCGTGCACGGCTTTGGTGACGATCGCATGCCCCTCAACCTCTCTCTCATTTTGCAGCTTTGAGGCGGCGAACAGCTCTTGGCCGTCTTTGTCCTTCACGGTCA
>CBFHSX010000034.1:0-15697 GCA_965658615.1 Alphaproteobacteria bacterium | reverse complement strand
TATCGCTCGATCCGGAGACCGCTTTGCGCCGCGGCAATGCCAAATTCACGCGTCGTTTTCAGGCGCTTGAGCGTTTTGCCAAAGCCGAGAAAGCAGACTTCAACAGCTTCACACTCGACGAGTATGAAGTGTTTTGGCAGCGCGCCAAAGCGGAAGAAAAATCATCCGATAAGGATTAAGCGACAGCGATCTCGACAGCGCTATTCGGCATAATGGTAGAGATTGCGTGCTTATAAACGAGTTGCGAGTGCCCGTCGCGGCTCAGCAGCATTGAGGTCGCGTCCACCCATGTAATACTGCCCTGCAGCTTCACACCATTTACCAGAAAAATGGTCAGCGGAAGTTTTTGAAGACGCCATTGGTTTACCCATATTATTAAAGCCGATGAGGCCGTCCGGCTTGTTACTTATTGACGTGGTGCCTCTTACCACGACGCTTTGGACCCTTAAAAGGATACACAATTAATGCGCTAATCATAGTTTTTTTTAACCTATACGCGCATCATAAGCGGCCGACAGAGCGTGCGCCATCGGCCCGGGCGTACCGTCACCAATCGCCTGCCCGTCAATTTTCACTACCGGAAACACCGTCATGGTTGAGGCGGTAGAGAAACATTCGCGCGCCGCTTTGGCTTCCTCGAGACTGAAGGCGGTTTCGTCAATCGCGATGCCCTGCGCCGCCGCCACATCAAAAAGCACTTGCCGAACGATACCGTTCAATATGGCATTATTGGCCGGGCGCGTACGCAGCTTGCCGGTTTTATCGACAATCCACGCATTGGTCGCGGCACCCTCCGTCACCAAGCCGTCAGCACCGATTTGCCAAGCCTCTTGCACGTTGGCATGGCGCGCTGATTGGCGGGCCAGCACATTGGGCAGCAGGCTGATTGATTTAATATCGCACCGCGCCCATCTTTGGTCAGGCACAGAGATAACCTCAATGCCGTTTTGCATCAAAGCAGCGCGGCGCGCCGCATCGATCGGGCGCACGGTAATCACCAGCACCGGATGCAGCCCCTGCCCGTAAGCATGGTCGCGCGGTGCAACCCCACGCGTGACCTGTATATAAAGCAGCGCATGGCGCAACCGATTGCGCCGCACGGTTTCGCGCATCACGGCTTGCAAAGCCGGCCGCGACATGGGCGCAGGAATATCCAATTCGGATAGTGAATAATCAAGCCGGTCGAGATGTTCGATCTCATCGAGCAGCACGCCGTCGCGAATGGCGCAGACTTCGTAAACGCCATCGGCGAATTGATAACCGCGATCCTCAATCATAACCGCCGGTTCGTTCAGCGGTTGATAGCTTCCATCAATATACGCAATGCGGCTCATGCCCTGCCCTTTATGGTTTCATCCTCAGCGCATATAGCGCCAGAAACTTGACGTAAATAAGACCATCAGGATCAGCAATTCGATCCGTCCCGCAATCATTAGCAGGGCAATGGTGATTTGCAAACTGTCGCTCATCGCCGCATAGCCGAGCGGCATGTCGAGATGATTGGTAATGGCGAGGCTATTGGTCAGCGCGCCCAGCACCACCGGCCAGCTATCGGCCAGCGTCAATCCCAATAGACCGAGCACAATAACGCCGGATGTGACAAACAACAAAAACACCGCCGTATAAGCCCAAGCCGCGGTGAAATCGCTTTCCTCCAAGCGCCGCCCCTCCAACGCCAGCGGGTGCACGGAGGATGGATAAGCCAGCTTGCCCAGCTCGCTGCCGATATCCTTGGCGAGAATTATCGCCCGCATCACCTTCACCCCGCCTGCTGTTGACATGGCCATGCCGCCAATCAAGACCGGCACCATGACCCAGACCATCGGCCAGGCCGCCAGCCCGTCCTGCGGCACGAAATTAAAACCGGCCGTGGTTTGCATGGAAATGGCTTGCAGCAGCGCCGTATCAAGCATCAGCTCCTCTATCGAGATCACGCTAATGACGGCATAACCGACGATCAAGCCGAGAAAGACGCGCATTTCCGTATCGCGAAAGGCACCGGCGACGCGCTGGCCCAATGTGAGAAGCAATAGCAAGGGGATGGAAATTGCGCCAATCAGACTTATCAAGGCCAGCGTCCATTGGCTGAGCAGCGGCATGGAAGCCGCCAAACTGCCGCTTTGCGTGACCATGCCACCGGTCGAAATCGCCGACATGGCAAGACACGCAGCTCGCAATATGGGCACGCCGGTGATCACCAGAGCGATAAAGCCGACCAGGCTAATGCCGATATAAAGCGGCGCGATGCGGCGCAGAGGCCGGCCAAGCCTTGATGATAGGGGCGCGTTTTCTTCGTGCTGCAAAAGCGGACTGCCGATCAGCGTAATGCCACCAATACCAAACGGCGCCAGCACGGCGACCGCAAACACCAATGTCCACAAGCCGCCGACCCAATTGAGCAAAGCCCGCCATAGCAAAATCGGCATGGCCTCGGCTTCCGGCACGGCCAGCATGGAGCCGCCTGATGTGGTGAGCGCCGATACGGCTTCGAAATAGGCCGCCAACAACCCGTCAATTTGCGACGCGCCGAGCAATGGCACGGCGGCCAGCAGCGGCAATAGCGTCCAAAACAGCACCATAATCAACAATAGCTCGACACTGCGTGCCTGATGCCTGCGGCCGGTATAGCCGCTCAGCAGCAGCGCGCCGGAGATGAAAAGGCTGAGAATAAGGCCGATGCTGAAAGCACCGATCTGGGCGCCCTCACCGACGATAAAAGCCATGATAAAGGGGATAAGCATGAGCAAAGAAAGCATAAGCCCGCCATAACCCATTGTGTAAAGAATTGCACCTAAGCGCATGATTTACTTCTTTTCTTTGCTCCGCAGCAAGGTCTCAAGCTGCTCGATGCCATCGGCCATGACAAAGGCCACAATACGGTCGCCATTTTTCAGCTCTGTGCCACCACGCGGCGCGATAAATTTGCCTTTGCGAAACACCGCGCCGAGGCGGATGGAACTGGCACCCAAATCAAGATCGCGCAGCTTGCTGCCGGAAATCGGTGCACCTTCTGAAATTTGCGCCTCCAGCACCTCAGCCGATTCATCGCTGATCGCATGCACGCGCATCACATTGCCGCGCCGCACATTGCCAAGGATTGACGATACGGTGATGGCGCGCGGATTGATCGCCACCTCCATGCCGAACTGCCCGGCCAGCGCTTGAAAACTATTATCATTGACCAGGCTGAGGCCGCGCTTGCAGCCCTCCTGCAGTGCCAGCATGGTGGTCAGCACATTGACCTGATCATCATTGGTCAGCGCCAAAATCAGGTCAGACTCACGCACACCGGCCTCATTGAGAATTTCCGGTGCCAGCCCACTCCCCTGCAAAACGATGGAGCGGCTCAGTTTCTCGGCCACAAAACGCGCCCGATCAGGGTTGTTTTCAACCATGGTGAGCGCATAGCGACCCGATTGACGGTCCAGCCCTTTGGCGACTTGGAAGCCAATATTGCCGCCACCGACCAGAATAATACGCCGCGCCTCGCGTTCCTCATGACCGAAAAT
The DNA here is from genome assembly GCA_965658615.1 of Alphaproteobacteria bacterium. Taxonomy (GTDB): domain Bacteria; phylum Pseudomonadota; class Alphaproteobacteria; order RS24; family RS24; genus UBA8337. The sequence goes on along the minus strand of CBFHSX010000034.1, from coordinate 12,188 downwards.
CTTCAATGTACGGTCCGTATCGGTGCTGGCCGTGACCAGATAAGCCTCGTCGCCCGGCTGCATGGTGTCGTCAAATTCCGGCACATAAACCTGCCCGCCGCGGCGAATGCCGACAACAATGGCTTTCAAATCGGGAAACAGACCGGTCAATTGATTGAGAGGCGTATCGACCACCGGGCAATCTTCTTCAATGGAAATACCCAGCATCTCGGCATCGCCATTGCAAAAGCTGGCGCTGTCAAACGCGCCGGGCAGTGCCAAACGGCGCAGCACCGCGTCAGCCACTTCGTCTTCCGGTGAAATAATCACATCAATGGGCAAGCTGTCATCGGCGAACAGCTTGTTCCATTCGGGCTTTAGATAATTGGCATCGCGCACACGGGCGATGGTTTTCGGAATATTGAACAGCGTCTTGGCAACCTGACAGGCCACCATATTGACCTCATCGGCTGCCGTGACCGCGATCAAAATGTCGGCGTCCGCCGCGCCGGCCTGTTCGAGCACATCAGGGTGTCCGCCATGCCCCAATATGGGGCGCACGTCCAGCGTATCGGTAATACGCTGCATAAGAGACGCCTCGCGGTCGACAACCGTGACGTCATTGCCTTCACCGGCCAAATGGCGGGCAATGCCAAAGCCGACCTGTCCGGCCCCACACACAATGACTTTCATGGGTCCCTCTTTTCACCCCTATCTGAATATCCCTCAGACGCTAACTAGACATGGCTTTTAGCATGATTACCACCCGATATACCAAGCGATTTCATCTTGCGGTGAAGCGCCGATCGTTCCATGCCTACGAATTCAGCGGTTCTTGAGATATTCCCGCTGAACCGCTCGATCTGCGCTTGCAGATATTCGCGTTCAAAACGTTCGCGCGCATCGCGCAAAGGCAGCGACATGATATGCTGCGAGCCGGCCACATTTTCCGCCACATCCGTGTCCGACACAATCTCACGCGGCAAGTGTTCGAGTTTCAGCCGGTCGCTGCCATCAGCATGGCTGGCCAGCATCATATGCTCCATGCAATTGCGCAATTGGCGCACATTGCCCGGCCAATCATAAGATTGCAGCACCGCCATGACATCACTGCCGGTGTCGCGCTCCGGCATATTCATCTGGCTGGCCAGTGTTTTGACAAAATAATTGGCCAGATAAGGCACATCATCGCGGCGTTGCTTCAGCCCCGGCACATTCAGCGTCATCACACTGAGGCGCGCATAAAGGTCTTCACGCAGACGCCCCTCGCGAATGGCGGTTTCTACCTTATCGCTGCACGACGATAGGATGCGCGCATCGATTTTCACCTGCTGCTTACCACCGACGCGGGTAAAGCTACCGCTGACCAGCATTTGCAGGATCGATTTTTGTACCAATTGCGGAAAACCGGTGACCTCATCGAGATAAAGCGTGCCGCCATGCGCCTGCTCGAACAGGCCAATCTCGACATCACCGCTGTCCTCCATGCCAAACAGCATGCGGTCGATTTGCGCGATATCCTCATCCATCATCGCCGCGTGCACACCGATGAAATTATTTGTCGCGCGCGGCGAGCGTGCATGCAGTTGATGCGCCGCTGCTTCCTTGCCGGCACCGGATGGGCCGACAATCATCACCCGACTATTGGTCTGCGCCAGCTTGTCGATTTTGGTGTTGAGTTGCTCCATCGCTGAGGCCTGACCGATAAGCGCAAATTGCACCACGGCGCGGCGCTTCAGTTCGGCGTTTTCGCGCTGCAAACGCGACGCCTCAATGGCGCGCCCGACCGTGACCAGCAGCTTGTCCGATTTGAACGGCTTTTCGATATAATCATAGGCGCCCGAGCGGATAGCGGTAACGGCCGTATCAATATTGCCGTGGCCGCTAATAATCACCACCGGCAGATTGGGGTAACGCTCGCGCAGAATGTTCAAAATTTCCAAGCCATCGAGACGGCTGCCCTGCAACCAAATATCCAGCAGCACCATGGCCGGACAACGCTGGGTGATTTCCCGCAAAGCGCTGTCGCTGTCATTGGCGATGCGGACCTCATAGCCCTCATCCTCAAGAATACCGGCAACCAGATTGCAAATATCCTTTTCGTCATCAACGATTAACACATCTCCAAACATCATAATTCCTCTAACATTTTGGATTGTCCCACCGTTTCAGTTTCCGCCAATTGCAATTGCAACTGCACGGTTGCGCCGGTTTTGCCGTCGGCACACCAGGGTGCGTCTTTCAAAACCAGCTTTCCGCCATGGTCATCGACCACTTTTTTAACAATCGACAGGCCCAGCCCTGTGCCTGCCGCGCGCGATGTATTATAGGGCTCCAGCAACGCATAACGATTTTCGTCCGGCCAGCCGGGGCCGGTATCGTTCACTGCGAGGGTGACGCTATGCGCCGCCGCATTTATCTCAGCCGACACGGCAATGCGCTTTTCACCACGTCGCCCCTGCATCGACTCAATGGCATTTTTAACCACATTGATCAGCGCCTGACTGATCAGCCTGTGGTCGCCCTGCGCCATGAGCGGGCTTGGACACGACGTCGTAAACACCACATCGGGAGCCGCCACGCGCTGCATCAGCACCACTTGCGACACCACATCGGCCAAGTCAAATGGCTGCATCACCGCATTTGGCATGCGGGCGAAAGAAGCAAACTCATCAACCATGCGACCGATATCCTCAACCTGTCGGATAATCGTCTCCGTGCATTGGCGAAACGCCGCGTCGCGCGTATCAAATTCGGACCCGAATTTTGATTGCAGACGCTCGGCTGATAGCTGGATCGGCGTTAGCGGATTTTTGATCTCATGTGCGATACGCCGTGCAATATCCGACCAAGCGGCGCTGCGCTGCGCCGTCAGCAAATCGGTTACATCATCAAATGTAATCACCACCCCGCCGCCGGCATCGGCACCGGCCAAAGCCGAGGCGCGCAAGCTAAAGCCTTTCAGGGACGCGTTGCGGGCATTGATTTGCGCCGTCACCGTCTTGCCCGGCATGCGGCGCGCCTCCTTGGCCAGCTCAATTAAATCGGGAAATGCCGTGCGCAGCGATGTGCCAATCAAACCCGCTTCGACACCGTCATAAAGCTGCGTTGCCGGTCGGTTAATATGGTTGATGCGCCCGTCATCATCAACGCCGATAACGCCTGAGCTAATGCCGTGCAGCACGGCCTCTGTAAACTGCGCCCGTTCGTCCAACCGGTCATGCGCCAGCAATAGGTCGCGCTGTTGATTGCCGAGCCGTTCGGCCATTTCGTTAAAAGTCTCGGATAAATCATTAATCTCGGCATTGCCCGCCGCGCCCTCCATATGCACCCGGGCCTGCAAATCGCCCTCACCCAAGCGGCGGCTGGCAGCAATCAAACGGCCGATCGGCGTCACCAAACGGTCGGCCAGCATCAGCCCGAGCCAGACCGCCGATAGCAGGATAACCAGCGTCAGCACGATATAGATAATCATCACGGTGAGCTGCGTCTCAAAACGCTGCTGTTCCATCTCGGCATATTCGCGCACCGCCATATCGGTTTGCAGCATTTGCGCCACCACATTGGGCGACAGAATGCGGGTGACGTAAAGATACAAACCATTAGCGGCGTCAAGCTCGCGCAGGGCCTGCACTTGCCCCTGCTCCATCAGCGTCAGAATGACCGGTTTATCAGCCGCGGCGATAAAGGCCTCGGACGGTGGCAGGCTGGTCAGGATCGTGGTCTTGGGCGAAGCCGCCATCAGCACATTGCCGTTGCCGTCAATAATCAACGCTTGCGGCAGAGACCGAATGGCGGCCTGCGCTTGCAGAAATTTATGAAAGCGCTCCGGCTCGGTCACAATCGCTTGTATGACCGGCAGGATATCCGCCGTCATCGCCGTGACGTCGCGGCGCAGCCCGTCGCGCTGCTCCTGCAAATAGGCATTGGCGACAGCTGTCGTGTTACCGATTATGGTTTTGGTGCGCGCTGAAAACCAATGATCGAGACCGCGATCAAATGTCAGCAGGGTAAAAACCGAAACGAAAACCGCCGGCAGAACAGCCACTGTCGCAAACAAGCCAATCATGCGCCCGTGCAAACGCGCGCCCGCCGTGTGGCGACGTGAGCGGCGACGCAATCGCACCGCCTGACCGATAAGCACAATCACCAGTCCGCCAACGACAAATACATTTAGCGATAATATCGTCCAGACAACCTCGCGGCTGGCGACGATCGGCGTCATATTGCTGATGATGAGATAGCTACCAACGCCGAGCGCAATGCCCAGCAGGCCGAAAAACACGGCAGCGCGGCGCAGCAGTCGCGTGCGGTCAAGCGTCGGAAGCACCGCCTTAAAAAACTGCCGGCTCATTATCGTTGGTGTGGACAATGCTCGTCTCACCTCTCACGGCTCGGGTTAATATCCGTCAGATGTTCCGTAAAGAACATACACATCACAAGAGGATAACCCAGACCGGGCTGCGCGTATAGGTGAATGTTGCAAAACTGCAACAGGCTTTTAGGCGTCGCTTTCCGCCATGCTGAGGCGCGGAAACACGCCTTGCGGTGCCGGAAGCACAACGCCCGGCATGAGGCGATTATCAGCCCCAAGATGAGCGAAACTTCGCGCATCATCAGCGACCAGCAGATAATCGAGCAATTTACCCGCCCCTTCCGGGATGACCGGCTGCAAGAGAATAGCGGCCTGGCGGACCAGTTCGGCCGTCACATAAAGCACTGTGCCCATGCGCGCCGGGTCGGTTTTCTTCAACGCCCATGGTTCTTGCGCGGCAAAATAGCGATTGGCCTCCGATACGCCATCCATCACGGCGGCCAGATAATTATGCAATTCATGGCCTTGCATCGCCGCATCGGTCTGAGCTTTCAGCCCGTCAAACAGCGCCAGTATTGCTTCGTCTTCGGCTGATAAATTTTGCGGTGTCGGCAGCGTCGCATCGCAATTTTTGCCGATCATTGACAGGCTGCGCTGCGCCAGATTGCCGATATCATTGGCCAAATCGGCATTGACGCGATTGACGATCGCCTCATCGGAAAAACTGCCATCGCGGCCAAACGGCACTTCGCGCAGGAAGAAATAACGCAGCGCATCGACACCATAATGCGCGGCCAGGGTAAACGGGTCGAGCACATTGCCGAGCGATTTCGACATTTTCTCGCCTTTGACGGTCAAAAACCCATGCGCGAAAACCTGCTGCGGCAAAGGCAAATCCGCCGCCATCAAAAACGCCGGCCAATAGACCGCGTGGAAACGGGTAATATCCTTGCCGATAACATGCAACGCGGCCGGCCAAAATTCGGCGTAACGGCCTTGCGTGTCAGGGTATTGCAAGACGCTGAGATAATTGGTGAGGGCGTCCATCCAGACATAAATCACATGCGACGGGTCATCCGGCACCGGCACACCCCAATCAAAGGCGGTGCGCGAAATAGACAGGTCTTTCAGCCCGCCTTTGACGAAAGACACGACCTCATTACGCCGGCTCTCGGGCTGGATGAAGTCGGGATGAGCCTCATAATAGGCCAGCAGCCTATCCTCATAGGCTGACAGCTTGAAGAAATAGCTATCTTCTTCCAGCCATTCAACCGGCGTCCCCTGCGGCGACAGCTTTTCGCCATCTGCCCCTGCGCTCACCTCGCTTTCCGTATAGAACGCCTCGTCGCGCACGGAGTACCAACCGGCATAATTATCGCGGTAAATATCACCCTTGGCGGCAATTTTGCGCCAGATCTCCTGCACGGCCGCATGATGGCGCGGCTCTGATGTGCGGATGAAATCATCATGGCTGCAATTCAACGTCTCGGCCATTTCACGAAAGGCCGGGGTCAGCTCATCAGCCAGTTCTTGCGCGCTCTTACCTTGGTCGCGCGCGGTTTGGAACATTTTCTGCCCGTGATCATCCGTGCCGGTCGAGAAATACACTGTTTCGCCGTTCAAACGATGGTAGCGCGCAATCGCATCCGTGGCCATTACCTCATAGGCATGGCCGATATGTGGCTTTCCATTTGGGTAAGAAATTGCGGTACTTATATAAAAGTTCTTATCTGACACTTTAATTTCCTAGGCAGGCTTTGACCGCGTCATATCGGCCAATTCACCGAACCAATCCAACACGGCCTGCTTTTTGTCCAAGTTCAACGCCTCGACAGCGCGCGCTTCGTGCTGCAGTTTCTCCCACAAGGCCACAGCCGGTTCAAGCGGTAATTGCCCGCCCATAAAGCGCGCCGCCAATTCGGCTTCACCCTCAAAAACCGGTTGAAACGCCTGTCCGGTCGAAAAAGACCGCGCATAGCGGTGCAGCCATCCGGCGAATAAATAGGTAAACAGACCAAAGCTCTCGGGCGCCGCTCGCGTGCCGAACCGCGCAGCAAAACCGTGCAGCCGCTCAACATCAACCTGCGGCAGCGTTTCCATAAGACCGACCATTTCGCGATACAGCTCAAAGCCGCCATTTTCGCTCAGTGCCAGCGCCCGTCCGGCACTGCCATCGGCCAGAAAAGCGGCGGCAGCCGCCTCATTCGGGTCCACCGCATCCAGCTTGCCGGCAACAATCTGCTGTAATGCGCCCTCATCCAGCGCGTTGAAATGCAATTGGCGGCAGCGCGAGCGGATCGTATCCAACACCCGCCCCGGATGATGACAAACGATCAGAAACAAACATTTCTCCGGCGGCTCTTCGATCAGCTTCAGCAGCGCATTGACGCCGTTTTTGGTCATCTCATCAATGCTGTCAATAATCGCCACACGCCACCCGCCGCGGGCCGCACTGAGGGTAAAGGACTTCTTCAAGGCCCGCGTCTCATCGACTGAAATATCGCTGCGAAACTTATCCGTTTTCTGATTATAGCTACGCTTTAAAATATATAGATCGGGATGCACGCTGGTCTCCAGCAAGTGGCCGCTATCGCTATCCCCGGCCGGTGACAGACTGGCAATCTGCGCCGGCTGCACGCAATCGAGCATGGCCCGTGCCGCCAAATAAGCAAAACTCGCCTTGCCGACCCCTTGTGGCCCGCAGAGCAACCAAGCATGCGGCATACGCCCGCCTTGCGCAGCAGCGACAAATTCATGCAGGGGCCGCGTGTGCCCGACCAAGGCGCGGGTCAGCTTTGGTGGAAAATCACCGTCAATATCCGGTAGCTCTTCAATGGCGTCTGCTTGGCTCATGCGCCTATCTAAGCCCAATCCGCCTAAAGTTTGAAGCGTTGCTTCATCTCGCCTTCGATTTGCCCCCAGACGGCCTCAAAGGTATCCTCAGCATCGACCACGACAATGCGGTCAGGCGCTTCGGCCGCCAGCGCCAGAAAGCCGTCACGCACATTGCGGTGAAAGTCAGCGTCTTTCTTTTCAAAGCGCGCCGCACCGCCGCGTTTTTCGGCCCGCTGCAAACCGGCCTCTTCGCGCAAATCGAGCAAAAAAGTCACATCCGGCACGCAATTGCCGACCGCCTGCGCTTGCAGCCCGCCGACCATATCCAGTCCCAGCCCACCGGCAATGCCTTGGTAAACCATGGAGCTATCCATAAAACGGTCGCAAATCACCCATTTGCCGGCTGCCAGCGCCGGTTCGATGAGGCGATTGACATGCTCAACACGCGCCGCCGTCATCAACAAAACCTCCGAGAGCGGCAACCAACGATCCGGGTCGCCCTGCACCAGCAAGTCGCGCAATTCTTCGCCCTGCTTGGTACCGCCCGGCTCACGCGTCTCGATAACCTCAAGCCCCTTGCTTCGCAATAATCCGGCCAGACGTGCCGCTTGGGTCGACTTACCGCCGCCCTCACCGCCTTCAAAAGAAATAAATTTTCCGCGCATATTACTCACCCACCATTAGATAAATCAGACTGGAAATGGCGCGCCCGATTATACCGCTGCGCCCCACATCCTCTGCCGCGACAAGGCTGATCTCCTGCGATTGCAGCCCCGGCAGGGTTACTTTCAACACGCCGATCTCGTCGCCTTTTGCGACGGGCGCCAATATCGGCTTTTCATAGGTCACCGTGGCCACCATTTTGCGTTTGCCGGTGCGCGGCGTGATAATATCAAAACGCCGCGCCGGTGTGGCTTTCACCATTGCCTCGCTGCCGTGCCAGACCGGCAATTCAGTCACCACTTCTCCGGCCTCGACCAGCAATTCTTTTTGGAAATTGCGGAAACCGTAGGTCATCAGGCGACGCGCCTCAAGAGCCCGCGCGCGCTTGCTGTCCAAACCATTAACCACCAAAATCAGCCGCCGCCCATTTTGCTCGGCCGAGGCAACCAGCCCATAACCGGATTCCGATGTATGGCCGGTCTTCAGCCCATCCGCGCCGATATTGGCATACAGCAGCGGGTTGCGATTGGTCTGGCGAATTTTGTTCCAAGTGAAATCGCGCTCGCTGAACAGGCTATATAAATTGCTGTGACGATTGATAAGACGCTGCGCCAAAAGCGCCAAATCGCGGGCCGTGGTTTTGTGCTCGGGATGTGGCAGACCGGTGGCGTTCATAAAGGTAGACTTGCTCATACCAAGCTCTTGTGCCCGCTCGGTCATCATTTGGGCAAACACTTCCTCGCTGCCCGCCAGCCCCTCGGCCAGTGCAATACAGGCATCATTGCCGGATTGAATAATCACGCCGCGCAGCAAGTCTTCAACCGTCACACGCGAACGCGCATTCAAAAACATGGTCGAGCCGCCCGACGCCGCGCCACCGCGTTTCCAAGCATCGTCGCTGACGAAAAACTTTTCATCGGCCGCAACAGCTCCCGACTCCAGCGCCTCGAACGTCATCAGCACGGTCATCAGCTTGCTCATACTGGCCGGGCTCATGCGCGCATCGGCGTTTTTCTCAAACAGCACCACGCCGGTTTGCGCGTCCATCAGCAGCGCATAATCGGCTTTCGTATCCAGCGCCTGCGCCATAAAGGGCAGCAGCAGCAAGACGCCCAGCAAGGATAATAATTTATGTCGCATAATCCGTCCTTATTGCTCGATAATCACGGCATCTTGATGACCGGCCGCGACCAGCTTGTCGACCGTGCGCCGCGCATCTGCACGGATATTCACGCCGCCCATTTTGACGCGGTAAAACACCGTGCCGTTTAACTCAACTTCGGCGATTGTCACCGGCTCAATCGCTTCGAGCCGCGCCTTTAACTGCTCGGCATTGGCGCGACTGGAAAACACACCGACCTGCACCGCATAGCGCTTCTTCTCAATATCATAGACCGGCTTGGGTGGACTGAGAGTCGCGCCGTCGACGCCGCGCACCATAACCGAGGCCGTCGGCGCGGCGACAATGCGTGTGTCTTCTTTTGGCGTCACCGGCTTTTCGACGATAAAGCGATCCGGGTCTTGCTTACGAATAACCCGCCCGGCACTGTCATAAAGCGGCGCGCGACCCAAATATTGCACCCGCACCTGCGTTGTGCCTTGCTCTTTAAAGCCCAGCACCTCGGCAGCGCGGCGCGACATATCAATCTCGCGATCCTTGGCAAACGGCCCGCGATCATTAATCCGCACAATCACCGATTTGCCGTTCTCCAAATTCGTCACCTTGGCCCGGATTGGCATGGGCAGGGTCGGATGCGCCGCGGTCAGCAGGTTCATATCAAAAATCTCGCCATTGGCCGTGCGGCGACCATGAAATTTCGGCCCATACCAGCTCGCCGTGCCGACATTATCGTAAGTGCGGTCTTCCTGCGGGTAATACCACTCGCCCTCAATCTCATAGGGCGTGCCGATTTTATAAATGCCGCCGGCCGCAACACGGCGCCCCTGCCCCTCGCTCGAGTCATGGGTCGGCGTGCCACACGCTACGACAGAGCCGGCCATCACCGCCAAAAAAACTGCGCGCATTATTGTTGTTTTGTGCATTATCCCAGCCCGTTATCTAATGAAATCCATTTATATGAGATTCGCAGAGACTTAAGAAGCAAGCGCATTAAGAGATTGATGAATGAGTCTTGAAATCTGCGTGCAATCAAGTTAACAAACACGCGCTGACCACGTCACCAATTGCGTTCGGTTGGACCGTGTAAAATACATGGTGAGGAGAGGTGGCTGAGTGGTTGAAAGCGGCGGTCTTGAAAACCGTTGAGCGTTTGCGCGTTCCGGGGGTTCGAATCCCTCCCTCTCCGCCATTATAAGCACTTATTGAGCGCAGCGAATTCTGGTGCGCCTTCTGCCAACCCAGATGGCGGAGCCTTTAAGTCGGCTAAAACGCCCGCTTGCCATTGCCGCGTAGACTGACAAGCTTCCTGTTATCTGATAGGGTCACGCGTGCATTCCACGGTCGTGAAAGAAACTCATCTCGATATGTCGATACCCACGCAGAACGATCTTCCAGACATTCCATGTGTAATACTTGCCGGCGGCAAATCGCGCCGCTTTGGATCGAATAAGGCGTTCGCAACCCTGCACGGTGAACGCTTGATCGATGTCCTAATCGAGCGAATAGAACAACAAACGTCTGGACCGATTGCGATCAATGCGGTCGCAGAGAGCGGGTTCGAAAAGACCGAGCGGAAAATTCTGCCGGATCGGTTGGTGGGCAGCTTCGGACCGTTAGCCGGTATCCACGCCGCTACGCATTGGGCCGGCAAAGCGGGATACAGTTCGGTCATCACGACGCCGGTGGACACGCCGATCCTGCCGGCACGCTTTGTTGAAAAACTCGTTGCGAAGGGCGCGCCCGCGACTGCAATAGTCAATGATCGTGTTCATGCCATTCATGGGATTTGGCCAACAAGTTTGGAGGATGCTTTGGCGGAGGCGGTCATGGACGGTATGCGCGCGGCGCGCGATTGGATAGCGAAATGCGAAGCATCTATGTGTGAGTTTTACACGCAGGCAGGCGTGGATCCGTTCTTCAACATCAACACGCCCGAAGACTTACAGATGCTGGAGAATGCTCAGTCCGTCTCGCCGCGCTGAAAGCGATCAAGCTCATCCGGATCGAACCCTTGATCATTGTCGATAAGTGGATCGCGAAGGAAGTCGTTCTCAGGCTTCACTGCCGTTGCACGCTTTACCAGAAGCCTGCAAACTTTGTCGGAAAGACTTTTATTGCGCGATGACTTCCCAGCCATCCAAATCATGAGCTTTGTCGACCGTTCAAGTTTCTTTATCGCCTTGTCGTTGGCGTTCATTCCGCGATCTCCACTTCCAATTCGACATTCGACTGAGGCTCATTTTGTGCGACTTTATTGACGCGGCAAGGCACGCCTTTGAGATGAGGGATACCTTGCTCCAAGTCGAGATAGTCTTCGTCATCTCTGCAAAGCTGCGCATCAGCGTATTTCAACGCACCGGAAAGATGTCCCGCGCCTTGCTTCATTTCTGGTTTCCACCAGCCATGCGGAATGCGGATCAAGTCATCCGGCATCGGGTCTTTGATGGCAACTTTAATCGAAATCTTGGCAAGCTCATTCTCAACCTCGACCCACTCGCCCTCTTCAAGTTTGTATTTTTCAGCCGTTCCCGGGCTAACAAACATCTCCGGCTCGGGGTGGCGCTTGCGCATCTCTTCAATGTGACGATGCCCGGTTTGAAAAAACCCATCTTCGCGCACGCCGGTAAACAGTTTCAGCGGATAGTTTGGATCGACCGGTGGGTCTTCGCGGAAGTAAGGCAATGGATCGAAGCCCATTTCCTCAAGCGCTGATGACCACAGCTCAACTTTGCCGCTCGGTGTCGCGAAGCCGGTCTTGAGATATTTGCGGAACTCCGGCGGCCCGAAGTGAACATCAGTCGTCGCAACAAACTCATCCCACCCCATGCCGAGCTTTTGCAGCCGATAATCGTAAAAATCTTCCAGTGTATGCCATGGGACGATTTCCGGCCGGTCGAGGGCGCCAGCAACTGATTTCCAGAAATCAAATGTCGAACGACATTCGCCGGGCGGTTCCATTGATTTTTCCGACGTCCTGACGGTCGACGTCCAACCAAAGGAGTCCATCAGCCATGGACGCTCCAGCCAGCTATCGGCCGGCAGCACATAGTCTGCAAGCTGCGCCGATGGGGTCATAAATTGTTCATGGGCAACGATCAGGTCTTGGTTCATCATCGCTTTGATGATGAGCTTCATATTGGCATAGCTCATCATCGGATTATTCCCGAGGAAGAAGAAGGCTTTGACAGGATACGGGCCTTCGCCTGCCATCGCCCGGAACATCGAAGATGGCGGCGTCATATGGCAGCCCATAACAAGATTGGCGTATTCCTGACC
>CBFHSX010000033.1:0-16927 GCA_965658615.1 Alphaproteobacteria bacterium | reverse complement strand
GCTCCAAATCGGGCAGAATGGTGTCGCCCAGCGCTTTAACAATGCGGTCTCGCAGGCGCGGGCCTTCGACTTCCCAATCGACATCGGCTTGCAGATTGGGCACCGGACACAGCACATAAAAACTGTCGCAACCATCCGGCGCAAAGCTCGGATCCGTGGCGGTCGGGCGGTGCAGATAAAGCGAGAAATCCTCGGCCAGATGCAGCTTATCGAAAATCTCTTTCAGCAAAGGCTTAAACCGCTCACCAAGCCAAATCGTATGATGCGCGACATCGGGATATTGCCTGGTCGTGCCGAAATACAGCACATAAAGACCCATAGAATATTGCGTCATCGCCTCGGGTAGCGGGCGGCGCGGGCGCACCGGTTCTGCCCCCATCATTTCACGATAAACTGTCGGTGGGTCGGCATTGCAAATCACATTATCGGCCTCGATCACCGTGCCATCCGTCAGTCGCACGCCTGTGGTCAAGCGACCTTGGGTAAGGATCTCGTCAACATCGGCATTTGTGCGGATATCAATATCGTGGCGCTGCATCAGCGCCGCCAACCCGGCCACCAGCGCACCCGTGCCGCCCATGCAAAAATGCACACCCCATTCGCGCTCCAAATAATGGATCAGCGAATAAATCGAGGTGGTGGAGAACGGATTGCCACCAACCAGCAGCGGCTGAATTGAAAAGGCCTGCCGGATCAGCGGGTGTTTGATATGCTTGGCGACAAATTGCGATACGGTGCGGTCATTGCGCAGGCGAATTAGGGCAGGGACCTGCTTCATCATATCGACAAAGCGCAAAAAGGGCCGGTCGGCCAGCTTGGTGAAGCCGACATCAAAAATGTCCTTGGAAGCGCTCAAAAGACTGTCATAACCCGCCGCATCCTGCGGTTCGAATTTCGCAATCTCGGCTTTCAGTGCGGCGATATCCTCGCCATAATCAAACTCACGGCCATCCGGAAAGTAGAAGCGATACCATGGGTTTACAGGCACAAAATTAAGGTGGTTTTCGAGCTTTTCACCGAGCAATTCGAACAATTCTTCAAACATGAAGGGCGCGGTGATGACGGTCGGCCCGGCATCGTGACGAAAGCCGTCTTTTTCAAATATTTGCGCGCGCCCACCAATGCTGTCGAGCCTCTCCAGCAGAGTGACGCGATGGCCTTTGGCGCGCAGGCGAATGGCGGCCCCAATGCCGCCAAAACCCGAGCCGATAACAACGCTATGCGGCTGATGCGTCATTTGCTACCTGCAAGATAGGCGGTGATGGGTGCCACAAGGTGGCCCAAATCGTCGGGTAATGCGTTTTGCAGCCTCTCAACCGCTTCCAAATGCTCGGCAAAAAGACGGCAGGCCGCATCCTCAGCCCCGGAGGCGTGAATATCGGCAAGCCAGCTATCGCTATAACGCTTATCTGTCGTCGCTTGCCATTTATCGAATTGCGCGCGCTTTTGCTGCGTCAGCCTGCCACGATAGCAGATATATACCGCATTGGGCGCGCCGCGCAGCAAGTCACCGGCTGCGGCGCCGTTCTTCAGCGCCTGATGATTATCAATGTCATTGGCGATCTGATAAGCGAACCCGATATGCTCAAAGAGGCTGCGGCAGGCCTTGATATCGCGTTTGCTTATGGCTGTACCGGCCAGAAATGCCCCTTCAATGGCGGCCATGAAAAGCGATGTGGTCTTGCCGGCGACAATGGCCAAATAGCTGTCGCAATCGAGCCCGTCATTGTCGATAAATTCGCTCGCCTGGCCGGTCGACAATTCGGTCATGGTGGTGGCCAGCAGGGCGGCAAAGGGTTTGCCTGTCTGGCTTTGCGCGCGCGCTGCCAATTCAAAGCTCTTGCCGATCAACCAGTCGCCGAAGCACAAAGCCGTGGCGCGGCCAAAACAAGCCCAAAGGCTCGGCCGGTTACGGCGCAAATGATCATCATCACAAATATCGTCATGCACCAGCGACGCATTGTGCATCAGCTCAATCGCCATCGCCCAATCGAGCGCGGCGGCCTCGGCAATGCCTTGCTGCAGGCAAGCGGCGTGCGCGACGCGACTGCGTAGTAGTTTACCCGGATTGGCGAAATGATGCTGAGCGGCGTTGTGGAGCGGATGGCTACGCTTCGGCAGAACGGCCTGCAAATGGCTGACGAGTTTTTCACTGTCGGACAGCCCAACAAATACGCGGGGACCGGCGACGTCGTCGCTAATATTTTCGCGATGATTATTCGCGGACCGACCAAAGGGCAGGATGTTCTCTGCAGCCTCTAACACGTGACGCCTCTCAACTTCCCCATTTTAACTAGAGTGCAAAGCGGGCGCGGCAAGGCGAGGGGCAAAATAATTTAACTTATTTGCCTTTATTTTTTTTATTTGGCGTTAACTCAAGGTCGCAAATCAATCGCCGGATTGCGATCGAAGAAATTGCGCGGCTTCAGCACGATTTCATCAACCTTTGACGGCATAACCGGCCAGTCCTCAGCCATAGGCACATGGTGAAAGCCGATGGTCGCCCAGCCGACAAGGTCTTCGCCTTCCAGCGTTTGATTGTCGGCGATATATTCGGGCAGGCCGAGATAGGGGATGGACTGATTGACCTCAAGGCCGGCGGCGAAAATTTCATCGCGTTTAAAGCGCGACACCCAAAGATTGTTCTGCACGAAATAAGCCCGCTTGAACACCTCGTCAAATTGCGTGACCAGCGGTTTCACATTCGGCATCATCAATTGATAGGCGGTGTCATATCCCATGGCGTTTTGGCGCGGGCCGGAGAAAACCAGAAGCGCCGGTTTGTCGGCCGCCATTTTGGTCCGCGCCTGCTTTTCGGTCGCGACGCGCTCCGGCACAAGCCCCCAAATACCGCGGCGCGGTGCGTCTTTCGGCTGTGCAACGGCGCGCATTTTCAGACGATCAAAATTATTCGCTGTGCCGTCAACATCCATATCAATGCGATAGCTGAAATAATGGTCGTGATTAACGCCAACACGATAGGGCGCAATCAACGTGCCGGTCTCAGTATCGGCAGCCGCCGTGGCATCTGCCAACGTCTCGGAGACAACGCCCTTCACTGCGTCAATGCCGGTGGAGATTAGGCGAATACGCAGCCGCCCATCCTGACCGAACACATAATCTTGGAAATAATCATAATTGCCGATCGTCGCCACCATACGCACGACCAGCTCGGTGGCACGGCGCGAATGATGGTTGGGCACGCCGGGGATCCCCTCATATAGCGGTTCATTATGTCGCCAAATCGGATGGCCGGGGTCGTGCTCAAAAATACAAATGCGATTTTCCGCTTCATAGGGCGAGCCATCGGGCAGGTGCAGCAGGGCGCTTTGATAAACCGCGCCGGCCGGACAATCAGCACCCTTTAACGGTGTCGCCATATTACCGAAACCATATTCGCCCATGTCGAAATAGGCGCGGTAGAACCAGTTCGGGTCATTATCATGATATGGCACAAACATTTCTGACATGGCGATTTCATATGCGACCGAGCGGAAACCGGAGGCGGTTTTATGCCCGACACGGTTCAACACCGTGCCTTGGCGCGGGTCGAAGCGCAGATGGAAATGCCAGCCCTGCCAGTCAATCGCGCTGCCGTGAACGGTGAAATTATGGCCTTGCGGGCGCGAAATCTCGATCGGCTTCAGGCGGGCGCGATGCGTCATTAACCCTTCGTGAAACTCAGCCGCTGAGATATCATGCGGCGGCGCATTCCGTCCTTCATAGCTATCCTTAATCTCAACAATCTCGCCCTTGCTGACATTGTACAGAATACCAAGCCCTTCAATCGGCCGACCGAACACATTGGTCGACGGCAACAGCCCCATGCCGGCACCGGTCGAGGCAATATTGACACAATCAAGCCGCACAATGCGGTCGCGCACCGTGTTTACTTGACCGGCGAAGAAGCGCCCAATCGTGCGCGGCAGGCAAATGCCTTCACCGGGTTCGAGGCCGCGTTTTGCCAATGCGGCAAGAATTTGCGGGTCTTCGCTGAGGCCCAGCACCATTGGGGTCAATTCGGCCTGATTGGAGAACATGGCTTGCCCGCCGCCCATCGCGCGGCGCATGGTCTCTTCGCCACGCAGCAGATCGACATGCGCCAGCATGGATTTGCCATCCTCGAGAAACACCACTTCAGCGTCGCGTTGCACCGTCTCGCCGGGCTGCCAGGCCAGCGCTTCTGCCTTGTCCGGCTGGCGCAGACCGATGCGGATGAAAACGGGCTCTTTCGTGCTGCTCCGGCGCACCGCGTCAGCAGCAATAGTGAATTCATCGGCGCTTAAACTGTCCCAAGGGGTGACCTGCGCTTCGCGAATGTCGAGCGCGCCGCGTTGCTGGGCCGAGAAATTCATCATAAAGGCGAGCAGGGCAATAAAACCAATGGTCAGGGGTAAAGCCAGAATGCGCATGATCGTCTCCCTCAAATCATAGCAAAGGAAAATGATGCCATTTAATTTTGATGGCCTCAAGGCTTGCGGCTTCAGGTTTTGAGACAGGGCTATTTCCCTATTTTGTCTGGCTGCGAAAAACGTTAGGATTTTTTATGCAAAAATATCAAAACATATCCTTAAAGGTCGGCCAGGTTTTGCTCGGGCTTTATTTCATCCTGCCCGGATTGGCGAAATTTGCCGACTGGCAGATGCACATAGATCTGATGACGCGGCATAATGTGCCCTTCACCGAACCGCTTTTATTCATTGCCGGTATCGCTAATCTGGCGCTTGGTGGGCTGTTGATTGCCAATCGCCAAGTCACCTATGCAGCTTTCGGCTGCGCTGCTTATATTTTGGTGATTAATTTTAGCCTGCATGATTTTTGGAATTTTTCCGGCATGGAAGCCGCGCATGAGACGCAGAACTTTGTCAAAAATCTTGGCATTATGGCCGGCTGTCTCATTCTTGGGGGCTATACGCCGGTCGAAAAGAAATAGAGGTATACCGGGACGGGGCATGGCTGTTTGACATGCAGACAGACCCGGACGAGACCTATAATGTGTCAACGCACCTGCCTGAAATGGCAGCCCAATTAAAAGCCCTATTTGATGCGCGCAATGCGAAAATAGCGGGAAACTCGAGAGGTTGGGAATAAGCCATCGCACCGAGGGTTAGGTTACAACACCTACAAATTTTGCGTAATCGGCTAAATCGGCGGCAAATTCAGGCATTGCGTAAAGACTTTGCAAATGCGCGAGCAAGCTCGGATAGTGCGGCATTTGTGTCAAAAGCGACGGCAATTCTTTGGCGGCCAATTGTTCGGCCATGCGGCCTTCATTGCTCAATAGCGCCATTTCGCAGGCCAGCACCACATCGGCCAAGCTGAGTGCGTCACCGGCCAGAAATGGCGTTTGCTTCAATGCAGCCTCGCACGCCGAACAATAACTCGTGAAAGCCCGCGCCATGGCGCTGTGCAGTTGGGCATCGAGGCGTGGCCCGGCGAGGATGTAATCTTGAATCTTGTCGGCAAATAGAAGCGTTTTGTCGAGAAAGCCATCAATGCGCGCGCGTTGCGCCGGGCCGTCTCCATAAAGCGCGGGCGCGTTTGGGCCGGTGAGGGCGGCCAGCCGCATAATCGAATTGGATTCGAAAACGCCGACCGCACCATCCTCGGCAAAAGCCGCCGGTATATCGCCGAACGGATTGGCGGCCAAAAACCCATTGGTTTTGTAAAGGTCGCCTGAAAAGCCGGTGCTGGCGGTGCGCCGTGCCGGGCTATGCAACTGTTTATCGGCATCGGTCATAAGCTTGGCGTCATAATCCCACAACCAATCGACCATATCCGGCGGAGCGCTTCCGAGCACTTCAATCTCGGCACCGGAAAACCGAGCTGTAATCGTCGCCTTGTAAACGCGCGGATTGGGCAAATAGGAAATGATGCGGATATCACTCATGTCACGGGCCTCGCTCTAATATAATGGTAGGCAAGACGTGCCCATTGTCAATTACGACACTGGAGGAACGGGCATCTATGCGATGCCATATATCTATAAATTTGCAGAAAAATTGGTGAGCCCGGAAGGATTCGAACCTTCGACCCACTGATTAAAAGTCAGTTGCTCTACCACCTGAGCTACGGGCCCCACTGAGCGCTTATGTAACCGCTCTCTCGATTCAGCGCAACACCCTAATTTGTTTCAAGCCCCTTAAAATAGCCAAAGAGACATTTTAGCGCATAGCCGCTAGGCATAAACGCCCGTATCGGCATTTAAGAAGCCACATTACGGCAAGAATTGGACGGCTATGCCGATTATATGCAACGCGTCAAAACCCGCTTTCTGCCGTTTATTTTCTGGGCGTTTATCTATCAAACAACGGCGCTTATGCCCATAACGGCCAACGTCGCAATGACCGGAATGACCACGGTGATGATACCGACATCTTTGTAGGCCTGCTTATGCGTCAGCTGGGTGATGGTCAGCATGGCAATCACCGCGCCGCAATGTGGCAGGCTGTCAAATCCGCCACTGGCCATGGCAACGATACGGTGCAGCTCATCGACCGGTATCCCCATCGCGATATAGCTATCAGCCATGGTGGTCATGAAAATCTGCAGGCCGCCCGAAGCCGAGCCGGTAATGGCCGAGACAACTGAGATTGACGCAAAGGCCGAGATTTTCGGCGGTAGGCCGCTATTCAGCATGGCTGAGGAGAAGTCCTGAAAGCCGATGGTTTGCACAACAATGCCGCCAAAGCCGATGACGGCTGCCGTGTTCAAAAGCGGCATGACAGCGTCATTTGTGCCCTCGCCAAAGACTTCCAATGCGCGGCCGCGCAGGTTCTCAAACAGCGAATAAGCCAGCACAGAGCCGATAAACAACGCCAAGCTTGGCCAAAAAACCGGTTGGCTATTGGCGAATTTAATCAATTCGGCAATGCCGCCGCTTTCCGGCGCCAATCCCATGGTCGAGGCCAGACGCGGCAGCAGGATAGTACCCAGCACAACAACCAGCGGCACCAGCGCCACTTGCCAGCTTGGCATGTCATCCGAGGCGACAATATTTTCAACCTTGTCATTCGGCCCCGGGTCAAAGCCTTCCCCGGCTTCTTTGGCGGCGATGCGTTGGCGTTCGAGATAGAGCATGCCAAGCACAAACATAATCGCACCGCCGATCAGACCAAGCATAGGCGCGGCGAACAAATCCGTTCCCAGTGCGACGGACGGAATAACATTTTGAATCGATGGCGTGCCGGGCAGGGCGGTGAGGGTGAATGTACCGGCCCCCAGCGCCAGCGCAGCGCAAAACAGGCGCTTGGGAATATCGGCTTCCTTCAACAAAGAAAGACCGAGCGGATACATGGCGAAAATAACGACAAACACTACCACGCCGCCATAAGTCAGACCGGCACAAGCAATGACGGTAATCGTCAGGGCGCAGTGCGCGCCGAGACGATCGACCAGTGCCAAAGCAATCGAGGTAGCGGCCTTGCTCTCGCCCATAATGCGGCCAAACACAGCACCGGCGATAAACAATAGGAAGAAGCGGCCGGCAAAGCTGAACGTGCCGAGCGGCCCGGTAGCATAATGGGTGGAGAAGGCTTCGTGAATGGTCAGCCCGTTGGTCGCTGCTACAACCAGACCGCAAAGCAGCGATGCGAACAAAATATTGACGCCGCGCAATGCCAGATAAATCAACAAGGCCAAACCGGCCAGCAAACCCAAATAAGCCATAAGATCCCCCTAATAATCAAACTCAGTTTAGGCAAGGATTCGTGATTTGCAATGCATGGTTTGCTTGTCTTGTTTACTTGCGCGCCATTTTGGTCAATGCTCGTGCCTCTTAGGGAGGCGTATATGAGCGGATATCGGCTGGACGGCAGAACGAAATATACTTACGGGGCCGGCGCCGCGCCGTTTGGCATTAAAGAAAACGGCTTTTCCTATTTTCTGCTGATCTTTTATTCACAAGTGCTTGGCCTCGAGCCGCTGCTGACCAGTCTGGCCTTGACCATTGCCATCGCGGTGGACGCCATCACCGACCCGCTTATCGGTTATATTTCCGACAATTGGCGCTCCAAATGGGGGCGTCGCCACCCGTTTATGTATATCTCGATTATTCCGGTCTGCCTCAGCTATGCGGTGATGTGGAACCCGCCTGAATTTGTGCTGGACGACCAGATGATGCTGTTCGGTTATCTGGTGATGATGGCGGTGAGCATTCGCATTTTCATCACCTTTTACGATGTGCCCAGTACGGCGCTGATTTCCGAACTGACCACGGATTATGATACGCGCACTGAGCTGATGGGCCTGCGTTTCAGCTTTGGCTGGCTTGGCGGTATCGGCATGGCATTTCTGGCTTACTCGACCTTTTTGGCCAGCACGGGCGACCAAAACGGCATATTGCAAGCGGGCGGTTATGCTCAATACGGCATTGCCGCCTCCGTTCTCATGTTCATCTTTATGCTCGGCTCTTCGATCGGCACGCATAACACCATTCCGCATCTGCATGTGCCACCGGCGCACGAGGTGATGTCGCCGCGCATTGTGTTTGGCGAAATTCTCGATGTGTTGAAGAACCGCAATTTTCTGGCGCTGTTTCTGGCCTCTGTGTTTTTTGGCACGGCGGCCGGATTTCAAGCCGCGCTGAGCCTGTATTTCCATACTTTCTTCTGGGAGTTGCAGACATCGCAATTGGCCATTTTCACCATGTTCCAAGCATTGGCGGCAGTATTGGCCGTGCCGGTCGCGCGTGTTTTGGGCAAGAAATTCGATAAAAAACGCGCCGCCCTGGGCAGTTTTATTGTCATGCTGATTATCGGCCCATCTATGTGGCTGTCGCGTCTGGCCGATATTCTGCCGCAAAACGGCGATCCGGCGCTGTTTCCCATGCTGCTGACGCATAATTTTCTGCAAGTTTGGATTATCATCGTTTTCTATATCCTGTTTGCTTCCATGATGGCCGATGTCGTGGAGGATAGCGCGGTCGACACATCGCGGCGCAATGAGGGCATTATCTTTGCAGCGCGGGCTTTTGCCGGCAAAATGGTGGCGGGCATGGGTATTCTCATGGCCGGTCTGGTGCTGTCATTGATCAATTTGCCGCGCAATGCAAAGCCGTCAGAGGTAGACCCGCAAACCATGGTTGATCTGGTGCTTTACGCCGTACCGATTGAAGCGTTCTTCTATATTGCGGCTTTCTTCATGATGCGGCGCTATCAGATCTCACGCCGCAAGCACAATGAAAACGTTGAAGCCGTGGCCAATATTTAAGCTTGTAGCTCGGCGATTGTGCGATTGGCCGACACCATGCGGTCGGAGAGGGTGACCGAAATCAGCTCGAGCAGGGCTGAAACGGTCGCATCGTCCTTGCCGATGAGCGCGTCATAATTTTTGCGGTGCAGCGAATAGACGATGGTATCGCCGCGCGCCACCAAATCGGCACTGCGTGTTTCGTGTTGCACAAAACCCATTTCGCCCAGCATGGTGTGCCGCATGAAGGAATAAATGCGGAAGGGCTGGCCCGGCACATCATTGCTGACCACATCGATACGGCCCGTATCGAGGAAGAAAATCTCGTCCGCTGCCTCATCTTGACGGCAAATAATATCGCCATCGGCATATTCGGTTTTGGTCAGGGCCCCGAACAGCGCCGCGGCGCTTTCTTCATTACTGACGCGCATTTCCAGCCAGCTGAGCAGCGAGGCACCGGCACCCTCAAGCGCCAATTCGCGCAGAAAGTTCTCTTCGATCGATTCCATCGCATCATAAATCGCTGCAAAATTTTGGTCGGCAATCAGGGTCGGCGAACGGCGCAGCAGGCGGGCCACCGTAATTTGCTCGCGCGGCGGCATTTCAATGGTGGAAATGGAGCAATTTTGCTTATCCGCCGCCAGAAATATCTTTTGCAGGATTTGCTCGGCTGAGGCGTCAATGCCGGACACATGTTTAAAGGACAGGATGAGATGGCGCACATCTGTGTCGCCTTGTTCCAATTCTTCTTTGATTTTGGTGTAGAAATTATACGCCGTGCCGAAGAATAAAAAGCCCTGCAATTCGTAAATCCGAATGCTCTGGTTCAAATCCTTCAAATGCATTTCTTCATCGGCAGAGCGCACGACACGCGAGCGATAAGCCTCGCCCGATAATTCTTGGCGCACAACCGAGACAAAGCTGGCGCGCGCAGCAAAAAGGATACAGCCGGCGACAATGCCGAGCACCAAGCCGGCGATAAAACCGGCATAAATCGTCGTCAGGGCGATAATAACGACCAGAAGATATTCATTGCGGTCGAGCATTGTATAAGTCTCAATCAGCCAGCGATAAGCGATTTGCGCACCGAGAAACAAAACCATGCCGGCCAAAGCGGTTTGGGGCAGCACAGCGATGATTTGCGTGCCGAAAATAAAGACCGAGCCGCAAATGGCGACAGTTAACGCTGCAGATACCGGAAACCGGCTCTTCATATCGGCGTTTAATAGCGATCGGCTAAGCGATACAATACCCATAAAACCACCTAAAATAGATGTTAAACCAATGGCATAGCCATGAATTTTAAGCTCATGGTTGAGGTCGCTATCAATGTTGCGCTCCAGCTCGATACCGGCCAAAATAAGCAGAATGCTCAGCGCTGTCACAACTACTGTGACAATAATTTCCGGCGCATAATCGACCAAAACTTGCAGATGCGAGAGGGTCAATTCGCCATGCAAAGGCGGTATAAACACCGACATCTCTCCGCCCGCATTGAGCAAAAGCCCCATATTCTGAGCTTCTTCAATGCCAATGCCATAATAAGCCAGCGCCGCATGCACCACCAAAATCGTGCCGACAATGGTCGTCGGCAGCGTCATCGGGCTGTCAATCAGCGAGGTTGTGAGAAAGAAAATCAAAGCAAAGACCACTAAGGCAATGATTTTGGTTGTATCGAGATCGCTCAGACTGGCGCTAAACACCTCAATGACCGAAAATCCCGTGGCCAGAAACAGGGCACCATTTACCATTAACAGGCCCGCCGCCCCCAAAAAACCACCTGCGACGGAGACCGGCACAAAGCGGGTAATCGTGCCGAGTTTGAATTGGCCGAGCAGAAACATAATCACGCCATTGACAAAACTGACAAGACAAATCGTCGTCAGGGTGAATATGGCAAGGTCGAGACCTTGCAATTCGGGCGGGCGGTTGGCGGTAACAATCACAACCAAACTGGCCAAAACGGCGACCGTACTGCTTTCCGGCCCGCCAATTGAGAATTTGATGCGCGATGTCACCGCTATCATATAGACCGACACCATCGTGGTAATCAGAGCCATGGAAATCCCATAGCCGACAAAAGGCAGCAGGTCGGGCGGCGAAAACAAAAGCGCGCCGTAGGATAGGGCATATGTCAGCGATAAAAGGGCACTGGCAAGACCGGCACCGATATCGGCCCGGGCAGACGGGGTAATCAATTTGTCCAACAATACAACACTCCTACGACTCACTCGAGCATAGCACATTACACACGTCATGTGCTGCAAGCGGCGCACTGCGCGGTCAGTGTTACACGTTTGCGCTGAAGTCCTCTGCAGAGGCGAGGCCGGCGGTGAGCTTTTCAGTGACGGCCCCGCGCACTAATTGCTTGTTGCCGGCATAGGCTTTCGGGTGCAATTGCTGCAGCGCTTTGGCTTTCTCCATAGCCCGATCCATCAATTTATCAGCCGGTACGGCCTCATCGAGAAAACCGGCTTTGATGGCGGTCGACACGTCGAATAATTCGGCACCGACAAAGCTGGCATCGAGATATTTATTATTGATGCGGAAGGTCGAAAGTTGATAGCCGTAATCCGGCAACACCATACCGATGGCGCTCTCATTCAAGCCGAAGCGCGCCTCACCCTCGGCGGCGATACGGTAATCAGCCGCCAGCATTAGCAGGCCACCGGCGGCAATGCCATGGCCCGGCGCAGCGATAAGGGTCGGTTTCGGGCAGGCAAAGAGCCGTGCCAGCAACTTGCCGCCATTGCCGACCATCTCCGGCACGCGTTCAGGGTCATTTTTCATCACGCTGAGGTCGAAACCGGCACACATGGCGCGGCCTTGCGCCGTCAGAATAATCACATCGGCGTCAGCTTCGGCTTTATCCATGCAGGCCGAAAGCGCTTCCATCATGACGAAGCTGAACGCATTGGCTTTGCCGTCATTCAAGGTGATGGTGGCGATACCGTCAGTGATGGAAATGGTTGCGTGCTCGCTCATGTCGCGCTCCTTTTGCGTGAGGACATCATAATGAATATGCGAAGCAGAATGGCAGCCCAGGCCAATGCAATCAAGAGGATTGGCTTCGACCATGGATCGACGAGACTGCTCGTATAGGTAAAGACAAAAACAAAGGCGAGATAATGCGCGCCGAATTTATGCAAGCGCCGCCAATTGCGGCTCCCCATTTTGCGAATGGCGGCATCATTGGAAGTCGCCAGCATAGCAAACATGGCGACATAAGCGCCGCCGCCGACAATAACTGTGCCCGCATCAACCGCCTCGCCGGAGACGACAAAAAAGCCGACCAAGGCCCCAAGATGAATGGTGTGGGCGAGGCCAAAGCTGATGCCTGCATTGCGCCGATTGCGTCGCAGCCACTCAACGGCTTTATGTTGGCTAAGCTCGTAAAGCGGGCTGGCCAGATAGGACGCCAAAAACAAAAAGAAGGAAAGTCGGGCCGTGTAGCGCGCCCAAAGCCGCCAAGTCTCAATCTGTGCCGGCCGATCGATAAACAAGACCAGCATCAATAGCAAGCTGAGCAGCATGGTCGCTGCCAGCCAGAGCCGTAATTTGTCGGCCGCCAATGCATAGCCGTTTTGTCTCTCTAGCCGCACGCTCCCCTCCATATTCTTGTGGCCAAATGACACATAAAAAGCGCGTGTCTTGACGCCGGAATTGTCATAGCTTAGGCACAATTAAAGGAGATTGCCATGACCTATCGTGCGCCTGTGACCGAGATTGAATTTGCCCTGATGAAAGAAGCCGGTTTTGAACGGCTGATCGAGAGCGGCAAATATGAGGACCTATCGCCCGACCTGCTGACTGCCATTCTCGATGAGGCGGCCAAGCTGGCCAATGATTATATCGCGCCGGCCAGTTGGGATGGCGACCAAAAGGGTTGCCAGCTCTCCGATGACAGCGTCACCGTGCCGGAGAGCTTTAAACAGGCTTACACGAAATATGTCGAGGGCGGTTGGCCGACAATTGCCGCGCCGGTTGAATATGGCGGGCAGGGCCTGCCTTTGGCTTTGTCCAATGCGGTCACCGAAATGATGAACTCGAATATCGGTTTCCAGCTCTGCCCGATGCTGTCGAATGGCGGCATGGAAGCGATGGCGGCGCATGCCACCGAAGAGCAAAAAGAGAAATATCTGCGCAAAGTCGTCACCGGCGAATGGTCGGCCACCATGAACTTGACCGAACCGCATGCCGGTTCCGATGTCGGCAATATTCGCGCCAAGGCGATGCCGCAGGATGACGGCTCGTATAAAATCACCGGTACGAAGATTTATATTACGTATGGCGACCATGATATGACCGATAATATTATCCATCTGGTGCTGGCCCGCACGCCGGGTGCGCCGGAGGGTACGAAGGGCATCTCGCTATTCGTGGTGCCAAAATTCTTCGTTAATGATGACGGCTCCTTGGGGGCGTTAAACGATGTCAAATGCATCGGTCTGGAAGACAAGCTGGGCATTCACGCCAGCCCGACCTGCGTCATGGCCTATGGCGAGCAAGCCGATGTGACGGGTGGCGCGACCGGTTGGTT
Source organism: Alphaproteobacteria bacterium (assembly GCA_965658615.1). GTDB lineage: Bacteria > Pseudomonadota > Alphaproteobacteria > RS24 > RS24 > UBA8337. The sequence continues at coordinate 3,198 of CBFHSX010000033.1, read as the reverse complement.
GGTCGGCCCCGAGCATGGCGGCATGGCATGCATGTTCACCATGATGAATAATGCGCGGCTGCATGTCGGCTTGCAGGGTGTCGGCGTGGCCGAGGCCGCAACGCAACACGCGCTGGCTTATGCGCAAGAACGCAAACAGGGTCGCAAACCCGGCGCCGCCAAGGATGACCATGAGGCGGTGGCGATTATCGAACATCCGGATGTGCGCCGAATGCTGCTGACCATGCGCGCCCTGACAGATGCCTCGCGCGCCATTTGCTATGAAAATGGTGTGCTCAATGATCTGGCACATGCGTCGGGGGATGCGGCAGCCAAAGCCAAGAATGATTTGCTGACACCGATTTCCAAGGCTTTCAGCACAGATATTGCCAATGAAGTGGCGGCTCTGGGGGTGCAAATCCATGGCGGCATGGGTTTTGTCGAAGAAACCGGCGCGGCGCAGCATGTGCGCGACGCGCGTATCCTGACCATTTATGAGGGGACGAACGGCATTCAAGCACTCGATTTGGTGGGCCGCAAGCTGCCGCTCGGCAATGGGTCTGTCGTCGCTGATTATGTCGCCGAGATGAAGGAAACGGTCGAGACCTGTCGTCAATCGAACAGCCCCGTGCTGGTCGATGTGGCCGAACGCCTGGCCAATGCGATTAACGTTCTGGAAGACACAACCGAATGGTTGATGGCGCAGAAGGGCTCGATGGATGTGCTGGCCGGGGCGACGCCTTATTTGCGTCTGTTCGGTCTGGTGGCAGGCTGTCATTATTTGGCGCGCGGCGCACATGCGGTGACGCAAGACGATGTCGATCCGAATTTCGCCCGCCGCAAAACCGCCTCGACACAATTTTATGCGCATAATTTACTCTCCGCCGTCGGCGGTCTGGCTGAAGCGGTAAAGGCAGGCAATGCGATGCTTGAGGATATCGGCATCGAGGCCCTCGCGAGTTAAGTGCAATAAAGCGTAAAACTGTTTGATTTCACCTCTTTGGCGACGCCCCCTATACAGGGCGTAATTGAAGAGGGCGAAAACTCATGAGCACGACATCTTTTGGCGCGATTATTTTGGCTGCAGGCAAAGGCACGCGGATGAAATCAGCGCTGCCGAAAGTGCTGCACGAAATCGCCGGGCGACCGATGCTGGGGCATACCGTTGCTGCGGCGCAAGCGGCCGGTGCCAGCGAGGTGCTGCTGGTCACATCGCCCGACCAAGATAATGTGCGCGCCTATGCGGATGGGCTGAATGTGCCGCTGGTGCATTGTATTCAACAAGACCAAAACGGCACGGGCGATGCGGTGCGCGCCGCGCAAGAGGCGGCAGCCAAACATGAGCGACTGGTTGTGATGTTCGGTGATACGCCGCTTATGCGCGCCGCCGTGTTGGGCGCATTGGCGTCAGACAGTGCCGATATTGCCGTGCTGGGTTTTGAACCTGATGACGCCGTTGCCTATGGGCGTGTCATTATGCAAGGCGATACGCCGACAGCTATTGTCGAATATAAAGATGCTGACGCCGCCACCCGCGCCATTACCCTATGCAATGGCGGGGCTATGGGTATCAGCCAAGGCGCGCTGGCGAAATATCTGCCGCAGCTTTCCAATGATAATGCGCAAGGTGAGTATTATCTGCCCGATTTGGTCGCGCTGGCGGCGCAAGATGGCGCATCCACCGCTTTGGTGATGGCGCTGCCCGAAGACACAATAGGCGTCGATAGCCGTGCCGGTCAGGCCAAGGCTGAGGGGTTGATGCAACAACGCTTGCGCCGGCACTTCCTCAATGCCGGTGTCGGCATGCAAGATCCGGACAGTGTGTTTTTTAGTTTTGACACCGAAATCGATGCCGATGTGATGTTGGAACCGCATGTCAAAATCAACCCCGGCGTTCGCATTGGTGCCGGCACAGTGATTAAGGCTTTTACGCATCTTGAGGGCGTCCATATTGGCAGGAATGCCGCTATCGGCCCCTATGCGCGGCTGCGCCCGGGCACAATGGTCGGCGATGAGGCGAAAATCGGCAATTTTGTTGAGACAAAAAAGGCCGAAATCGGCAAGGGCTCTAAGGTCAGCCATTTGTCATATATCGGCGACGCTATCTTGGGCGAAGAGGTTAATGTCGGAGCCGGCACGATCACCTGCAATTATGACGGCTATAATAAGCACATCACGAAAATCGGTGACGGCGCCTTTATCGGCTCCAATTCATCGTTGATCGCGCCGGTCGAAATCGGCAAGGGCGCGTTTCTCGGCTCCTCGACGGCACTGTCTAAAAATGTCGAAGATGACGCTTTGGTTGTCACCCGCGCTCCGGAACGGGTTATCGCCGGCTGGGGTGCGAAGTTCCGTGCCCGTAACGAAAAAAAGGAAAAGTAAAATGTGCGGTATTATCGGTATTGTAAGCGGCGCAGATGTGACGCAACGGGTTTATGACGGTCTGAAACGTCTTGAGTATCGCGGCTATGATAGCGCCGGTATCGCCATTATCTCCGAGGGCAATCTCATCCGCCGCCGTGCCGAAGGCAAGCTTGACGCATTGCGCGCCCGTCTTGATGACCGGCCGTTTAACGGCACGATCGGCATTGGGCATACGCGTTGGGCGACGCATGGCCCGGCCATTAAAGCCAATGCGCATCCGCATCGGGGCGAGGGCGTGGCCGTGGTGCATAACGGCATTATCGAGAATTATAAAGAATTGAAGGAGGCGCTGATTGCTGATGGCGTCAGCTTTTCATCCGATACGGATACGGAAGTCATCGCGCATTTATTCGCCAAACATCTGAACGGCAAGAGCGATATTAAGGCGGCGGCGCAACAAACTTTTGCGGCGCTTGAGGGGGCCTACGCCATTGCCCTGATTATTGACGGCAATGAAGATGAGATTATTGTCGCCCGCCAAGGCAGTCCGCTGGCTATTGGCTATGGCGACGGCGAAATGTTTCTCGGCTCGGACGCCTTTGCCTTGGCCCCGTTTACCAATCGCGTGTGCTATCTGGCGGATGGCGATTGGGCGGTGATGACGCGGGACGGCGCACGAATTTTCGCGCTTGGCAGCGACGCTGAGGTCACGCGCGCGGTCGAAACCGTCGATGCCTCAGCCGCCATGGTCGATAAGGGCAATTATCGCCACTTCATGGCGAAGGAAATACACGAGCAACCGGATGTGTTATCGCGCACATTCGGGCAATATATCGACCCGGAAGGGCGCAAAGT
>CBFHSX010000032.1:0-17116 GCA_965658615.1 Alphaproteobacteria bacterium | reverse complement strand
CGTCAGCTGGCTTGCGATATCGGCGTGCTTTTGAATATCACGCCTGACCATCTCGACCGACATGGCGGCATGACCGGCTATGTCGCCGCCAAGGAATTACTGTTTGCCAATGGCAAATGCGCGCAGCTGCAGGTCATCGGCGCGGATGATGTGGAGTGCCGCGGCGTCGCGGCGCGCCATAATGCCGACAAGCCGACACTGCGTATCGCTGCAACGCATACCGATGCTGATATTTTTTATGCAGATGGCTGCCTCTGGCAGGGCTCCGGCAAGCTGCTCGATATGACGGCCTGCGCCGCTTTACCCGGTGCGCATAATGGTCAAAACGCGGCCGCGGCTTTTGCCATTGGCCGCAAGCTGGGTCTCGATGCCCACACCATTACCACCAGTTTTACCAGCTTTGGAGGCATGGCGCATCGCTTGCAATCAGTGCGCCGGCATAAGGGGCTGCATTTCGTCAATGACTCAAAAGCCACAAATGGCGAAGCGACACGCCAGGCGCTTGCCGCTTATGACAATATTTATTGGATTGCCGGCGGCGTCGCCAAAGCCGGTGGCTTGAACGGGCTGGCGCCGCTATACGGCCATGTCCGCGCTGCCTATTTGATCGGCGAGGCGGGGCCGGTATTTGCCGACACATTATCGCCGCTCATGCCGACCCATATTGTCGGCACAATCGACAAGGCGGTAACGCAAGCCGCTAATGATGCAGTCGGCGAAGGAGAGGCGGTTATCCTGCTATCGCCGGCCTGTTCTTCCTTTGACCAATTTGCCGATTTCGAAGCGCGCGGCGCGGCGTTTTGCGCTGCCGTCGATCAATGGTGCGATGGCCAAAATGCGGAGGGCGCGGCATGACGCAGTTTTTTGCCCGCACCAATCGTAGCCCACTGGCACAATGGTGGTGGACCATTGATCGGCCTATGGTTTTGGGTGTTTTGGCGTTGCTCGCGGTCGGCTATTTAATGGCCTTCGCCGCCAGCCCGGCCGTGGCGCAGCATATCGATAAATCGATTTATTTCTTCGCCAAAAAGCAATTTGTCTTTTTGACATTGGCTTTGATCGTCTTCTTCGCTGTCTCCATGCTGCCGGCCAAGCTTATTCGTTGGTTTGCCGTGGCTTTACTTATCGGCGCGATTGGCGGGGTTGTTGCGACGCTGTTTTTCGGTGTCACGGTAAAAGGTGCCAGCCGCTGGTTGCTGGTGGCCGGCGTGTCGGTGCAGCCGTCAGAAATTTTGAAACCCGCCTTTGTCGTGGTCACGGCATGGCTGTTTGCGCGCCAAAGAGCCCGCTTTGAAAGCCATGATATGTGGTGGTCGCTGGGGCTGTTGGTGCTGTGCTGCCTGTTGCTCGCCCTGCAGCCCGATTTCGGCCAGACCATTCTCATCTGCATGGTCTGGATGTGCCTGTATTATCTGTCGGGTGGTTCGCTGCATTTGATCGCCGGTCTGTCCACCGTGCTGCTCATTGCCGGCACTTATGTATATACAAGCTATGCCTATTTCCGCAGCCGTATTGAGCGCTTTCTCGACCCGTCGAGTGGCGACACGTATCAGGTCGATAAGGCGATGGACGCCATTCGCTCGGGCGGCGTGACCGGTGTCGGCCCCGGCGATGGCCGCGTCAAATCGATCCTGCCCGACGCGCATGCTGACTATGTGTTTGCCGTCGCGGCCGAAGAAGGCGGTTTGATTATGGGCTGCCTGATTATCGGCATATTCGCGTTTTTGGTCTGGCGCGCGCTATGGGCGCTGCGCGATGAGACCGAGCATTGGATTCAATTGGCGGCGGCCGGGCTCATCTGCCTGTTCGGCCTGCAAGCCATCATCAATTTGGCGGTCAATCTCAACCTCATGCCGTCCAAGGGCATGACATTGCCGTTTATTTCTTATGGCGGCTCGTCGCTGCTGGCATCGGCCATCACGATGGGCATGCTGGTCGGGTTGATGCGCCGTCGCACAACCGCGCATGTGCATATGCGCGCTGCACCCATGCCGACTATGAGTACACCAAGCGGAGGCGCTTATGGCCAATCCTAAAATCATTTTGGCAGCCGGTGGTACCGGCGGACATATGTTCCCGGCCAGCGCCTTGGCACTCGAATTGCAAAAAGAGGGCTATGATGTGCACCTGTTGACCGATAATCGCGGCTTGTCATATGTGGCGCAATTAACGCCGATGGAAGTGCATAAAATCTCTGCGGCAACGGTTTATGGCGGCGGCATTTTTGCCCTGCCATTGCGGCTTTTGACTCTCGGCTTCACACTATTCATGTCGATGCTGATTATTTTGCGCCTGCAACCGAAAGCCATTGTCGGCTTTGGCGGTTATCCGTCTTTCGGTCCGGTCATGGGCGGGCTATTGCTGCGCCGCACTGTGTTGGTGCATGAACAAAATGCCGTGCTGGGCCGCGTCAATCGTCTGGCGGCGCGTTTCGGTGCCTTTGTGGCGACCAGCTATGCCAATACGGCGAATGTGCCGGTGCGGGCTGCCGAGCGCTTGCGTAAAACCGGCAATCCTCTGCGCCCTGCCGTGCTGAAAGCAGCGCAAGGCGGCTATCGTTTTCTGGCCCGCTCGCGGCCGTTTGACTTATTGATATTTGGCGGCAGTCAGGGCGCACGCGTATTTGCCGATACGCTACCCGCAGCCATTGCCTTAATTCCTGAGGCGCAGCGCAAGCGCATGCGGATTGTGCATCAAGTGCGCAAAGAGGATATGCGCGAGACGCTGCAGGCCTATTCGGCGCTGGGCGTATACGCTGAAATTCGCGATTTCTTCGATGATTTGCCGACCCGTATGCGGCGCGCGCATCTGGTGATCGGGCGCGGCGGAGCATCGACATTGGCCGAGTTGGCGGCTTTGGGTGCGCCCTCGATTATTGTGCCGCTGGCGACGTCTTTGGACCAAGACCAAGCGCATAATACCCGTGAACTGGCCGAAGTCGGTGGCGCTATTATGGTAAAGCAAAGTGAGTTTACACCGACCCGCTTGGCCGAGCTCATCGAAACCCTCATGATTGATGAGGCACGCCTGCAAAACATTTCGGCGCAGGCCCGCAAATCGGGCGAGCTTGACGCAAGCGGCCGCCTCGGGCGCTATGCAATGTGTCTGGCAAAGGGCGAGCCGGTGCAAATCGAAGCGCCGATTTCAAAAGATGACACACCGGGGGTGGCGAATGGCTGACACGCAGCAGAACCCGGGTCAATTGCGCTCTTTCGGGCGCGTGCATATTGTCGGTATCGGCGGCATCGGCATGAGCGGTATCGCCGAAGTCATGCATGTGATGGGCTATCAGGTGCAAGGCAGTGATATGGGCAGCAATGGCAATACCAAACGCCTCGTGGCAATGGGTATTGAGGTGATGCAAGGCCATGCGGCGGCGCATGTCGAAAATGCCGGTGTGGTGACGATTTCGTCTGCCGTGCCCGATGATAATCCGGAAGTGCAGGCGGCGCGCGCAGCGCATATTCCGGTTGTGCGCCGCGCCGAGATGTTGGCCGAGCTGATGCGCCTGAAGCCATGTGTGACGGTGGCCGGTACGCATGGCAAAACCACGACCACCTCACTGACCGCCGCCATGCTGGATGCGGCCGGTCTCGACCCGACCGTCATTAATGGCGGCATCATCAATGCTTATGGCACCAATGCGCGGCTGGGGCAGGGCGATTGGATGGTGGTTGAAGCCGATGAGAGCGACGGCACATTTGTGCGTCTGCCGACGACGATTGCCATTGTCACCAATATCGACCCTGAGCATCTTGAACATTATGGTGATTTTAACGGGCTGCGCGCCGCCTTTGACAGCTATATCCAAAATATTCCTTTTTACGGTCTCGGCATTGTCTGTCTCGACCATCCGGAAGTGCAGGCCCTTGTCGGGCGCGTGACCGACCGCCGCCTGATGACCTATGGTCTGTCTGAGCAGGCTGATATTCGCGCCGTCAATATTTGCGAAGACGGGCTGGTGCAGCATTTTGATGTGATATGCCGCGACCGCCGCGATGATAGCGAGCAAGTGCTGCGCGCGTTAAGCCTGCCTATGGCCGGTAAACATAATCTGCAAAACGCACTGGCCGCTATTGCGGCAGGGCTGGAATTGGGGGCCGATGAGGCAACCATTAAAGCCGCCTTAGCCGGCTTTGGCGGCGTCAAACGCCGCTTTACCCAAGTCGCCGCACTGGCTGATGAGATCCGCATTTTTGATGATTACGCGCATCACCCGGTAGAGATTGCCGCCGTGTTGGAAAGCGCCCGCACGGTAAGCCAAGGCCGTGTGCTGGCGGTTATGCAACCGCATCGCTATTCGCGCCTGCGCGATTTGATGGATGATTTTTGCACCTGCATGAACGGTGCCGATACGGTGTTGGTCATGCCGGTCTATGAGGCGGGCGAGACGCCGATTGAGGGCTTTGACAGCGCCGCTTTGGCTGCTGGCTTGCGCGCCCATGGTCATCGTCATGTCATTCATGTCGAGAGCCCTGACGCGCTGCCGCACCTGCTGGCCGGCGAGCTGCAGGCCAAAGATGTTGTGGTGTGTATGGGCGCCGGATCAATTTCAAGCATGGCTTATGAGCTTCCCGACCAACTAAAACAGGTGCGCGCATGACCGTCTCTGCCACTCTGCCGCAAGATTGGCGCGCTGCCCTGCCGCAAGTGCGCGGCAAGCTGCTACCCGATATGGCGCTGGCCGATTTGTGCTGGTTCCGCGTCGGCGGCACGGCGGATATGGTGTTTATGCCGGCTGATGAGGATGATTTGGCGGCGTTTCTGGCGGCCCTGCCGCTCGATGTGCCGCTGCATGTGCTGGGGGCCGGCTCCAATATGCTGGTGCGCGATGGCGGGGTGCGTGGCGTTATTATTCGCCTTGGCGCGGCTTTCGGTCAGGTGGAGCAAACCGATGTGGTGCAGATGACAGCCGGGGCTGCGGCATTGGATGTGCGCGTCGCCCGCGCCGCCGCTGCCGCTTCTATTGCAGGTCTGGAATTTTATCGCGGTATACCCGGCGCGATTGGCGGGGCCATTGCGATGAATGCCGGTGCCTATGGCGGCGAGACCGGCGAGGTGCTGGTCGATGTCACGGCACTGAACCGCGCCGGTGAAAAACATGTGCTGCGCGCCGATGAGCTGGATTTGAGCTATCGCCATAATGGTCGCGATGATTTCCTGATTTACACCAAAGCGCGCTTTAAAGGCGTGGCCGGCGAGCAGACGCGTATTGAAGCTGCCATGCAAGAGATTTCAGATGCCCGCGAGGATAGCCAGCCGGTCAAATCGCGCACCGGTGGCTCGACTTTCAAAAATCCGGGCGGCGCATCGCCCGACGGGCCGAAAGCGTGGAAGCTTATCGACGCGGCCGGCTGTCGTGGTCTACGGGTCGGCGACGCGCAAATGTCGGAGCAGCATTGCAATTTCATGATCAATCGCGGCGCCGCCAGTGCCGCCGATCTAGAGGCGCTTGGCGAGACGGTGCGCGCGCGCGTCGAACAAGATAGCGGCATTGCCCTGCATTGGGAAATCCGTCGCATTGGGGAGGCGCTATGAGCGAGAGCAAGCATATCGCCGTGCTGATGGGCGGCTGGTCGCCGGAACGCGAGGTCAGTCTGGTATCGGGCGAGCAATGCGCCGACGCCTTGCGGGCGCTTGGCTATCGTGTCAGCGAAATAGATGTGACGCGGCAACTGGATGCACAATTGGCCGAGGTGCAGCCGGATATTTGTTTCAATGCGCTGCACGGAATTGGCGGCGAGGATGGCGAAGTGCAGGGGCTGTTGGAAGTGCTGCAAATTCCCTATACCCATTCCGGTGTGCGCGCCTCAGCTCTGGCCATGGATAAGTTTCTGTCAAAGCAGATTTTTGTCGCCGCCGGACTGCCCATGGCAGATTCCGTGCTGGTTGAAAAAGGCAGTGTCAGCGATCACCCGCTGCCGCCGCCCTATGTGGTGAAGCCGGTCAATCAGGGCTCGAGTGTCGGTATTGAGATTATTGTCGATGGCACCAATGCGGTGCCCGCTAGCCTCAGCGATGCGGCTTGGGCGTTTGACGGCATGGCCATGGTCGAGGCTTATGTGGCCGGCCGCGAATTGACCTGCGCGGTGATGGGCGACGTGGCCTTGGATGTGATGGAGATTGTGCCGAGCAATGGCTGGTATGATTACCGCGCCAAATATGAGCCGGGTGGCTCGCGCCATGATGTGCCGGCTGATATTGCCGACGCGCTGGCGGCGGAGATACAAGCCATCAGCCTGGCGGCGCATAATCTGGTCGGCTGTCGCGGTGTCACGCGCTCGGACTTCCGTTATGACGCCGACAAAGACCAACTCGTACTTTTGGAAATCAACACGCAACCGGGCATGACGCCCGTTTCCCTCGTGCCTGAAATGGCCGCGCATCGCGGCATTTCATTCACTGAGCTTGTGCAATGGATTGTGAAGGATGCCTCATGCCAGCGATGAAACAAAAAACAAAAATTAAGACGCCGTTAAAAAGCCGCTTGCGCGACGGGTTTATTTCACTCTTGGCGACGCCGCTCAATCTGTCGGTTATCGGTCTGCGGATTATTTGGTCGGGCCGTCGCCTGCGCCTTGCAGCCATAAGCTTGGCGCTGGTCGCCTCTGCACTGGCGACCTTTAACATGCAGGCACTGTCGCCGCTCGCCGACTGGACAAAAGCGCAGACCTATCGCCTGACGGCTGAAGCCGGTTTCCGTGTCAATGATATTACGGTTGAAGGCCGCAAGCGCACGCAGCGCGATGACCTGCTGGCGGTTATCGGCGTTACGCAAAACGCGCCGATTTTTGCCCTCGACCTTGACGCCATTCACGCCCGCATTGAAGACCTGCCTTGGGTTGAACGTGCCACGATTGTGCGCCGCTTGCCCAATCTTGTGCATGTGCGGCTGAAAGAGCGCGAGGCGTTCGGTTTTTACCGCGACGATAAGAAGCTGACGCTGATCGATCGCGGCGGGGTCGCCATCACGACACATCATTTGCGCCAATTCGCGCATCTGCCGGTCTTCTCCGGTCAGGGTGCCGGACTGCGCGCGGCTGACTTCATGGATTTGCTGTCCGATTATCCGGTGCTGCGCAATCGCATGGTGGCCGCACATTGGACCGGTGATCGCCGCTGGACGGTGCAGCTTGACCATGGCGGCGAGGTGCATTTGCCGACAACCGGTATTTCAGCCGCGCTTGACCGGCTGATGCAGCTCGAGCAAGACCGCCGCATTTTGGCGCAAGAAAACCAAGCCATTGACCTGCGCTTGCCCGACCGTGTGTTGCTGCGCCCGCGCGACGCCCGCCGTAGCACGCTGCACAAAGTGAAAGGATCGGCCTCGTGAACAAACCCGCCGCCTCGTCTGATTTTGACCGCCGCACGCTGACGCCCTTGCGGCGCGGCGCCATTGCGGCGCTCGATATCGGTACGTCGAAAGTCGCTTGCCTGATTGGTGAGCATGGCGACGCGTTGGAAAACGGACAGGGCATGACGCGCATTTCGGGCTTCGGTCATCATTCCTCGGAAGGTTTGCTGGCCGGGCAAGTGGTCGATATGCGCAAGGCTGAGGACAGTATCCGCGCCGCCGTTGATGCGGCCGAGCGCATGGCCGGCATGGAAGTGCGCCAAGTGGTGATCGGTATTTCCGCCAATCAAATGGCCAGCGATTTGCGCGAAGCGGCGGTGCCGATTAGCGGTCAGCCCGTCAATGACGAGCATATGGCCAGCGCGCTGCGTCTGGCTTATGAGGAGTTTTGGCGCGAAGACCACGAAATTCTGCACGCTATTCCGATCGGCTATGGCATTGATGCGCAATTCCCAATCAGCGATCCGCGGGGCATGTACGGCGATGTGCTGCGTGTGCAAATGCACCTGATTTCAGCGCCTGTCGGCCCGATCCGAAATTTGTTGACCTGTATCGAGCAGTGCCATTTGCAATGCGAGAAGTTGGTCGTCACCCCCTATGCCAGCGCGCTGTCGACATTGGTGCAAGACGAGGTCGATCTCGGCGTGCTGCATATTGATATGGGCGGCGGCACCACCAGTGCCAGCGTGTTTTATGAAGGCCAGCCGGTCTTCACCACGCTTGTGCCGGTCGGCGGTCGCCATATCACCAATGATATTGCACATGGGTTGAATGTGTCGCTGACGGCGGCAGAGCGCATCAAGACGCTATATGGCAGCGCGCTGGCCACGCCGCAGGGCGAGCGCGAACAATTTGAGGTGCCGGTTATGGGCGGCGATTATCAGACATTGCCGCGCAGCGAGTTGACCAAAATCATTCGCCCGCGCTTGGAGGAAACCTTCGAAATGCTGAATGAACGCCTGCTGGCCAGCGGCGTGGCGCATCTCGCCGGTCGCCGTATGGTGGTGACGGGCGGCGCGGCGCAATTAAACGGCGCGCCTGAATTGGCACAAACCATATTGGAAAAACAACCACGCTTGGCCCTGCCGATGCGATTGACCGGTCTGCCGGAGGCGGCGGCCGAACCGTCATTTGCAGCCTGCGCCGGTCTGTTGACCTATGCCGGACGCAACCATGCTGATGCCGTATTGAACGAGACGTCAAAAGGCGTGCTCGGCTGGTTCAGCAATTGGCTGAAGAGGAATTTTTGATGCACCACACAATCACGAATGATTATCCGATGAGTAAGAATCCGACGGCGCAATCCAGCCCGTCCGGGAACTGTCAGGCCTGTTTATTGGGCGTAGGCCAGACGGTTCTCATTGCAACCCAGAACTCGCCCAAATCAGGCGAGTAGAAAAGGAGAAAGCCATGAGTATCCAACTGACAGTTCCACCGAAACGGGAACTCAAACCACGTATCGTCGTTTTCGGCGTTGGCGGTGCCGGCTGCAATGCGATCAATAATATGATTGCGGCCGGCCTCGAGGGCGTTGATTTTGTCGTTGCCAATACGGACGCGCAAGCCCTGACGGCATCGCAAGCCGATCGGCGTATTCAAATCGGTGCCAAATTGACCGAAGGTCTGGGCGCCGGTTCCGACCCGGCCATCGGTCAGGCGGCCGCCGAAGAAACCATGGCCGAGATTGTCGACATGTTGCAGGGCTCGCATATGGCCTTTGTGACGGCCGGCATGGGCGGCGGTACGGGCACGGGTGCTGCACCGGTTATTGCCCGCGCGGCGCGCGAGCAGGGCATTTTGACGGTCGGTGTTGTCACCAAGCCGTTTGATTTTGAAGGCCCGCGCCGTATGCGCGCAGCGCAGGAAGGGATTGAAGAGCTGGCCAAAGAGGTCGACACGCTGATCATTATCCCGAACCAAAACCTGTTCCGCATTGCTAATGCACAAACCACATTTGCCGAGGCGTTTGCGATGGCCGATGAGGTGCTGCATTCAGGCGTTTCCGGTATTACCGATCTGATGATCAAGCCGGGTCTGGTCAATCTCGATTTTGCCGATGTGCGCACGGTGATGAATGAGATGGGTAAAGCCATGATGGGGACGGGCGAAGCCGAGGGCGATAAACGTGCCTTGGAAGCGGCCGAAGCGGCGATTGCCAATCCGCTTCTGGATGATGTGTCCATGCAAGGCGCGCGCGGCGTGTTGATCAATATCACCGGCGGCAATGATATGACGCTGTATGAAGTCGATGAAGCGACGACACGTATCCGTGAGGAAGTCGATCCTGAGGCGAAAATAATCTTCGGTTCGACCTTTGATGAAAGCCTTAACGGCTCGATGCGCGTTTCCGTTGTTGCGACCGGCATTGAGGCCGAAGCAGCTAAATTGCGGGCGCTGGATGGCGGTCGCGTGATCGCCATGACGGCGACGGAGCCGCAGGCTCAAGCCGGTGAAGCGGCGCCTGCGGAAATGGTTGAAACGGCTGAACACACAGCCGCTCCGGCCGAGGCAGCCGAAATGGCTGCTGCACCGCAAGCGGCACCGGATTCTGATCTGCCGAGCTTTTTGGCCGGTCAGCAGGCGATGAAGCCGGACCAGCCGCATGTTACGAAACGGCGGCGTTCATTTATCGACCGTGTTTTCGGTGCCAAGAAAGACAATACGCCGGAGCAAAGCGCCGCTGTCATGCCGCGTATCGATATGGGCGAAGCGCCTCAAGCCGAGGTAAAGCAAGCCGATGCACCGCCGGCCGAGGTCGAAGCGACACCGGTTGCGCCGCTGGAAGTGGCTGAGACAGTCGCCGTTGATACGCCGCAAGTCGAAGCCGCACCGGCTGCTTTTGCCGCTGATCTGGATGGCAAAACCGAACCGGCCGCCCAAGCCATTGCTGTGGCAAGCGCGCCGGACGTGACTGCCGAGGCCCCGCTTGAAGCACCGGCTAAGGTGCAGGCCGAGCAGCCGGTCGAAGTGGAAGCGGACGTGCAGGCCGAAGTCGCCGAGGCCCCGGCCTTGGACTTGGAAGCCCCGCAAGCCACTGCGCCTGCCGCTGAGGCCCCGCAAGTATCGGCGCCGCGCGTTGATGCGGTGGCCAGCCAGCCTTTGGTGCAGACCAGCATGGATACCGGCCCGACCATGAGCGCCGGTGATTATGGCAATGACCAGCTTGATATTCCGGCGTTTCTGCGTCGTTAATCTCTAAGCTGTCAAAGAAGCGGCTCGGGCCTGTGTCCGAGCCGTTTTCTTTTTCGCGTTTATCCCCGCAAGTGGCGGCGGCCTTATAATGGGGCATGAATTTAAGCCCGCATTTTACCCTACACGAAATGTGCCGCTCGCAATTGGCCAGCCGCATGCAGCTTGACAACACACCCGATAGCGTCGCCATTGAAAATATGAAATGGCTTTGTGAGCGCATCTTGGAGCCGCTGCGGGCGCAATTTTGTAGGCCGATATACCCTTCGAGCGGTTATCGCAGCGCGGCGCTCAATCGTGCTTTGGGCGGTGCTGCGGGCAGCCAGCATTGTCGGGGCGAGGCGGTGGATTTCGGCATTGCCCATGTCGCGCATCATCGCGTGGCGGCTTGGAGTGCGGAAAATCTGATATTTGATCAATTGATTGTGGAATATCCACAGGCCGATAATGAAGAGGCCGGTTGGTTGCATATTTCTTATGTTAAGCAGGGCAATCGCAAGCAGACCCTCACAAAAACCGAAAGCGGCTATCGGGTAGGGTTTCCGCTGTTCTGGTAATGTTTCGACTCGTTACAAAAGCGTAACAAAAGGCAATAATCTGTTATTTGAGATGCCCTGCCTGCTTATGTAGAACAAACTCATGAAAGCCCCGCACGGGGTCGTTTATGAGGAAACACCAAATGGCAGCACCGGCCAGCATTGCAGAAATTCACGAGCAGTTCACTGCCGTGTCGCCTGTTGTTCTGGGTACAGAAGCGCGCATGGGTGTTTGGCAGACAACGCTGCAAGGCGACGCTGAGCTGAGCGGTATAGGTCTGCATTCGGGCAAAAAAGTGACCATGCGTCTGCGTCCGGCCGCTGCCGATACGGGCATTGTCTTCATCCGCACCGATGTGGCGGAAGAAGAAGCCGTTATCCCGGCCTTGTGCGCCAGCGTGTGCGACGTCACTCTTTCTTCAAAAATCGGTAACCGCTTCGGCCATGTGGTTGGCACGGTTGAGCATTTAATGGCGGCTTTTGCGGGCCTGCGTATCGATAATGCAATTGTCGAGATTGACGCGCCGGAAGTGCCGATTATGGATGGTAGCGCCGCGCCGTTTGTTGAATTGATCAATCGCGCCGGTATTCGCGCGTTAAACGCATCGCGTCGTGTTGTAAGAATCAAAAAGCCGGTCCGCGTTACGCAGGGCGACAGCTATTGCGAATTATTGCCGGATAATGAGACCGTTTTCGAAGCCGAGATCGACTTTGAAACCAATGCCATCGGTCGCCAATCCTATGAGATGAAGCTCGATACGGACAGCTTTGACGCCGATGTCGTGAAAGCGCGCACCTTCTGCATGCTGCACCAAGTTGAAGCCATGCACGAAGCCGGTCTGGCACTTGGCGGCTCGATTGAAAATGCCATTGTCATTGACGGCGATAAAGTCATGAATGAAGAAGGTCTGCGTTCCGAGCGCGAATTTGTGCAGCACAAGCTGCTCGATGCGGTTGGTGATTTATATCTCACCGGTCTGCACCTGGTCGGCCGCTATCGCGGTTATAAATCGGGCCACGCGCTGCACCACAAGCTGCTCAGCGCCATGTTCGACCAAAAAGATGCTTTCGAGCTGGTCAGTCTGGCTGACGGCGAAACCATTTTGGCTGCTGAATAAATTCCATCCCCTTTTCATCTATCACGCGACCCGTTTGGGTCTGGTTTTGCATGCGCTGATGCATTACAAAGAGGGCTCAACCAAACGGAATCGCTCGATGAAAATGCGTCACCTACCCGCTCTTGCTCTCTCGGCCTTTTTGGCCGCCTGTTCCTCTGGAACCTCGATTGAGGCGCTCTATATCGAGCGCCCGGTCGAGCAGATTTATGCCAATGCACATAGAGAGCTTTTGGCGCGCAATTACACATTTGCGTCGCAAGAATTTGACGAGGTCGAGCGCCAGCACCCTTATTCCAAATGGGCGCGGCGCGCTTTGGTAATGTCGGCCTATACCTATTATTTGCAGAATAAATATGATGAGGCGATTGCCACGGCGCGGCGTTTCTTGGCGCTCTATCCGGGCAATACGCAAGCGCCTTACGCTTATTACCTCATCGCCATGAGCCAATATGAGCGCATTTCCGACGTCAAACGCGACCAACGCTCGACCGAGCTGGCGCAAATCGCGCTGCGCGAAGTGATTGCGCGCTATCCGAATTCCGATTATGCGCGCGACGCGATTTTAAAAATCGACCTGACCAATGATAATTTGGCGGCCAAGGAAATGGATGTCGGGCGCTTTTATCTCAATCGCGGCGATTATCTGGCCGCCGCCGGTCGCTTCCGTAATGTCATTGAGAATTTCGGCACGACCAGCCAAGTGCCTGAGGCTTTGCATCGGCTGACCGAGGTCTATGTGTCGCTGGGCGTGGTGCATGAAGCGCAAAACGCCGCCGCCGTGCTGGGGTATAATTACCCCGACAGTAGCTGGTATAAAGACAGCTATCGCATCCTGCGGCAGCGCGACCTCACCCCCGTAAAGGATGAAAAATCCTGGATCAGCCGGGCGCTCGACACCGTGTTTTAAGGGGCGGGCATGCTGGTTTCGCTTTCCATTCGTGACATTGTGCTGATTGACCGGTTGGATCTCGACTGGCAGCAAGCCCTATGCACGCTAACCGGTGAGACCGGTGCCGGTAAATCCATCCTGCTTGACGCTTTGGGTCTGGCAACAGGCGCGCGCGGTGATGCCGGCCTGGTTCGCCAAGGCAGCCAGCAAGGCACGGTAACGGCGGTGTTCCGGCTGAAAGAAAGCCATAAAGTGCAAGATGTGCTGCGCGAAAACAGCCTCGATGACGGCCAGCCCTATGTGTCGGAAATCATCCTGCGCCGTGTGCAATCAGCCGATGGTCGCAGCCGCGCTTTTTGCAATGACCAGCCGATCGGCGTCGGCCTATTGGGGCAAATCGGCAGCCTGCTGATCGAAATTCACGGCCAGAATGAAAGCCAAGCCCTGACCGATGCAGCGACGCAGCGCAGCCTACTCGATGCTTTTGCCGGTCTTGGCGGGGCGGTGGCCGTGTTGGGCGGGCTTTATGCGGCGCGTCAGACGGCGCGGCAAGAATTGGCCGATTATGAGGCGGCTTTGGCGCAGGCCAGCGCCGATACGGATTATCTGACCCATGCGATTTCTGAATTGAACGAATTGGCACCGCAGGCCGGTGAGGAGACGAAGCTGGCCGATGAGCGCACGCTGTTGATGAATGCGGAAAAAATCACTGCTGATTTGCGCGAGGCGGAGGCGTTTTTGCACGGCGATGGCGGGGTTGAAAATGCGCTGAACGGTGCGCTGCGGCGTCTCGAACGCGCCGCACCCGATGCCGGTGGGCAATTGGACGATGCGGTATCGGCGTTGGACCGCGCCGTCATTGAAGCAGCAGAGGCGCGCGAGGCGGTCAGCCAAGCCGTCGCCAAAATAACCGGAGACCCAGCGCGGCTTGAGCAGGTCGAAGACCGTCTCTTCGCGCTGCGCAGTCTGGCCCGCAAACATGAAACGACATGCGACGCATTGCCCGAGGTTCTGACCGGTTTGCAAGATCGGCTGGGCGCCATTCACGGCGGTAGCGAAAAACGCGATGGGCTGAAGGCCGCGCTTGCCGCCGCCGAGATTGCCTATGCCGAAAAAGCGCAAGCCGTATCGCATTCGCGTCACAAGGCGGCGGCGCGGCTTGACGAGATGGTCAATGCCGAACTGGTACCGCTGAAACTGGATGGCGGGCGTTTCAGCACGCAAATTGATACGCTTTCGCCGGATGAAGGCGCGGCGCATGGGCTTGATAAGGTCAGCTTTGTCGCCTCGACCAATCCCGGCACAGCGCCCGGTCCGATTGCCAAAATTGCATCGGGCGGCGAATTGGCGCGCTTCATGCTGGCGCTGAAAGTGTCGCTGGCGGCGGAGGGCAATGACAGCACGCTGATTTTTGACGAGGTCGATGCCGGTGTCGGCGGGGCCGTCGCCGAAGCGGTCGGCAGTCGTCTGCACCGTTTGGCGCAGGGCGGGCAGGTGCTGGTTGTCACCCACAGTCCGCAAGTGGCGGCCCGCGGCAATCATCACTGGCATGTCAGCAAGGGCGATCATGGCGGCGCGTTTTCAACCCGCGTCGAACCATTGGCCAATGCGGCGCGGTTGGAGGAAGTGGCGCGCATGTTGTCGGGGGCCGAGATTACGGATGAGGCGCGGGCCCAAGCACAGCGTTTGCTGGAGGCGCATTAATGGTCGCCGATAAAAAAGTGGCGGCGCTTAGCGAGGCTGAAGCGGCAGAAGAATTGGCGCGTCTGGCACAAGAAATTGCCGCGCATGATGCGGCCTATTATCAAGACGACGCGCCGTCAATTTCTGACGCTGATTACGATGCGCTCCGCCGCCGCAATGAAGCGATTGAGGCGCGCTTTCCCCAAATGATGCGCAGCGATAGCCCCTCCAAGCGCGTTGGGGCAGCGCCCAATGCGGCATTTGGTAAGGTTGAGCATGCTGTCCCCATGTTGTCTTTGGGCAATGCGTTTGGCGATGATGATGTGGTTGAATTTGACGCGCGTATTCGCCGGTTTTTGAACCTTGAGGCTGCGGCCGGACTGGCTTTTACCTCAGAGCCGAAAATAGACGGGCTGTCAGCCAGTCTGCGCTATGAAAATGGCATGTTTGTGCAAGGCGCGACGCGCGGCGATGGTCGCATTGGCGAGGATATTACGGCCAATCTGAAGACACTTCCCGATATCCCGCAAAAACTGCCTGAAGGCGTGCCGGATGTGGTTGAGATACGCGGCGAGGTCTATATGAGCCACGCCGATTTCACCGCTTTGAACGCCCGCCAAGAAGCCGCCAAGGGTAAAATTTTTGCCAATCCACGCAATGCCGCTGCCGGTAGCCTGCGACAGCTCGATGCCGGCGTCACGGCGGCGCGGCCTTTGAGCTTTTTTGCCTATACATGGGGTGAGATAAGCGCCATGCCGGCCGATACGCAAAGTGGCATGATGGATTGTTTTCGCAGTTGGGGGTTTGCGGTCAATCCGGCCTTTACCCGGGTCGACAGCACGGCCGGTCTTTTGGCGCATTGGGCCGAAATTGAGCAGCAACGCGCGATACTGGGCTATGATATTGACGGTATGGTTTATAAAGTCGACCGGCTGGATTATCAGCAGCGGCTCGGTTTTGTGTCGCGCGCGCCGCGCTGGGCGATTGCGCATAAATTCCCGGCCGAGCAAGCGACGACGCGCCTTAATGATATTGATATTCAAGTCGGGCGCACCGGTGCGCTGACGCCGGTCGCCAAGCTGGCACCGGTGACAGTGGGTGGGGTGGTCGTCTCCAATGCCACGCTGCACAATGCCGATGAGATTGCCCGCAAGGATATTCGCATTGGCGATATGGTGACCGTTCAACGCGCCGGCGATGTCATCCCGCAAGTGGTAGAGGCGCTGGTGGCACAGCGTGGCGCGGATAGCGCGCCCTTTATCTTCCCTGCGACCTGCCCGGAATGTGGCAGTCGGGCTGTCCGCGAAACCCGCGCCGATGGCGAAGAAGACGCGGTGACGCGCTGCACGGGCGGGCTCACATGTCCGGCGCAAGCACGTGAGCGGTTGAAGCATTTCGTGTCGCGCGCAGCACTCGATATTGAGGGGCTGGGGCAAAAGCAAATCGATGATTATTGGGAGCTGGGTCTCATCCGCGCGCCGCAGGATATCTTCACACTTGAGGCCCGCTATGCCGATAACCCGCCTGAGATATGGCGCTATACCTCGGGCAGCAAAGACAAAATCGGCACATTGAAAGACAGTGCGGTGAAATTATTTGCCGCCATTGAAGCACGCAAAAGCGTCGATCTCGATCGCTTTATCTTCGGTCTCGGTATTCGTCAGGTCGGCGAAACCACGGCGCGTCTTTTGGCGCGGCATTTCGGTTCGCTCGGGGCCATGCGGGCCACGGCGCTTGAAATCGCGTCCGGTGATATGCCGGCGCGCGCCGATATGGAAGCGCTGGACGGCATTGGCGGCACTATGCTGGATGCCTTTGTGGCTTTCTTTGAGGAGCCGCATAATCTCGAAAGCCTTGATGCGCTGGTTGCGGCCGGCGTTACCCCGACACCGCTCGAAGCGGTGGCAGTCGATACGGCCGTAGCCGGCAAAACCATTGTTTTTACCGGCACGTTGGAGCAAATGACCCGCGCCGAAGCCAAAGCCCGGGCTGAAGCCATGGGCGCAAAAGTCGTCGGTTCGGTTTCAGCCAAGACCGATATTCTGGTCGCCGGACCCGGCGCCGGCTCGAAGCTCACCAAAGCGCAAGAGCTCGGCGTCACCGTGTTGAGCGAAGATGAATGGGTGGCGATGGCGGCCCTATAGCGGCTTGCAATTGCGCTTCAGCCAGCCTTGCGTGGCTTTATCTACCTTGTCGATAAGGGTCTTTTCGACGCGCCGGTGATAGGCATCCAGCCAGTCAATCTCAGCCCGGCTCATCATGGTCTTATCAATCAGACGGCGGTCAATGGGGGCCAGTGTCAACGGCTCAAACACCAACATGGGGCGTTGGTTTTTGCTGCCGCTCA
>CBFHSX010000031.1:0-18637 GCA_965658615.1 Alphaproteobacteria bacterium | reverse complement strand
CCCAGACCGCCCACAACAATCATCAACAGCAATTGAATGGACAAGATAATGCCAAAGGTTTCGGGCGACAGAAACTGAATGAAATGCGCGAATAAGCCGCCGGCCAGACCGGTCAGGGCGGCGGAAATAAGAAAGGCCAGCACTTTGGTGCGCGCCACGCGAATGCCGAGGCTCTCGGCTGAAATCTCGCTATCGCGCACAGCCAGCATGGCGCGTCCCAAAGGCGCGCGCAGGATATTGAGCACCAGCACAATGGCGATGATGAGAATGGCCAGCACGATATAATAATATTCCCATGCTTCGAAAATCATATAGCCGAACAGCACGGGCGGATCGACCGCCATGCCGCGATTGCCGCCGGTGACGCTCTCCCAATGGATGATGACATCCTCGACCACAATGGCGAATGCCAGCGAGGCAATGGTCAGATAAAGCCCGGTCATGCGGCTGGCCGGCACGGCAATCATCAGGCCGATAAAGCCGGAGGTCAGCGCCGCAATCGGCAAGGCAATGAGAAACGGCACGCCCTGCATCAGCAGAAAGGCTTGGGTATAGGCGCCAATGGCCATAAAGGCGGCGTGGCCCAGCGAGACTTGGCCGGTAAAGCCGGTCACCACCATCAGGCCAAGCCCGGCAAGCGCGTAAATCAAGACGCGGGTCAGCTCATTGACCCAATAGGTGTCGAGCACAAGCGGTGCAGCAAAGACAGCAGCCAAAAGCGCCGCATACCAAAACACATAGCCGCTATGTTTGGCGATTTTAATGTCCTGATTATAATCTGTCTTGAACAATACGCGCATGGCTTACACTTTCTTTTGGTAAATCGTGGCGAACAGGCCCTCAGGGCGCAGCATCAAGACGGCGAACATAATCAGATAGCCGATAATGTTTTTCACCTCCGGCAGATAGGCGGCGGCGAAGGGTTCGGCAATGCCGATAATCAGCCCGCCAATCAGCGCGCCGGGCAGGGAGCCAAAGCCACCGATGACGGCCGCGGCAAAAGCTTTAATGCCGAGAAAACCATTAAGGGGGCCGATCAGGGTAATCGGTGCCAATAATACACCGGCAATGCAGCTAATCGCTGCGGCCAGACCCCAAACGCCCGAATAGACAAGCTTGACCGGAATGCCGACATAAAAGGCGGCAAGTTGGTTTTGCGATGCCGCCTGCATGGCAATGCCCCAGCGGCTATAGCGCAGGAATAAAAAGATCAGGGAGACGGTGACCACAGTGCCGCCCATAATGGCCAGCCGGTCATGGCCGATAACCGCGCCGCCGAAATCCGATGTGCCGGCAAAGGGTGTGTCGAGGCTCAATGGCGCTTGTCCCCAAATCATGCCGGCCACGGCGCGAAAAATAAAGCCGAGGCTGATGGTCAAGATGACGATGGAAAATTGCGGCTGGCCGATAATGCGGCGCACCACCACGGCATCGACCAAAAAGCCGAAAATAGCCATGACAAACATGGCAGCCAGCAGGCCGAGCCAGAAATTGAAGCCCCAGGTGACGATAAAGCTGAAGGCGACAAAACTGCCGACCATCATAATATCGCCCTGTGCGAAATTGACCATCTCGGTGGCTTTGTAAATCATCACAAAGCCCATGGCGATGAGGCCATATACGCAGCCCTGCGATAGGCCGATAATCAAAAGCTGCAGAAATTCTGCCATATGTCCCCCGCAGTCATAAAACCCGAACGCGCCGAAAAGAGCCTAACGCGCCGGCTCGTGAATTCAAGCGTCTTTTCACGTCTAAAGCGTACCTTATGCGGCACCCAGCACCTCTTTCAGCGCGCTCAGGCAGGTCTCGACATTTTCGTCCGACGCGCCATAGCCCATCAGGCCAATGCGCCAAATCTGACCGGCCAGCGCGCCGAGACCGGCCCCGATTTCAAGATTATGCGTGTGCAAAAGCGTTTTACGGATCTCGGCTTCGCGCGGTTTCAGCGCCTCCGGGATAAGCACGGAATTCATTTGCGGCAGGCGGTGGGCTTCGTCGACCAAAAGCGACAGACCCAATTCCTCAAGCCCGGCTTTCAGCTTTTCGTGCTGCGCGCGATGGCGCGCCCAAGCGGCCTCAAGCCCTTCTTGCCTGACAATCAGCAGGCTTTCATGCAGCGCATACATGGC
This sequence comes from Alphaproteobacteria bacterium, assembly GCA_965658615.1. GTDB lineage: Bacteria > Pseudomonadota > Alphaproteobacteria > RS24 > RS24 > UBA8337. The sequence continues at coordinate 16,508 of CBFHSX010000031.1, read as the reverse complement.
GTTAATGGGTGCTGTATGGTGATAGCTGCGCGCGCCGTCGCCCGACCAATAATCCATCACCAGCGACAAATCGAGGAACCAGCTTTGGATCGGCGTATTGCGGCGGCGCACCGCCTCAATGGCTTTTTCCGAAAAAGTGACGGGCGATAGGCCGGGCGGGCAGGACAGGCATTTTTGCGTGCCCGAATAGGCCGCATCAATGCCCCATTCGTCGATCATCACCGGCACACCGGCCAATGAGGTGACGCAATCCATAATCGTCAGGCAGCCATGCGCCTGCGCCAGCTTGGCCAGGGCCGCGCCGTCAGAGCACACGCCGGTTGAGGTCTCGGCATGCACAAAGGCGAGGATTTTAATATCCGGATGGGCCTTGAGCGCGGCTTCGACCTTATCGGTCGACACCGGCGTGCCCCATGCGTCTTCCACCAGCACGGCTTCGCCGCCGCAGCGAATGACGTTTTCTTTCATGCGCCCGCCAAACACACCATTAATGCACACCAGCACTTTATCGCCCGGCTCCACCAGATTGGCGAAACAGGTTTCCATGCCGGCCGAGCCCGGCGCCGAGACCGGAAAGGTCAGCGGGTTTTCGGTTTGATAGGCATAACGCAGCAAATCCTTAATCTCGTCCATCAGGCCGATAAATTGCGGGTCGAGATGACCGATGATTGGCCGCGCCATGGCTTGCAAGACGCGCGGGTCAATATTGGACGGGCCGGGGCCCATCAGGGTTTTGAAATGCGGGTTGAAACTATTCATTTGGCGAGGCTCATCTACTTGATAGGACACAAGGGAAAAGCCCACCTTTCGGCGTTCTCCTCCCATTTGCCGGACAGTGTGGCGCGTCCTTTTGGCCAATGCAAGCCCTGGCTGCAGGGGTGGCAAAATAACTCGTCCACAGGCGATGATTTGATTTCCAAATCGAACCATGGTAGACAAATGGCCAAGTTCGGAGATTTCAGGCTTTTTTTGGTTTGAAAAACGAAGTTTAAAGGGAGATATCATGCTTAAAAAGCGTTTGATGACGGGGGTTTCCGTCGCCAGTATGAGTGTTGCCATGACGGCCGGAATGACGGTCGGTGCCTATGCTCAAGGAGCGATTGACGAGATTGTTGTAACGGCTCGGAAGAAAGCGGAAAGCCTGCAAGATGTGCCGGTTGCCGTTAGTGCGCTGGGCGAAAAACAGTTGGATCAGCTGGGCGTCGATGTCTTCACTGATTATCTGGTGCAAATGCCGGGTATCACGGCGGGTGGCTCAGGCCCCGGCCAAAACACGATTTACATTCGCGGTGTCGCCTCGACCACGCCGAATTTGACCACTGCCGGTGTCGCCGGTCTGGCCCCCAATGTGGCGCTTTACCTCGACGAGCAGCCCCTGACACAGCCGGGCCGTAACCTCGATGTCTACGCCGTGGACATGGAGCGCGTCGAAGTGCTGGCCGGCCCGCAAGGCACACTGTTCGGTGCCAGCTCACAAGCCGGTGTGGTGCGTTTGATTACCAATAAGCCGAACCTTGATGAAGAAATGGTCAAAGTAAACGCCGATGTCGGTTTCACTAAAGGTGGCGAGGCCAGCCGTAAGGTTGAGATGATTTTCAATCAGCCGATTTCCGACACGATGGCGATTCGTGGTGTCATTTTCAATGATTTCCAAGGCGGTTATATTGACAATGTCGCCGGTACGGTTGATGCCAGTGAATCGGCTCGCTTCCGCGAAGCCGGCACGGTGCGCGCCAATGGTGTTCCCGTCAGCCTGGCGCGCGCCGGCGTGCAAAGTCGCAGCGGCATTTTGGCTGCTCGCGCGCGTGGCGATTTTACCGGCACGCATGAGGGCGTAACAACAAATATGTACACAGTTGGCTCGGGTGATCGCACGCTACCGGGCGCCGGGCAATCCTTCAAAGACGCGTTTCCTGACGTCACCTTTATTGAAGCAGACAATCAGGCGCTGGTTGAGGATGATTTCAACGACGCCACCTATAGCGGTTTCCGCCTTGGGGTGACCAAAGAGCTGGGTGATGAATGGACATTAAATGTCAATCATATGCAGCAGGGCGTCGAGTCCGATGGTGTGTTCTTCACCGACCCGGAATTGGATGATTTGCAGGTACAGCGCTACGAGCAAGACAATATTTCCGATGACTTCCACAATACGAATTGGACGCTGGAAGGCCGTTTGTCGGCTCTCGATATGCTGTATACAGGCGCTTTTACCAAGCGTGAAACTGATCAGCGTGTTGATTACACTGACTATCTCTATGTCGGTCAGTATCTGCCTTATTATATTTGTGACAGCACGGTCAGCTATCCGGAATATAATTATGCATCTGGGGGCACTGAACCGAACCCGATACTGCCAAGCGGCGGCTATACACAGGGCACGCCTTTCGGGGTTTGTCATGCACCGAACATGTTTGTGACATCGGATTCAGAAACTGAAGTTTGGTCGCACGAATTCCGTGTGCAGAGCGATCAGGACATGCGCCTGCGCGGGACGGCCGGTATTTATGCCAGCGAAACCGAATTGCTGGAGCGGGTTGATTTCACTTATCCGGGCTCAGAATATGCGCATATCATGCCGCATTTTGAGAGCGACGCGTCGCTTGCCGCCGTGCCGGGCTTTCATCCCAATAGCTATTTCAATACGGATGATTTCCGCACCGGCACTGAATTCCTGCCGCGTGGTGCGATTTTCCGTAATGACATCAAACGGACTGACGAACAAATGGGTCTGTTTGGTGAAGCCAGCTACGATATACTGCCCGATACGCTAACCTTAACCGTCGGTGCGCGGCAATATGACGTGAAAGTCGATATGGAAGGCAGCGCCAATTCTTCTTTCGGTAACGGTTTCGGGGGCGACAAAAACGCTTTCGGCACCAATATTACCGATTTGTATGATGGTGATGGCCGCTTTACCTTCATCAGTGATACAAAAACTGCGACGCATATCACTTTTGTTCGCTCCGGCCTGACAGCTACGGGCGATGAGGTGCTTTTGAACGCCGACCGCGCAACTGCGCTTCAGCAAATCAAAACGGCTTTGACGGCTGCCGATAGCTGGAGCACAACCACACGCGGCTTTGGCGGCGCCGACCTTTGTGCGCCAAACGCCATTTGCGAAGCCGAAATTGAGGCGATTTACAATGCGGTGCATGCGCCGGATAAAGCCGAAACCGACGGCACGATTATGCGCGCCAATCTGACCTATACGCCGAACGATGATTTGATGTTCTATGCGACGTACTCGGAAGGTTTCCGTCCGGGTCTGTTGAACCGTCCGGGGGGCGCATCCGGGCCGAATAATTACACGGTTCCGTTCGAATTGCAGACCGATGAGGTTAATAATTACGAGCTTGGCTGGAAAACCACCTTGCTGGACGGTTATTTGCGCTTTAACGGCAATGCATTTTTTGTCGAGATCGACAATCTGCAAACCACCATGTTTGACCCGAATATCGTCAATCTGTTCTTCTCCGATAATGCGGCAAACGCTGAGATTACCGGGATTGAGGGTGACTTTATTTACGCCGTTCCTTCCATTGAAGGCTTGCAATTGGCCGGTGCTTTCTCCTTCCTCGACACGGAGATTACGGATGTGTTGATCCCGACTGCGGATGTGGTCGCAGGCAAGGAATTGGCGTTTGCGCCGGAGTTTTCCGGTAATTTCTCGGCCCGTTATGAATGGCAGGTTGAAGGCGGCGCAACTGCGCATGTCTTTGGTCAGGTCACGCATACCGGCGAAGCGCGTAGCGATATTATCGAGATGAACGCCGGTGATATTGACAGTTCAACCGTGCTGAACGCTTCGATCGGCCTGTCGCGTGACGAGTGGAGCCTTGATGTTTATGCCAATAATCTGACGGATGAGCGGGCAGAGATTTCCAATAATTTCGTCAATGACCGCGATCGTCTGTCGATTGTGCGCCCCTTGACGGTTGGCGTGCGTCTCGGCCGCGAGTTCTGAGGACTTACATCACTTTGGCGAATGGCCTGCGTTTGGGGTCTATTCTTTTGCTCGGAAAGTAAAAGCAATGGCACCGAAAAGAGATCATGATGAGGCATTGAAAGCGGCTCAGGCTGCGATCGAAGCTAATGATTTTGATAAAGCGCAGGCCATTCTCAACGGCCTTTTGGCGCAGGCTCCGGCGCTGTTCGACGCGCATTATATGGCTGCTGTGTGCGCGCGCTATTTGAAACAGACCGACCGCGCCGCCGCGCATATCGCCGAAATGAAGTCCATTTCGCCTGATTTCGGTCGGATCTTTCAAGAAGAAGGGCATTTATACGCTGAGAGCGACCCTGAGCGCGCCTTGCGTGCCTATCAATTTGCCTGTCAGCAAAACCCCTCTTTGCTTGCCAGCTGGCGCGGGCAGGCCAATTTGCTGGCGACTAAAGGATTTGAAGGCGCAGCCGAAATGGCTCTGGCCAACGGCAAAAGCGTCGCTGCGCAACCGCCGGTCCTTCAAGCAGCGATGAACCATATGCATGAGGGGCGTCTGGCGCAGGCCGAAGAAATGTGCCGTGCCTTTTTGGCCAAGCATAAACACCATGTTGAGGGCATGCGTTTATTGGCGCAATTGGCATTTCGGCATGGCGAAAATGATCAGGCCGAATTTATCCTCGACTCGATTTTGGAATTTCAGCCGCAGCTGCATGATATTCGATTGGAATATATTGAGGTGCTGAAAAACCGGCAGCGATTTGAAGAGGCCGAGGCGCAGTCGCACTATTTGGTCGAGCAAGCGCCTGACCGGGTTCGGCATTTATCGGTTCATGCTGTAAATCTGATGCAGGCCGGGCGCTATGATGAGGCGCTGGAATTGTTTGAGCGCATCTTGGCGCTGGTGCCGCAGGATGCCGGAAGCTGGACGTCGAAAGGCCATGCGATGAAAACGCTGGGCCGCGAGGCAGAAGCCGTCGAGGCCTATCGCCAAGCCATACAGGTGAAACCGGATCATGGGGACGGGTTTTACAGCCTTGCCAATCTAAAGACCTACCGCTTTACCGATGATGAAATTGCCCGCATGGATGGGCTGATGGCGCGCGGTGACATGTTCGCCAATGACGCGGTCCATGTCGCTTTTGCGCTGGCCAAAGCCTATGAGGACCAAAAGGCTTTTGATATTTCTTTCCGCCATTACGAAAATGGCAATGCGCTGAAACGCAAGCAAAGCGGCTATACGGCTGATGCCATGCACGACGAGCTTGAAGCCCAAAAAGACGCCTGCACGCCGGACTTGTTTGCGGCCCAGGCCGATAAGGGGCATGGGGCGGCGGATCCGATTTTTATTGTCGGGCTGCCGCGCGCCGGTTCGACCTTGATCGAGCAAATTCTGGCCTCGCATAGCCAAATTGACGGCACTCTGGAATTGCCGAATATTCTCAGCCTGGCGCATCGCTTGCGCGGTAAAAAGCGCGGCGCTGATGGCGCGGCGGCTTATCCGCAAAATCTGCATGATTTGAGCGGCGATGAGCTGCGCGAAATGGGCGAGGCTTTTATCGAGGAGACGCGCCTGCATCGCCAAGGGGCGGCGTTTTTCACCGATAAAATGCCGAATAATTTCCGCCATATCGGACTTATTCACCTGATCTTGCCAAATGCGAAAATCATTGATGCGCGGCGCGACCCGATGGATTGCTGTTTTTCCGGCTTCAAACAGCTTTTTGCCCAAGGCCAAGAATTTACCTATGGGCTGGAGGAAATCGGCCGCTATTATGCCGATTATGTCGCCTTGATGGATCATTGGCACGCCGTGTTGCCGGGCAAGATTTTGCATGTCCAACACGAGCATGTGCTGGATGATTTGGAAGGGCAAGTGCACCGCTTATTGGATTATCTGGGCCTGCCTTTTGAACAAGCCTGTCTCGATTTCCATCAGACAGAACGCGCTGTGCGCACTGCCAGTTCGGCGCAAGTGCGCCAGCCCTTAAACCGCAAAGGGGTCGGCGCGTGGCGTCCGTTCGAGCCTTATCTTGACCCGCTTAAAAAAGCGCTCGGCCCGCATTATGACGCGGCGCGCTATCAATAGGAAACAGTATGAGCAAAATTGATATTGAAGGTGAATACGAGCCCGGCCAGGATAATATCCAGCTTTCGGGTTTTGATTTTCACAATCCGGTGTTTCCATTCTCGGCTGTCATCGCCGTGCTGGTCTCGGGGCTGGTCTTGATTATGCCGGGCCCGGCCTCGGAGCTGCTGCTCAGTTTGCGCAACCAGCTGATGAGCGGGTTCGATTGGTTCTTCTCGCTCTCGGTCAGCCTCATCACCTTGTTTATCCTGTTTTTATGTTTCTCGCCCTTGGGGCGTTTGCGGCTTGGCGGGGCAAACGCCAAGCCCGAATTCGGTATTGTCTCATGGGTGTGCATGTTGTTCTCAGCCGGGGTCGGCATTGGCATGACATTTTACGGCGCGGCGGAACCGCTGGCCTATTATACCGGCTGGTACGGCACACCGTTCAATGTCGAGGCCAATAGCGCCGCGGCGGAAAACCTTGCCCTTGGCGCGACCTTGTTTAATTGGGGCATTGGCCCCTGGTCGATCTATGCGCTGGTCGGGCTGGGCATTGCCTATTTCACCATGAATTCGGGCCTGCCCATGGCACCGCGCAGCGTGCTGTATCCGGTGTTCGGTCAAAGCACATGGGGCTGGCCCGGCCATATTGTCGATATGTTGGCGATTTTGGCGACTGTGTTCGGCCTCGCCACCTCATTGGGGCTGGGCGCGCGCCAAGCCGCTTCGGGCTTGAGCTTCTTATTCGGGGTCGATGGCGGCTTGCCGACACAAATCGCTTTTATTATCCTGATTGCCATTGTCACTGTCGCCTCTGTGGTGCGCGGGCTCGATCGCGGCATTCGCATCCTGTCGAATTTCACTATGGCGCTGGCTGTGTTGCTGCTCATCTATATTTTGGTCACCGGCCCGGCCGCGGCGATTTTCATGAGCTATGGCGAGGCACTGGCGCAATATGCGCGCTCTTATCTGCCCTTGAGCAATTTTATCGGCCGCGAGGATACGACTTATTTCCATGGCTGGACGATTTTCTATTGGGCCTGGTGGATTAGCTGGTCGCCTTTTGTCGGGCTGTTTTTGGCACGCATTTCGCGCGGCCGCACAGTCCGCGAATTTATCGCCGTTACTCTGCTGGCCCCTCTGACGATTGCGACGATTTGGTTTTCGTCTTTCGGCACGGCCGCTATCCATCAAGCGAAAAGCGGCGTCGGTGCCTTGGCCGGCGGCATTGGCGATGTCTCTCTGGTGCTGTTCCAATTATTTGAAAACCTGCCGCTTGGCGGGCTGGCCAGTCTGGTCGGCTTGCTCCTCTTGATTGTGTTTTTCGTTACCTCTTCAGATAGCGGCGCGCTGGTAATCGATAGTGTGGCGGCCGGTGGCAAGACCGACACGCCTTTGACGCAGCGCGTTTTCTGGGCCTGTATTATTTCGCTTTTCGCCGTGGTGCTGCTGGTCGGTGGCGGCGCCAAAGCGCTGGACAGCCTGCAAGCCTGGACGCTGATGGCGGCGCTGCCTTTCACATTTGTTTTGTTCATCACCGCTTATGCGCTGGTCAAAACCATGTGGGCTGACTTACAATCGCAGGAGCAAAATAAAAAGGTCGGGTCGGACATGCCTGCGATTGAAAAATGAGCCAGAGAACCGAAGAAGCCCTGATTGCCTTGCGGCAAATCTCGCGGGCCACCGCATCCGATTCGCGCAAATTGGCGAAGGAATCGAGCCTATCCGTGTCGCAATTGGTAACGCTGCAGGAAATAGCCCGCGCCGTTACCATCAGCCCGTCCAAGCTGGCCGATAAGGTTTCGCTGTCGCGCGGCACAATGACCTTGATGCTGCGCAAGCTGGAAGCGCGCGGCCTGATCAGTCGCCAGCCCGATGCGCTGGATAAGCGCCGCTATTTTGTCGCGCTTAGCGATGCCGGACGCACCGCTTTGGCCGGCGCACCGACCATGTTGCACGAGATTTTTTCCGGCCGGTTTTCAAAGCTTGAGAGCTGGGAACAGGCGCAAATCATTTCCGCGCTGGAGCGCGTCGCGGCGATGCTGGAAGCCGACACGATCGATGCGGCGCCGATTCTTGACGCTGCTGAGGATTTGGGTAGTGGCCCGGCGCTTGGCGGCGAGACGCATTAGCCGATTATAAATTGACATTAAAATGTCAGTTCATCATCTTTAAGCGGTCGGCGACTGTGACGCGCTTTCAGGCTCAGGGGCGCAAAGCCAGCCGGCCGCGCCGAATTTTCTGGTGAAAAATCAGGGCGCGCTATAAGGCGAAATATTCAGCAGGGACCCTCATGACCAGTTCAGCACCGCTTCGTTTCATCGGCAGTACCCCATCTCCCTATACGCAAAAAATGCTGGCGCTGCTGCGCTATCGGCGCATTGATGCGGCGGTGATTTGGGCCCCGCCGGAGCAAGTTTGCGACCAGCTCGGCATCACCCCACCCAAGCCGGTGCTGTTGCCGACCTTTTTGTTTGACGGCGATGAAGGGCTGCAAGCGGTGACCGATACGACGCCGATCATCCGCAGGATTGAGGCCGATTATCAGGGTCGCAGCGTGCTGCCCCCGGACCCCGCCTTGGCGTTCATCGATTATCTGATTGAAGATTTCGCCGATGAATGGGTGACCAAATTCATGTTCCATTATCGCTGGCACCATGCAGATGATGCTGACAATGCGTCGACGCTATTGCCGCTGGCACATGATGTCACTCTGGACGCGGCGCGTCTGGAGGCCAGCAAGGCGCATATTGGCGAGCGGCAAATCGCGCGGCTTTATGTGGTCGGCTCCAATGATGTGACGGCGCCGGTTATTGACGCCAGCTATGAACGCTTTTTGGCCGCCATGCAGGCCCATTTGGCCAGCCAGCCCTTCATGCTGGGGGCGCGACCGGCGGCCGGTGATTTTGGCCTGTTCGGGCAATTGACGCAGCTTGTCGGTTTTGACCCGACGCCGCGCGCCATCACCCATAAATTATCGCCGCGCTGCGTCGCTTGGGTCGATCGGCTGCGCGATATGAGCGGTCTGGAACCGGAGGTCGCCGATTGGGTCCCTTTGGAAGACCAACCGGCCACGCTGAAACTTATTTTGAACGAGATCGGCCGGGTTTATGCACCGGCACAACTGGCCAATGCCGCCGCCATTATGGCAGGCGAGGCGCAATGGGAAGCCGAGATTGACGGCGCGCGCTGGGTGCAGCCGAGTTTTTCCTATCAGGCGAAATGCCTTAAATGGACGCGGGATGAATATGCGGCACTGAGCGACAAAGACCGCGCCCGCATTGACGCCTATCTGGCCGGCACCGGTATCGAAGCCATGCTGGGCGCATGATCAGGCGCATGAATAAGTGAGGACGCATATGCGGGTATTGATCGCCGGTGGCGGCATAGGCGGGCTGAGCGCGGCGCTTTGTGCCTTGCATCACGGGCTCGAGCCCGTGGTGTTGGAACAGACGCCGGTTCTGGGCGAGGTCGGCGCGGGCATTCAATTGCCGCCCAATGCGATGAAGGTGTTTGCTGCGCTCGGGCTGGACGCGGCGCTGGCCGAAAAGGCCTTTCGACCGACGGCGCTGGAAACCCGTATGGGGCGATCGGGACGACAAATTTTTTCCCTGCCGCTGGATGAACAAACCGAGGCGCGCTGGGGGGCGCCCTATCTGCATATTCACCGCGCCGATTATATCGCCGCGCTGGCTGACGCGCTGGCTGCCAAAGCCCCGGACGCGATGCGCCTCGGCGCGGTGCTGACCGGCTATCGCCAGACCGGCAACGGCGTCACGGCTGAACTGGCCGATGGCAGTGAGATAGAGGGTGATGTGCTGATCGGTGCCGATGGTCTTCACTCGCCCGTGCGGGCGCAGATGCTGGGGCCTGAAAGCCCGCGCTTTACCGGCAATATTGCGTGGCGTGCCACTGTGCCGATCGAGCGACTGGGCGATGTGGCACCGCGCGCGACCGCCTGCATTTGGATGGGGCCGGGCGCGCATTGTGTTACTTATCGCTTGCGCCAGGGCGAGCTGGCAAATTTTGTCGGCATTGTAGAGCGCGATGATTGGCGTGACGAAAGCTGGTCGGCGCAGGGCAGTAAGGCGCAAGCCCTGGCCGATTTTGACGGCTGGCACAAGACGCTGACACATCTCATCGAGCAAGCCGATGCTTTGTACCGATGGGCTTTGTTCGACCGCGCGCCTTTATCGCATTGGGTTGACGGGCGCGTGGCGCTTTTGGGTGATGCGGCGCATCCCATGTTGCCTTTTATGGCGCAGGGCGCAGCCATGGCGGTGGAAGACGGCTTTGCCCTGGCGGCGGCCCTTTCGACGGCCCGTTTAACGCGAATGTCAAAAAGCACCTCTATAGAGGTGGCGCTTGCGGCCTATCAGCAGGCGCGTTTTGCCCGCACCAGCCGCGTGCAAGCCGCTTCGCGCGCCAATGCCAAGACCTTCCACAAACGCTCATCTTTTGGACAATTGGCCGCTTATGGGCCCATGTGGCTGGCCGGAAAAATGGCACCCATGGCCATTCATGCGCGACAAGACGCGCTTTACGGCTATGATGTGACAGCTGTTATGTAACCCGCAGCGACGCAATCCTTGAGCTGTTAAGGCAAAGAAAAACGACATATGACAATCATCCCCGAAGCAGATTTGTTGGCGCCGTTGAAGGCCGCTTTCGGCTATGAGGGGTTTCGGCCCGGCCAATATGAAATCATCGCCGCCTTGCTTGGTGGCGATGATGCGCTGGCCGTCATGCCGACCGGCGCGGGCAAGTCTTTATGCTATCAATTGCCGGCCATTATCTCGGCGCGCAAGACCATTATCGTCTCGCCTCTGGTGGCCTTGATGGATGACCAAGTGGCGGCTTTGCATCAAAACGGTGTCGCGGCGGGCAAAATACATTCGCATCAAAGCTATGACGTAAATGCCGATAATTGGCGCGGTTTCGCCAAAGGCGACGCGAAAATCCTCTATATGAGCCCGGAGCGGCTAATGCAGCCGCGCATGTTGGCGGCGTTGCAAAACCAGTCGGTCGGTATGTTTGTCATTGATGAGGCGCATTGTATCTCGAAATGGGGGGCGGCGTTTCGTCCCGAATATGAAGCGCTGTCGCAATTGAAATCGCTGTTTCCCGATGCGCAAATCGCCGCCTTCACCGCCACTGCCGATGAGGCGACGCGGCGCGATATTCAAGAAAAACTGTCAGACGCCGGCTGCCGTGTTTTTTTGAAAGGTTTTGACCGGCCCAATCTATCGCTCGCCGTGCTGCCAAAAGAGGGGTGGAAGCAGCGCCTTGTCGCCCTGTTGGAGGAAAGGCGTGGCCAAAGCGGCATTGTCTATTGCCTGTCGCGCAAGGATACGGATGAGGTCGCCGCCCTGTTGAACGCGGGCGGGTTTCAGGCGCTGGCCTATCATGCCGGCAAGGATGCCGATTATCGCCGCGACGCGCAAAACCGTTTCATGAGCGAGGACGGGCTCATCATGGTGGCCACTATTGCTTTTGGCATGGGGATTGATAAGCCGGATATCAGATTTGTCATTCACACCAGCCTGCCCAGCAGTATGGAGGCGTTTTATCAAGAAATCGGCCGCGCCGGGCGCGATGGCGCCGCCGCCGATACGATTTTGTTTTACGCCATGCAGGATTTCATCAAGCGGCAAAATATGATTTTTGACGGCGAGGGCGATGCCGCCTTCAAGCTTTTGGAATATAAACGCCTCGAAGCCCTGGTCGGCTATTGCGAGGCGACGCGCTGTCGCCGCATGACCATATTGAGTTATTTTGACGAAGCTTCGGGCCCGTGCGGCAATTGCGATAATTGCCTCGAACCGCCCGTGCTGGCCGATTATAGCGACAAGGCGCGGCGGATTTTTGACGCGCTGCACCAGACCGGGCAGTTTTTTGGCCAAAACCACATATTGGATGTGTTGAGCGGTGCGCAAAACGCCAAGATTCGAGAGCGCGAGCATGATGCGCTGGCCTGTTTCGGCGCGCTGGCCGAGACGCCGAAGCATGAGATTCGCGCGCTGCTGCGCCAGTTAATTGCCGGTGGGGCCATTAAGGTCAATTTGGAGCGCTATGGCGCGCTGCAAATGACGGCGGCGGGCAGCGATATCTGGCAGGGCAGAAACGCCTTTATGGCGAAAAAACCGTCTGCGCCGCAAGTCAAAAGCGGCGCGCGCCGCGGCAAAGCCGGCGCGCCTGTCGCCGCATTGGGCGATGGCGATACGGCGCTTTTTCAGGAATTGAAGTCCCTGCGCTTGGCGCTGGCGCAGGCCAAAAACATTCCTGCCTATGCGGTGTTTCACGATGCGACATTGAAGGATTTTGCGACGCTACGCCCCAAAACGCGCGATGCGTTTGGCGCGATAAGCGGCGTCGGTCCGAAAAAAATCGATCTTTATTTCGACGATTTTGTAAGCCTCATTGCTGCTCGTGCGCCGCAAACCGACGGCTGCAAGCGTGCGTAAAAGAAATTGTATAAACAAAATCTAATCGGCGTCAGGGTCATATGATTGAGCATTTGCGGCAGTATCACCCGCTGGTGATTGAGGGGATGGGGGGATATGACCCACGCGACCCGGGCGTCGTGGCACCGCTTATCATTGCGCAGTTGCAAAACCATTGGCGCAGCCATAAGCCGTCAAAACCGCTTCTGCTGATCACACAAGGCGACCCTTACGAGGCGCGCGGCATATCGGCGATTACGCGTTTGGTCGCCGATGCGCTTTGCGTGTCGCGCGGCTTGATTTTTCTCGACCCCGATATTGCTGCCTATCACGCGCCAAATGCCGATCGTTATAAGGTCGCTTTGGAAATACCCTATTCGGCGCTTGCTGACCTATTGGCGACACAAATGATTGTCAGCATCGCCCCGCCCTTGCCGCAAATTGAGGCGCGGATAGAGGCGCATTTGGCGCAGAAAAATGCCCGCCGCGCCGCCGCTGCCAAGCCCCGTTTGCCGGATTATTATCCGGCCTTTGCGCGGCTGCAAGAAGTAACGAAAATAGCCTGCAAACAGATTTGCAATGGCATTACCATCGCCCATACGAGCCGCGAAATAAGCGATAGCTCGGTTTCGAGCTTCTATCGCGTCGGCTTGGAGTTGGGCTTGATCGATGGCGCGGATATGGTGCCTTTTATCGACTGAGGCGGACGGGTGAGACCCGAAATCATCATCTCCCCGAAATCGTCATTGCAGTGTCGCGTAAGTGTCATCAATGCAGCTCATCAAGGCCGGCAGGAATATGAGGAGCCTGCTTATGTCACAAGTGATTTCCAATATCGGCCCGGCTATGGCCACCATGCCGCAACCAGTCGCCCCGACCGTCATTCTGGCCGAAAGCGGCACGTTGCGGGTGCGTCTGGCGCAGACCCCAAAAGACATCAGAGCAGCGCAAGCGCTGCGCTATCGTGTGTTTTACAAAAGCATGGGTGCGCATCCGAAGTTCCGCCAAAGGCTGAGCCGGGTCGATAGCGACCGCTATGACGGGCTGTGCGAGCATTTACTTTTGACCACCACCGAAAAAGTCAAAAAAGCGCCGAAGAAAACCAGGCTGGCCGGTGGCGAGACGGTTATCGGCTGCTACCGCCTGCTGCGCCGCGATGTAGCTGAGCGCGAAGGCGGCTTTTACACGCAAGGCGAGTTTGAGCTGACGCCGTTTTTGAACGGCGTCGGTCGCGACCTCAATATATTGGAGTTGGGCCGCTCTTGCGTGCATCCCGACTATCGTTCGGGTAAAGGTATTTCGCTGATGTGGAAAGGCCTTGGCGCCTTTGTGGCGCAGCATGATATTGACGCGCTGATGGGCTGTGCCAGTTTCCCCGGCACGGACCCGCATGCCCTGGCGCAACCGCTCAGCTATTTGCACCATCACCATGCCGGCACAAAGGGCTGGCAAGTGCGCGCCCATGCCGCGCAATTTGTCGATATGAATATGCTGGCAGCCGATGCGGTTGACGAAAAAGCGGCACGTCGCGCCCTGCCGCCCGTGCTTCGCGGTTATATCCGCTCGGGCGCGCTGGTCGGCACCGGTGCGGTTATAGACCGGCGGTTCAACACGGTTGATGTGTTTGTGCTGATGCCGATGCAGCACTTATCGGACCGCTATCGCAAGCGTTACGCGGCTGATCACACATCATGAAACAGCCTTGGGGGCGTCACAAAACTGTAAAGCGCGCAGCGCCATTATAAGAACATAAGGGGCCCATAGTCTGGAGTCAGATGATGACCGCAGCTGATCTTGTAAAATCCAAAAGCGACCCGAAAAGCTATAAAACCATTTTCATTTCCGATATCCATCTCGGCTCGAAAGCCTGTCAGGCCGAGCTGCTGCTGGATTTTCTGCGGTATAATGACAGTGAGAAACTCTATCTCGTCGGCGATATTGTCGATGGCTGGCGCTTGAAGCGCAAATGGTTTTGGCCGCAAAGCCATAATGATGTGGTGCAAAAAATTCTCCGCAAAGCCCGCAAAGGCACCGAGGTGATTTATGTGCCGGGCAATCATGATGAGGGTTTGCGGCGTTATATCGGCACGCATTTTGGCGGTATTGAAGTAAAGCCGACGGATATTTACGAAGCGGTGGACGGGCGCAAATTTCTCGTGCTGCATGGCGATAATTTCGACAATGTCATGCTCTATGCCCGCTGGCTGGCCTATATTGGCGACCATGCCTATGATTTTGTGTTGCGCCTCAACACCTTCTTTAACGGCCTGCGCCGCCTTATGGGTCTGCGCTATTGGTCGCTATCCTCCTATTTGAAAATCAAAGTCAAAAACGCCGTGCAATTCATCAGCGAATTTGAGCAAGTGATTGTCAAAGAGGCTGAAAAAGCCGAAGTGCAGGGCGTGATTTGCGGCCATATTCATCATGCCGAGATGAAGCAATATGGCGACATCACCTATATGAATGACGGCGATTGGGTGGAAAGCTGCACCGCTCTGGTCGAACATTTTGACGGCACATGGGAAATTATTTATTGGGCTGATGAAATCGCCAAGGCGGGTATCACTATTACCAAGCCGATGCGCGAAGACGATCAAGAAGACCTCGGTATCGCCGAGGCCGCCGAATGAAGAAAATACTGATTGTTACCGATGCTTGGGCTCCGCAGGTCAATGGCGTTGTAACGACCCTGAAAAGAGTTATCGCTCAATTGAGCGCTCAGGATCACGAGATTACCGTCATTTCGCCGGACATGTTCAAAACCGTGCCCTTACCGATTTATCCGGAAATCAAATTGGCCCTGTTCCCAAAACGCAAAATCGCGCGCCTGATAGACGAGCTGCAGCCCGATAGCGTGCATATTGCGACGGAAGGCCCGCTTGGCTGGGCGGCGCGCAGCCTTTGCTTGAAAAATGGCTGGCGTTTCACCACCAGCTATCACACAAAATTCCCCGAATATGCGCATGCATCTGTCGGCATGCCTTTGCGGCTGGGCTATGCGGTGGTGAAAAGATTTCACGGCAAATCCGCGGCCATGATGGTAGCAACCCCGTCATTGAACGATGATTTGGCGGCGCGCGGTTTCACCAATGCCGTCACTTGGACCCGTGGTGTCGACACAGACCTGTTCAATTGCAGCCGCGCGCCGGCTTTAGAGCTGCCGCAACCGGTTATGGTGTATGTCGGCCGCGTCTCGGTAGAAAAAAACATTGAAGCGTTTTTGGAGCTGGATGTGCCCGGCAGCAAGCTGGTTGTCGGCGATGGCCCTCAATTGAATAAATTAAAAGCCAAATACCCGCATGTGACCTTTAGCGGTGCGAAATTCGGTGAAGATCTGGCCGCCCATTATCGCAGTGGCGATATTTTCGTCTTTCCCAGCAAAACCGACACATTCGGGCTGGTAATGCTGGAAGCCATGGCCTGTGGTCTGCCGGTCGCCGCCTATCCGGTCACCGGACCGCTGGATGTTTTGGCCGATAGTGAAGCCGGAAAAATGCATGCGGATTTATCGAAAGCGGTTGATGCGGCGTTGGGCGCGGATCCAAAGACGGCGCGCGACCATGCGCTGAAATTTTCATGGGAAGCTTGCGCGAACATGTTTTTATCAAATTTGATTGCGCGATAGGAAAGCTCTCTAAAACCGGCTCGCCGCGCCGCAGATCCGGTAACGTCTATTAGCGATAATTTCTATCCAGTTCATTCACCGCTTCTTGGTTACGAATATCTTGCCGATATTCTACGGCTTTTTTTTCTTCCCTTTTGACAATAGCCAGCTTTTTGACGGGGGAAATCTCCGGCGGCCCGGTTTCTACCGGCGCGCTTCTTTGTTCGAGAAAATAATAGCCGCCGGCGGCAGCAAGAAGGGTCAGCGATAGGGCAAGAATAAAGCGGATCATTTATTTCATCGTCGCGGGTGCAGTGGGGATATGATGATGGGTGGTATTGGCCACGCAATTATCATCCGCCGGCATATTGTTGAATAGTGAATTGTAAAAACGGCTTACATCTTTCGGGCTGGATGCAGCCGGTGGCGTGAAGGACATCACCGGGAT
>CBFHSX010000030.1:0-20748 GCA_965658615.1 Alphaproteobacteria bacterium | reverse complement strand
CGAGTGCGCTCGAGGCCGATAGCGTATCGATCGATGATGCCAGCGGCGCCATTGAAGCCAATGGCAATGTAGAATTGAGCAGCGGCGACGAGCGGTTAACCACGCAAAAGCTGGTCATGGATCGCGACCAAGAAACCGTCACGATAGACACGCTAATGACGCTGACGCAAAGCGA
Source organism: Alphaproteobacteria bacterium (assembly GCA_965658615.1). Taxonomy (GTDB): domain Bacteria; phylum Pseudomonadota; class Alphaproteobacteria; order RS24; family RS24; genus UBA8337. The sequence goes on along the minus strand of CBFHSX010000030.1, from coordinate 20,573 downwards.
TGGCCTCACCCTTGAAGCTGACAGCGCCCGCTTGAGCAGCAAACTCGATAGCGGCACATTGCAGGGCATAAAGGTCACCCTGCCGACGCAAGGGCGGATGAAAGCTGCGCGCGCCGCGCATAATCCGGATAATCTGGCCCTCAATGACGCCATCTTTACCGCTTGCGATGAATGCGAAGACCCGCAAGATGCGCCGCTCTGGCAAATTCAGGCCAGCGAGATCGATTATGACCGCGTCGGACAAAATGTGATTTACAAACACCCGCGCCTGGAGGTTTATGGCGTGCCGGTTTTTTACCTGCCCTATATGGCGCATGCCGGGCCTGAGATCGATAAGCGCAGCGGCTTTTTGGCGCCGCGCATTGTCAGTAATGGCGATTTCGGTGGCGCGGTCGAAACACCGTATTTCTTCGATCTGGCGCCGAATTACGACGTCACCATCGCGCCGCGTGTCAGCGAGTTTCAAGACCCGTCAACAATTATTGACTGGCGGCATATGACGCGTTTTGGCAGCTATGAATTGAACGCGCAAATCCATAACCCGTCAAATGAGCTGACTGCCGATACGGATCGTGAGACGCGTTGGGGGTTGACCGGCGCAGGCCGTTTTCAGCTGGCCGATTGGCAATTAGACTTTGCCGTGCAGGACGCATCGGATGACTTATTCTACAAACGCTATGATCGGCTCAATACCAACCGCCTGACCAATCGACTGTCGCTGACCCGCGATTGGGCCAATCAGAGCTTGCGCGTCGAAGCCTATAAGTTTCGCAATACGCTGAGCGCCGAGACCGGCGCGACGGTGGATATGATCCTGCCCAGCCTGACGCATCAATATTTCTTTGCGCAAGATATCCTCGGCGGCAGTCTGACACTGACCAATCAGCTGACACATGATGCGCGCAGCAAAGGCACGGATGTGACCCATGCGGCAAGTCAGCTCGATTGGGATTGGCAGCACACGACGCGCGGCGGCTTTGTGCTCAATGCCAGCAACCGTCTGGCGCTTGATGCGTATCAATATGACCCGCTTGAGGGCCAAAGCATTGAGGCGGAAGAGTTTCTCATGGCCAATGCAACGGCGCTCTCGATAGCCTATCCGCTGCGCCGCATCGGCACGCATGACAAGCAAACCATTGCCCCGCAGGCGCAAATTGTGCTGGCAACAAAAAATGAGGATTATGATGATGTCCCGTTCATCAATGGCGCGTCCATCAGTCTGAGCCGAGCGCAGCTTTTCAACCCGCTGGCCACAAAAGACGAGGCCAGCCGTATCAATCTGGGCGTCACCCACAAGCTCGATCTTCTCTCGCGCCTGCAAACCGAACTGTTTGTCGGCCAATCGTTTAATCTGTCCGACCGTGTTTATTCGACCCGATCCGGCTATGGCGAGGACCGCTCGGCCCTGCTCGCCGATATCGCCGTGCAGGCCGGCCCGCTGAAGCTGATGCGCCAAACCCGGGTCGACAGTACCAGCCATAAGGAATTGCGCAGCGAGACCAATGTGCAGCTCGGCTTTGAGCGCGTACAATTGGGCTATGCACATAGTTTTTATGCGGCCGGGCAAAATGGCACTACGCCATTGGAGGAAGCCACGAGCAGTATAGATTGGCGCCTTAATCGCTATTGGTCGCTGACCGCAAGCACACGCGACAATCTCGAGACCGATATGGCTGTCGAAAGCCGCGCCATACTGAATTATGAAGATGAGTGCACGCTCTTTCAGGTCAGCATTGAGCGCGATTATAGCCGCATCATCAATTCCGGCATTGAGCCCGACACCAGCATTAACTTTACCTTCACACTGAAGACGATCGGCGGCATGACGGCGCAATAAAGCCGTGCGGGACGTGTTTATCGGTTAGCGGCGCGGGACGCGCTTTGTGCTTTGATAAAATGTGTAAACCAGCCCGATGCCGCCGCTAAATGCCGTATCCTCGACAAAAAGCGGGCTGTCCGCATTGGCATTGCCACTATAAAACTCGGCGTCAAAACCGGCGAAAATGAGGAAATTATCACGCACCGGATAGGATAGGCTGACACCAAGCTCCGTGCCGATATAACCGGCTTCGGCCTGATAGGCGGCGCGCGTATCGGTCACATAGGCCGGGTCAACATTGTAAAAATATTCGTTCAGCCGCTCGCTACCGTTGATCACTTCAATGTCGAGTTGCAACTCAAGCTGGCTGTTTTGTTTGGATTTCAGCTCATAAACCAAAGCCGGCTCGATAATATAACCCTGATCGGAAAAACTGCCGAAATCCGTGCCGATAACGGCGCGGGCCCGCAGCTTCATATCAAAATGGCTGACCCAGTTTTGATGCTCGACCTTGGCGGCGTGGTAAATCACTTGCGGGCCGATCTCGAACAAAAAATCCAGATCCGGCATGCCCTCGCGATCGGCATCCTCGCTGGTATCGGCGGCCAAAGAGGCACCGAGCGAAATATCAAATTCAAATTTTTCATTGGCAAATGCCAGTGCCCGTGCGCCGCTTTCTTCGCCGATGGAAAACACCTCGCCGCGATAAATAATGAAAGGCACAAACAAGGCTTGCGTGGTCGCGTCGTCAGCGCCCGGATAAGTCGGGCCGGAAAACCCACCGCCGCCAATGCCAACTTCCCAAAGCGGTTCGGTCAATTCGGCGGCCATGGCCGGCGCGCTCGCAAGCAAAACCCAAGCGGTCAGCGCGGATGATAAACGCATTTCAATTTCCTTTACAAACGCACAAAATGGCACGGCGTGTCTTTTATTCAGTCGGTTGGGGTGTATCAGAATTTTCCAAATCTGACTGCATATTTTGTACAACACCCGGCTTGCCGGTTATGGCGGGCAGAACAACCATGACGCTGATCCAGACGAAGAACATAAATAGCAGACCCATGAAAACCGTACGCGGCGTCACATAGTCATCTTTGTCTTTTGTCTCTGTCATATTCTGCCTCCTGGTTACGATTTAGATTTTTGCGACGAAATGGCAAGAAACGCAAGCCTATGCTTGCGCCTGCATCAGGGGCTGGCTAGGCTATGGGCCGATAGGGAGAGTATCATGCAGGTCAAAAGTGAAATTGCCGGAAGCGTCTGGAAGCTCATGGCCGCCGAGGGGGACAGCCTCGCTGCCGATGATGTCATTGTCATCCTCGAATCGATGAAAATGGAAATCCCGATCATCGCCCCAAAAGCCGGCACGCTGGCCAAACTGCATGTGGCTGAGGGAGATATGATTGGCGAAGGCCAGCTGATTGCGACATTGGATTAACACATGAGTTGGGACGACGAGATCGACGAAATTCATGCCCGCCGCAAGCTGGCTAAACAGCAAGGCGGTGCTGAAGCCGTTGCCAAGCACCATGAAAAAGGCCGCCTGACCATTCGTGAGCGCATTGACGCGCTGCTCGACAAAGACAGTTTTGACGAGGTCGGACAAGGCGCCGGTGTGCCCGAATATGATGCAGACGGCAATCTGAAGGATTTTCAGCCGGCCAATTTCATCCTCGGCTTTGGCGCGATTAACGGTCGTAAGGTAATTGTCGGCGGTGAGGACTTCACCGTGCGCGGCGGCTCGCCCAATCCGGCGGGCTTGCGCAAAAGCGTCTATACCGAGCAATTGGCCCTGCACTATAAGCTTCCGCTCATCCGCCTGCATGAAGGCGGCGGCGGTTCGGTGGGGGGCACATCGAATGAGAAAAACCGCCGCCCGCTTGGCGAGCCGGTGTTTTCGCAATCGCGCTTTGTGCCTTTGGCGCAAACGCTTTCCGCCGTGCCCGTGGCAACCGCAGCGCTCGGTCCGGTGGCCGGTCTGCCGGCGGCCAGACTTGTCGCCTCGCATTTTTCCGTGATGACCGAAAATGCTGCCGTGCTGATTGCCGGCCCGCAAGTGGTAAAGCGCGCGCTGGGCCATGACATGACGAAAGAGGAATTGGGTGGCCCGCAAGTACATTTGGCCAGCGGCGCAATCGATAATCTGGCGGCTGATGAAGACGACGCTATGGCGCAAATTGCCCGCTTTCTTTCCTTCGTGCCGGATAATGCCTGGTCCTTGCCCGATACATTGCCCGCAACCGATCCAGCCGACCGCTGTGAGGACGCGCTGGCCAATATTGTACCGACCAATCGCCGCCAGCCTTTTCAAATGCGCAAGATTATCGAAGCCGTGGTCGACAAAGAAAATGACGGTTCGAGCTTTTTTGAAATGTCGCGCAAATATGGCCCTAGCCTGATCACCGGTCTGGCGCGCATGAATGGCGAAGCTGTCGGTATTATCGGCAATGATTGCATGTATTATGCAGGTGCCATGACCGCGGCAGCAGCGCAAAAGCTGCGTCGCTTTGCCGATTTTTGTAACAGTTTTCACCTGCCCATTATCAGCTTTGTCGATGAACCGGGCTTTATGATCGGCCCTGATAGCGAACAGGCCGGCACGATACGCCACGGCACGGCTGCCATTTCTGCCGTGCTGCAAAGCCGTGTGCCCTGGGCCAGCGTGCAAGTTTTGAAAGCCTTTGGCGTCGCCGCCCAAGCGCATTTCGGACCCGATGGCTATGTGCTGAGTTGGCCGAGCGCTGCCAGTGGGGCGCTGCCGGTCGAGGGAGGCGTCGCCGTCGCCTTTGGCCGCGAGATCGCCGCCGCCGACGACCCCGCGGCACGACAAAAAGAATTGGAGGACATGCTGGCCGCCAGCCAGTCGCCCTTCCCGCGCGCCGAAGGCTTATCCGTGCACGAGATAATCGATCCGCGCGAAACCCGCCCGAAACTGATAAGCTGGCTGCAATTGGCCCTTCACGCCTATCGCAGTCAGCCACCGCAGCCCTATCTAACCGGCATGCGGCCCTAACCATTCAAAAGGAGAAAAACATGAGTGGAAACCGCCAAATTCTATCAACCGTCACCGGCAATGAAGAGCTGGTGCTGTCGATTGTCGACCACGATATTCCAACCCCCGGCCCGGATGAGGTTGTGGTGCGCATGGAAGCCGCGCCGATCAACCCGTCCGATATGTTCCCCTTGATCGGCTTTGCCGATTACTCAAAAGGCAAGCTGGTAACCGAAGGCAATGAGCAAAAAATGGTCGCGCCCGTGCCGCCGGCTATGATGGACCCGATGCGCGCGCGCATTGACCAGACCCTGCCGGTCGGCAATGAAGGCGCCGGCACAGTGGTCGCCGCCGGTGACAATGTCAAACATATGGAAGGCAAGCTGGTCTCTTTGGTCACCGGCATGTCGTATCAGCAATATGTCAAATCACCGGCGACTGCCGTGCTGCCGCATAAGGATGACACGACCGCCGTTGAGGCCGCCTCGTCTTTCGTCAACCCGCTGACCGCATTGTGCTTTGTCGAAACATTGAAAGCCGAAGGCCATAAAGCCATGGTGCATACGGCCGCCGCCTCCAATCTCGGGCAAATCCTGCTGCGCCTGTGCCAGCAAGACGGCATTGATTTGGTCTGTATTGTCCGCAAAGACGAGCAAGCCGAATTGCTGAAAAGCCAAGGTGCCAAATATGTCATCAACTCATCCGATGCCGATTTCAAAACGCAATTGGAAGACGCGATTGCCGAGACCGGCGCCAGCCTCGCCTTTGACGCGATTGGCGCGGGCGACATGCCCGACACGCTGTTGAGCACGATGGAACGCGCTTTCTCGCGCAGCGCCAAAGGCCTCAATACTTACGGCTCCGACCAGTTTAAACAGGTCTATGTCTATGGCCGCCTCGGCATGGGGCAAATTACGCTGAGCCAGAGCTATGGCATGCATTGGGGCTGTTCGGGCTATTTGCTGACGCCGCAATTGCAAAAGCACGGTCTGGAAAAACTGGCCGCCATGCAGGCGCGTGTCGCCGATGAGATTAAAACCACTTTTGCCGGCAATGTGACCGCTACATTGTCTTTGGCAGAAGCCATTGATCCGGAAAATATCGCCCGCTATATGCCGAAGAAAACCGGCGAGAAATATGTTATCGAGCCGCAAAAAGGCCTTTAAAAAATCTACCAATGATAAAAGCCGTCGGGGCGACCCGGCGGCTTTTTACGTTTTGTCGAGCTCGAATTTCATTTGCACGTGATGGATATAATGCTTTTCATCCGGCGATAATTTGCCGTCGGCACTGGCAATGGCATAGAGGTAATCGTAAATCTCGATCTTCACCTCCCCCGGCAGCAGCGGCGCAACCGTATCAACCATATCATTAAAGCGCGGCAGCTTTTTGTGCCCTTTGACGACTTTGATAAATTCCGCATCGTCAAAATTCGGGATCAGCCTATGGCCCAGCTTTTCTGCCATATCAATCTCGGCCTGCTCTATGCGCCCATCAGCGACCACCATGGCGGCCGCCAGCCCGTAAACAATATTCAGAAAACCGGCTTCGCGCTGCTTGACGACTTCGCCAATGCCATCTTTTTTATGGGCTTTTTCGACCCGCTCAAACACCGTCGTGTGGGCCGCTTGGCGTCGCCGCACCAGCACAAACACCAGACCCAATATGACGATGACCAAGGCAGCAATAATAGCTAAAAGCATACACAAAACTCCATTTGGCGCAGCTTACTAAAGCGCACGGCACGCGGCAATCGCTATTGCCATGCAACACCGGCGATAAATCATTCGGCTTGTGATTGCGTTTCGCGCCTTGGCAGGCTATCACTGGGGCAGTTAGTTGGGGAGAGACCTATGCGTAAACTGTTTAACCTAAATCTGCTGATTGCAGCGCTCATCCTGCCCGTTTCAGCGCAAGCCCAAAATCTTGCTATTGGTGCCGGTGTCGGCACGCTGGGTCCGGAAGTTTTTGCGACCCTCAAAGTCACCAAGAATTTTGATATTCTGGCCGGCTTCAGCTCGCTCGATTATGATGACACATTTGCCGATGAAGACGGCAATTCTTTCTTGGCCACGGCACGCATCGAAGCACCGCGCGTCGGTGTTCAATATTTCCCGCTGTCGAAATTCGGCCTGTTCCTCGAAGGCGGCATGGTGTTCGGTGCCCCGGAAATCGGCATTGAGTACCAAGCCGATGAAAACGCCCAATTCGAAGTCGGCGACACAATGTATAATGCCAGCGATATCGGCACATTGACCGGCTCGACCGGCTTTGAAGGTGATAGCGCGCCGTATTTTCTGGCCGGTTTCGGCCGCACGGTCGGCGGCGGCTTGGGCCTGAATGTCAGCCTTGGCGCGATTGCCTATGGCGCCATGTCGGTAGATCTGAAAAACAGCCAATGCACGCTGGGTGACGGTTTCCTTGAGCGCACGCAGCTCTGCGGCGCCCTGCAAACCAATCTGCTGATCGAGGAAGCCCGTGTGAACGCCGATCTTGAAGAGTTCGAGCTATGGCCGTTCGTCCGTCTCGGTCTTTCCTATAGCTTCTAAGAAAAGCGCCGCTAAAAAATAAAGCCGGGACTGCCTTGCAGCCCCGGCTTTTTTATTGCCTATCGTCCGCGCGCGCTTTACGCGAAATCAATATGCTCGCTAAACGGCATTTCGCGCAAGCGCTTGCCGGTCAGGGCAAAAATCGCATTGCCCAGTGCCGGCATGAAAGGCGGCGTACCCGGCTCACCGGCGCCACCGACGCCGACATGGTTTTCCAAAATCGCCACTTCAAAATTCGGCGACTGGGTAAAGCCCGGAATCGGATAATCGTGGAAATTGGATTGCTCAACCTTGCCATCGGCCACGGTCACCGCGCCCAAAGCCTGCGACAGGCCAAACAGCGCGCCGCCGGTCATTTGCGCTTCAAAATTGCGGCGGTCAATCACCTTGCCGGGGTCAGCCGCGATATAGACATTTTCGACTTTCAGGCCATCCGCGGTTTGGCGAACCTCTACCACTTCGGCGACGAAGCTGTAAAAACTTGAGCACAAGGCGATACCACGCGCCCGATTGGGACCCAAATCGCTGCCCCAATTCGACATCTCGCCGACTTTCTCCAACAATTTGACGACCTGCTTATAAGGCGCAGCCATATCAAGGCGCATGGCCAGCGGGTCGAGCCCGTTCTCATGCGCCAACTCATCGAGGAAGCTCTCAAAAAAGAAGCTGTTTTGCGACGCGCCGACAGAACGCCAAGCCCCGATCGGCATGTTGCTCGGGCTCATATAACCCTTCACATCAAAATGCGGGATGGCATAAGGCTGATGTGCCATGCCTTCAATAATGCCGCCATCAGCCCCGCCAACCGGCAGGCCGATACGCTTGCCCCAATTATTGATGACACTGAGGCTCGACGCAGCGGCTTTAACAGCCGTTACTTTGCCGTCGCGCACCGTGCCCTCAAACCGCGCCAAAGCGGCCGGGCGATATGTATCGCGGGCAAAATCATCCTCGCGCGAATACAGCACTTTAACCGGCGTGCCTTTCAACTCGCGCGCCACCAAAGCAGCGGTCTGCATATAATCAATCTCGCCACGACGGCCAAACCCGCCGCCCAAAAACACCGTATTGATCTTAATCTTATCTTTCGGCACGCCGGTGACATTTGACACGCCGGTCAGCGCCGGTGATGGCGATTGTGTACCGGTCCAAATCTCAATGCTGTCATCGTCACCCCAAAGCGCCGTCGCATTGATCGGCTCCATCTGAATATGCGCCAAGAAAGAGGCACGATACTCAGCCTTGGTTACCTTATCGGCAGCCGCCAGCGTCGCCGTGGCGTCACCATCCTGATTGCCGACAATATTCGGCTCTGTAGTTTCCATGGTCTCGATGAAATCGGCATAGACCGCGTCCATATCGCTCGGATATTCGACATTACTATCCCATTCGACAATCACATCATCCAAAGCCTGCATGGCGCGCCAGCTATTATCGGCCACTACCGCATAGCCATGCTCCAGCTGTACGACTTTATTGATACCGCGCTTTTGCAACGCCGCACTGGCATCGAGGCTTTTGATCGGCCGCCATCGATATGGGTTTTCGCGCACTGCCGCATAGACCATGCCCGGCAGTTCAATATCCATGCCAAAGGTCGCCGTGCCGGTAACTTTCGGCACCATATCGTTACGCGGCATGGATTTGCCGATATATTTATGTTGGCTTTCCGGTTTCAGCGCCGGCTCTTTCGACAGCTTCACCTGCGCCGCCGCTTCAGCCAGTTCAGTATAGGCCAGCTTTTCGCCATTTGCCGGATTGAGCACATAACCGTTTTCGGTTTCCAAAGAGGCCGCATGAGTGCCCCATTGTTTGGCAGCGGCTTTCATCAACGCTTCGCGCGCCGCGGCACCGGTGCGGCGCATAATATAATAGCCGTCATCAGTGGTCAGCGAGCCGCCGGTAATCTGGAAGCCCAGAATCTTGGCAATCCAACGCATGCCATGTTCTTCTTCAACAGTTTTTTCCGTTCGCAAATGGTTCGGCGTCTCGTTCAGACTGCGCCCCGTATTGCCGACATAATAGGCCGAGCTGGCCGGGCCGTGCTCGACGCGAATATCCTCATAAGCGACATCCAGCTCCTCAGCCAGCATGGCAACGAGCACGGAATTGGCACCCTGCCCCATTTCTGCGCGACCGGTAATGGCGACAACGCCTTGCTTGTCGATTTTCATATACGGCGTGAAAGCGCTCTCTCCCTCGCCCAATTCGGCCAAAAGCGGGTTTTCATGGTCGCTGGTCAGGCGATAAGCCCCAAAGGCGACACCACCGACAATCACGGCTGAGCCGATAAGGAAATTACGGCGATTGAAAATCTTGCGCTTCTTCTTCGGTGCGGCCTCAGCGCTATCAGCTGCTGCCATTTCTTGATTGTTTTCTTGATTGTTTTCTTGTTCGCTCATGGCCTAAGCCTCCCCACGCATTTTGGCACCGGCCAGCTTAATGGCGGCGCGCAGTCGCGGATATGTGCCGCAGCGGCACAGATTGTTTGACATGGTGTCATCGATTTCTGCATCGGACGGATTATTATTGCGCAGCAGCAAATCTGCCGCACGCATGATCTGGCCCGACTGGCAATAGCCGCATTGCGGCGCCTGCGCTTCCACCCAGGCTTGCTGGATAGCGTGCAGGCTGTCGGGTGTTCCGAGACCTTCAATCGTTGTCACCGGACCATCCACCGCATCAACCGGCAGCGAACAGCTTTTCACCGCTTCGCCGTTTACATGCACAGTGCATGAGCCGCATTGGGCGATACCGCAGCCGAATTTCGGGCCTTTAATATCCAGTTCATCGCGCAAGACCCATAAAAGCGGCATGTCCTCTTCGACATCCACCTCATAGTCGCGCCCATTAACATTCAGTTTCATGTTCTGCTCCCAAAGCATGCCCGCGCTTTTTTCGCGGGGCTTTTTCATTTAACGCGTCACACGGCGATTTCGGTCTTTAGCCTATTAGCGCCTTACCCAGCGTTCAACACGGCATCAATATCGGCTGCGCTATGGCGCTCAATCGCCGTCTTATCGCCCCATGGGCGATTGACAATACTGCCGCGCTGAACAGCAGGGCGGTCGGCGATTTGTTTGGCCCAGCGACCGAGATTTTCATATTCATGCACTTGCAGGAACTCTTTTGAATCATACAAAAGACCCGCCGACAGCGCGCCATACCAAGGCCAAATGGCCATATCGGCAATGGTGTAATCGGCCCCACAGAAAAATTCTTTATCCGCCAAATGCCGATCCAGCACATCCATTTGCCGCTTCACTTCCATGGCGAAGCGATTGATCGGATATTCCATTTTAAACGGCGCATAAGCATAAAAATGTCCAAATCCGCCGCCCAGATAAGGGGCCGAGCCCATTTGCCAAAACACCCAGCTAAAACACTCGGCGCGCGATTGGCCGCTCTCGGGCAGGAATTCGCCGAATTTCTCGGCCAGATAAACCAGCATGGAAGCGCTTTCAAACAGCCGCACCGGCGCATCCCCCGAACGATCCATCATGGCAGGAATTTTCGAATTCGGGTTAATCGCAACAAAGTCTGAACCAAACTGGTCGCCCTCACCGATATTAATCAGCCAAGCGTCATATTCGGCGCCTTTATGACCCAGCGCCAAAAGCTCTTCCAGCATCACCGTTACCTTGACACCATTGGGTGTGCCCAGCGAGTAAAGCTGGATCGGGTGTTCGCCGATCGACAGCTCTTTATCATGCGTCGCCCCGGCAATGGGCCGGTTAATATTGGCAAAGCGGCCACCGCTTTCTTGATCCCAAGTCCAAATTTTCGGCGGTTGATATTCCGTGTCGCTCATTATGGGTCTCCTCAAAATCTTTTGAAACTCTACGCCGCCGCCTCAAAAATGCAAGCGCCATGAATGAACCCAAAACAGCTCAGGTCGCACTGACGAAAACGCCGGTCATGCTGGCCACGGCTTTGCGCTCATCCCCCTGCCATAGGCGGCACAAAACCGTGTTGGATCGCCGTCCCAGTTTCAAAACCTCGGCGCGCGCATAGCAATCGTCATTGGTGGCGCTGCGCAAATATTGCACGGTAACATTCAGCGGCACCGGCACGGCGGCGTTAATATCGGCTAAATCGGTCGCGACATCCAAATCCAAATGCGCCAATTGGCGGCGCGCCACTTCCAAGGTCGCGGCCATCTCCATGAAGCTCGATAGCGCCCCGCCATGAATGGCCGGCAATTGTTCATTGCCGATAATGCTTTCATCAAAAGGCAAATGGCAAATCAAGGCGTTCGCCTCCAGCGCATCAACCCGCATGCCCATGGTTTTGCCATAAGGCATATGCCCCAAAACAGTGCTGACAATTTCGGCTTCGGTCATGACCCCTCCTGCAACAGGCCCAAAAGTTTCGGGTCGGTCTTATTGGCGCCGATCATGAATGTGCCTGTGCTGACGGCGATGGGCTTATCGGGCATATGAAACGCCTCCGCCCTGAAAAAAGCGATGCGCCGTGTCCTGCGATAGCAATGCGCCAGACAGTAAACCGGTAAATCGGGCGTGGCGGGCCGCATATAATCGACCCGCAGATCAACCGTCGCAACGGCCTGCTTGCCGCCTGTCGCATTAACAATCGCTCCGCCCGCCGTTTCATCGATCAGCGTTGTCACCACGCCGCCATGCAGCACGCCGCTATGCGCATTGCCGACCAGCCGCGCGTCATAAACCAGCCCGGTGCCGATACAGTCCTCGCCGATCGCCAGATAATGCATGCCGATCTTTTGCCCCATGGGCGTATGGCTGGCATAATGCACCGGCTCGAAAGTGAGGCCGTCAATCTCGGGAAAAATGAGTTTGTTCATGCCGTCACCTTTCATCGTCAGCCACAATAATAATCCTATGCAGTTTAAAATTTGGCCGCAAGAAAACCAACCGACAGTGCCGCCCTATTCTGCGGCTTGCACCATTGCGCGTTTTTGCCAATAAGCGGCGAGGTCTTTTTTAATCTCAGGGGCCAGAATATACAGGCCGATAAGATTCGGCAGCGCCATGATGAAAATCATCGCATCGGCAAATTCCAGCACCACATCCAGCTTGATCGACGCACCGATAACCACAAAGACGCAAAACACCAGACCGAAGAATTTTTCCTTCGCCTTGCTCTCACCGACCAGATAGGTCCAGCCCTTAATACCGTAATAGGCCCAGGCCAGCATGGAAGAGAAAGCAAAAATCATCGCCACGAGGGACAGCGGCAACGGCGCCCATGCGATATTTTCTTGAAACGCCGATGAGGTCAGCTCAATGCCCGACATGCCGCTGCCCATCAACACCTCGGTCGGCAGGGTCAAGACCAGCACCAGACCAGTTAATGTGCACACCACCACCGTGTCGATAAACGGCTCCAACAGCGCAACAAACCCCTCGCTGAGCGGCTCGTCGGTTTGCACGGCCGAATGGGCAATAGCGGCCGAACCGAGCCCTGCCTCATTGGAAAAAGCGGCGCGCTGAAAGCCCAAAATCATAATGCCGATAAAGCCGCCCGACACGCCCTGAAAGGTAAAGGCCGAACTGACAATCAGGCCAATGGCGGCGGGAATGGCAGCGAAATTAAGCAGCAGCACGATAGACGCCAGAGCCACATAAATTATGACCATAAACGGCACCAGTCTGGCCGTGATATTGGCGATCGATTTAATGCCGCCGACAATAATCAGCCCGACCATCACCGCCATCACCAGACCGACCAACCATCCATAGCCGATAAGCGGGCTGTCATTGCCGCCGGTCACTTGCAGCAATTGCACATAGGCCTGATTGGCCTGAAACATATTGCCGGCGCCAAGGCAGCCGATAACAATTGCCAATGCGAAAAACGCGCCGAGAAATTTACCCAATTGCGGCATGCCTTTTTGGGCCAGCCCATCGCGCAAATAATACATCGGTCCGCCCGACACTGTGCCATCCGGATTGATGATGCGATATTTGACGCCCAGCGTGCATTCGACAAATTTCGTCGTCATCCCGACCAGACCGGCGATGATGAGCCAAAATATAGCGCCCGGCCCGCCCAATGATACGGTAATGGCGACACCGGCCATATTGCCGATACCGATTGTGCCCGACATGGCCGCCGTCAGCGCCTGAAAATGGCTTATCTCGCCCTGATGCGCGTCATTGCGCAGCGCGCCGCGCACAATCTCGACGGCATGGGCAAAGCCGCGCAAATTGATAAAGCCCAAATAAAAAGTGAAAAAGAAAGCCGCGACCACCAACCAAGCGACAATCAAAGGCACCTCGGCCCCACCCATTGGCACGGTATAGAAAATAAACGCCGATAAAATATCCGTCAGCGGTGCCAGCGCACTATTGATAAGCGCGTCAATCGAAGCAGCGGATGCGGGGGTGGCCCAAAAAAGGGCGAGAAAAGCTAAAACGCGGGTCACAGAAATCTCCTCTTGGCAGAGAGCCTAGCCCGATTGCGCGGTCGAGCAAAAGCAGAAATGCCGCATGAATAAGGTTTGGCACACGCTGCTCGGCTTGCTAGCGTTCTGCGCAATGCGGTTTCAAGGGGAACACATGCAGACGCAGGAAAGAAAAACCGGCCATCGGCTTTTGACGCTTCGCTTGCTATGCGGCATGAGCATGGCTGCAACCGTGCTGACCGGCAGCGTCGCGCAGGCGCAAATCGTCGGCAATTTTACGTCCAGCCTTCCGCCCGATGCGATGGCCAAGGGCGATGCGACGACCGGCTTCGGTTTTGCGGCGCTGCGGCATGAGGATAAGCTGCGCATGAAACGCCTGCGCGAGCGCTATATCGAGCTCAATCACGGCAATCAGGGCATTGTTGAGATCTATGATATCGACACGCCCATTCCGGAAGGCCAGGACGCACAGGCTGAGCCGACTGCGTCAAAATCGGCACCATAACCGTACCTTACGAGGCTTCCTCGACAAAACCGGCCCAACTCGACATGTAATTGACGAATTTCGGCCCCAGCCCCTCTTCTGCCAAATGGGCCCGCGAGACCGGCGTGGCGATCGATTGAAAGGCCGGGTCAGCGGCGTATTTTTGCGGCCAATCATGGTGCAGGATAGCGGCACGGCCCAGCGCGACAAAATCAATGCCGGCCTCAAGCACGGCTTTTACATGCGCGCCGGTCATAATCTTACCGGCCACGGTCAGCTTGGTATCACCGCGCGGCAGAGCGGCAAACACATCCATCAGACGCTTGCCGTAATGCGGGCCGTCCTCGACTTGTTGAAACACATCCCAAAGCGACATATCGATGAAATCCAACGCGCCCCCGCGGCACAAGCGTTGGTAATAGGCGATGATTTCATCCATATCGATACCGAAACGCGTCGGCGACAGACGCAGGGCCAGTGAAAAGCCGTCGCCGCAGCTCTGCTTAATCCCGGCAATAATATTGTCGATGATGCGGGTGCGGTTTTCCAATGAACCGCCATACTCATCCTCGCGCTTATTAATATCGGCGGAAAGGAACTGGCACAGCAAATAGCCATGCGCGCCGTGAATTTCCATGCCGTCAAAACCGGCTTTTTGCGATAAGACCGCCGATTGGATAAAGGCATCCTGCGTCGCCTTCACCTCATCCAAAGTCATGGCGCGCGCGCCGGTCTCTTCATTGTCGGACGGGCAAACCGGCTGCTGGCCGGTGAATTTTTCAAACACGCGCATGCCGCCATGCACGATTTGCGTATAGGCGAGACTGTCATGCGCTTTAATACCCGCGGCCATGCGCTTCAACCCGTCCAAATGCGCGTCGCCACTGGCGCCCAATTGGCCGTCAAACCCCTTGCCGGTTTTTTCGGCAAAAGCGGCGCACGTCATGGTCAGGCCAAAACCGCCCGCCGCCCTTTTGGTCAGCCAATGATATTCATCATCGCCCAGCGTGCCGTCCGTATGGCTTTGCATATTTGTCAAAGGCGCGAGCATGAATTGGTTTTTCATCTGCAGGCCGCTGGCGAAGGTAATTTTCTCGGACATGTTACTTCCTATGGCAAAAAAGTGAGCTGCTTGCCGCCAGCCTAAACCGAAGCCTGATTGCGCGGCAAGCTATGAAATTTTATCCAATCTAGGCTTTACATTATGGCGTGTGCGTGGTTTTTAAGCAATTAACTGACCTTCGTATGAGCTTCCAAGGCCAGCCGAGCCTTATCAATTTCTTGCTATCGTTCACATTTCACGTTTAAGCGAGGCTCACCGAAGGAAAAGACTATGCTTACAGGAACCGTTAAATGGTTTAACGCCGATAAAGGCTATGGCTTTATCGCCGTCGATGGCCAAGATGACGTTTTTGTCCACATCACAGCCGTGCAAGAAAGCGGGCTGACGCTGAAAGAAGACATGAAAGTGTCTTTCGAAAAGCAGCAAGGCCAAAACGGCAAATATTCAGCCGTTAATCTGACTGCCGAATAATTCTGAGCAAGCGCGCTTTTCGGTTATCGAGAGGTGCGCTTGCCTCATAGCCTTTGAGGCGCGTAAAGCGCTAGCGCGTATTGCGCCATTGACGCGCGAACCAGCGCAAAAATTTCCAGAAAAAAGAAAACCGAAAAGCCAGCAGCGGCGGCGAAATCGCCAGCAGCAGCAGCAAGATACCCCACCCGTCAAATAAGAATTCCTTCATAGGGCTTGGTAGAGGCCTAGCTGCCCCCGGTCAAGAACTATGGCGTCAAGAACTATGACCTCAAGCCGCGCAATCGGCAATAAAGCGCTGAATGGTTTTTACCGCGTCAGGGGCCGAGCCCAAATCGCAATGATCGACACCGGCGATTTCAAGATAAGTCGCATTTGGAATATTGCCGGCCAAATAGCGGCCCATGCGCGACGGCACAGCCAAATCGCCGGAGAAATGAATAATCAATGTCGGGCAGGTGACCTGCTGCAAAATATCGCGCACATCGAGCGTCTTCATATATTCGACAATCTGTTTCAAAGACCGCTTATCAGCCAATAGCTTCTCAAACCCCTTATAGGTTTCATCATCGATTTCCGCGCGCGAAATACTCGGGAACAGAACATCGCGAGCCATGGCATTGCCCCAATTATCGCCCATGGCAGTGAGTGCATGGTCGGGCAAGCCAATGGCATAATCGGGCGCTTCAGTAAATTTTGCCGTGGTGCCGAATAAAATAAGCCCGCTGACCTTATCGGGGTTTTCGACTGCATATTGCACACTCATCGGCCCGCCCTCAGAGATGCCCATTAAGACGAATTTATCAGCCTCGGCTGCTTGGGCCACGGCTTCAATATCGCGCACGCGCTCGCTCAATGTCGCCACTTCGGGCACCGGGTCCGACAGGCCTTGCCCGCGCTTGTCGAAATTGATGACGCGGCTGAATTTCGCCAGCGCCGACATGGTTTTTTTCAAGGGCGGCAGATTTGCCGAAATATGCAGATTGGAAATAATGCCCGGCGTAACCAACAGATCGGGGGCTTTTTTGCCAAAGGTCGTGAAGGCGATATTCACCCCGTCGCAATTGGCAAAGCGAATAGGATGCGGCGAGGGCTTGCTCAAATCGGATAGCGACAAGCGCTGGGGCGACCCGCCGGTGGCGCGGCTGAATAATTGCAGCAGAAAATTGCGTCCCAGCGTGGCCAGCGTGCCGATAATCACAAAAGCCGCTGCCATGCCGCTCAATATTTTCTCGTTTTCAGAAAACCACTGCCAAAGATCCATACGCCTTACTCCCGCCTGATAAGCAAGCCTAGACCGAAGGGCGTGCGTGAGGCAACACCCGCGGGTGCAAAACAAAATGGGCGACCCGAAGGCCGCCCAAAATATTATTGTAGCGCGCGGCTAGCGCAGGCCGGAGAGCTGCGACGGGCCGAATTTGGCCGGCGTGCTGGTCCACACTGTGCCCAGCGTGGTGCGGAACTTACCCAGCCCCATCATGCTGCCGACAAATTGCGGATTGCTGCTCATCTTATTGGTGAAATTAGACCCTTCCGAGAAACGGTCATAGCCGAACACCACCAAATGCGTCGCGCCCGGAGGACCACCGGCAAGAATTTGCCAAACATCCAGCGCGCCCGGCAGTTCGTCCATATAGCTTTCGCCCATCATTTTGGTGAGCGCGCCCATATAGCCCACCGGATTGGTGACTTGGATAACCTGCCCGATAAAGGCCGATTTATCCTTCGGGTGCTCGCCCCAACCTTTGACATGCATATAAGAGGCTGTGTTGACCAACTCACCGGCGGCAGCAAGACCGCGACGGAATTTATTCCAATCCTCGCTTACCGCCAATTCGGCACTCAGCCTTTCAAAATCCTCAAGACTCTCATAGACAGTGGCAAAAGAATGGGTCGCCGGGTCGGTCCCGTCGGCGACGTTCACATTGAACCAAATCTTGCCATTGAATTTCTTAAACGTATCGGTTGCCCGAAATTTGGCAAAAGTCGTAGCAAAACGCTTTTCGTTTTGCGGCTCGACTTTCCAACCATAATCGATCCAGAAAGCCTGAGCATTCGCCATTTGCGGCGCCACGCAAAGCGCCAAAAAAACAGTTAGTACACGCAACATAATTTACTCCTCTCTCCTGCCCCTATCGCAAAAGTTATGTGATGACATGCATCACCGATAAGCCTAGGGGCATGAAAGGTAGCTGTTTAAGCCCACAAAATTTGGTAATGGTTTTGTGAACCGCCGCACAGAGGCCTTAAAGCGGCCCGTCAAAATGAATGCCGGCTTTCGACAGACGCGCGATAAGCGGGTCGCCCAGCCCTGACGCCGAAGTCAAGATACCGCCATATGACGCGCCGCCCGGCAGGCGGTCCGCGTCTTCCAGCAGGCACAGGGCACATTCGGCAACCAGCTTGGAGGTCACCTTATAGCCGGGGTCACCTTCGCCATATATGGCAAAAACCTGCTTTTGCCCGTCTTCGGTTTCGACAATAAACTTGCAATCAAACCAACCATTATCGCGCGCGGCTTGGTCGGGGCCCTCGCCCGGTTGGCGCAGCAGCGGGCGCACCAGCTTGCGCAAAGGTGTCATGATCACCACCCCCATAGCGGCGAGGCCGAACAGCGCCTTCAATGCGCCAAAGCGCCCTTTATGAAAGGATGATTCGTGATAGGTGAAATCCGGGCCATAGGGCAGCTGACGCTCTGCCAGCAGCGCGGCCGAGCGGCGCACCACGCGCGTATTGGCCGCCGCCATAATAAACGGCGCGCCAAAACCGTTAATCTCCGGTTTCTTTGCAACCGCGAAGCCATCCTTGCTACCGGCGCGCATAAGCGGGCTGACACTGCCTTCAGGATTGAGCAGAAACGGATCGGTCAAATCATCGCCAAGGTTCAAATCGGGCATGGAGAAAATCGTCTCCAATGTGCCGCCTGATGCCTCACCCTGATAAGAGTGGAATGATTGCACCCGCCTCACCGGCCCACTTGTATGGGTGACAGCGAAATATGTGCCGAGGTCGGACGGGATGGAATCGAAGCCGCAAGACGGGATGATGCGCACACCCTTGGCCGCTGCTTCACCATGGTGTTTTTCGATAAGCTGTTTGGTCCAAAAATTCTCACCGGTAATATCGACATAATGCGCCGCATTTTTGACGCACGCCGCAACCAGATTGGAGCCATATCGATGAAACGGCCCGGCTGTCGACAGCACCACTTTGGCGCGCGCCGTCAGCGCCTCAAGACCGGCCAGATTATCGGCATCAGCAACCAGCACTTCGGCCTCAGATGCCAGACCGGCTTTCATGGCACTGAGCTTTTCGCCATTACGCCCGGCAATGGCCCAGCGCAATTTTTTGCCCTTGGCCACCAGCGCGTCAAGATAAGCGACACAAAGCTGACCGGTAAAACCGGTCGCGCCATAAACCACAATATCCAAATCCTTCATCGGCTTTCCTTTTATACTTGCCCAAACTTGCGAAAAGCAGGGCGGCTTACTTAATGCCCGGCGTGATGTCTTTACATTTATACACGCGTGGCTCGGTTTCAAACCGCGGGCCGTCTTTTTTTGCATGTGTGACAGTTAACGTGGCGCTGAGGTTTTTAAAATCCAGCACAATGGTCTTTTCACCCCCGCTTTCGGCAGCGGGGGTGATAATTGTGCCGGCAAAATCTCCGGCTGTTATGCCGGCGCGTTTGGCGGCGGCACGATTGTTTAGCCATTCGACCGTATCATTATAAAGCACCCAACGCGTGAACCGAAAATTATCCGTGACGCCGTCTATCGTGCAGGCCATCACCACAGAATCAGGCTGGCGATTGGCGCGGCTGGCCGGTGACCACAAAATGGCGCAAACCATTATGATAATAAAAACAGGCCGCGCGATGGCTCATTCCTCCATAAAGGCTTTAAAAGCGTCGCCATAATCCGGATGCCAGCGCGACATGGCCGGGCGGTTTTTGATAATATCGTCGACATTCCACTGAATACGCTTTTCGTCAATCGCCCGATTGGTCTCGCCATCGGGACAGATAATATAGAATGAGCCGGTCGCCAATTCGGCGAGGAAATAATCCACTGTTTCCTCCGTCGTCGCGGCAAAGGCCGGTTTTTCCGGAATAAAAGCCTCAATCATCGGCGTATAGACAAAAGCCGGTATCAGCAAATGCGCGCTCAAACGGCTTTGCTCGCTAACCAAGCCATGCGACACCGCCTCCGTATAGGCCACGACACCCGCCTTTGATAGATTATAGGCATAATTGCCGGGCGGGCGGGTGATGCCCTGTTTTGAACCGGTATTGATAACCGCCCCCGGCTCCCCATGCGCCAGCATGTCGGGCAGGAAAGCATGGCAGCCATGCACCACGCCCATAAAATTAATGCCCATTATGTGATTAAGCCCGTCAAGCCCTTGCCATGGCTTGCTGCCGCGCGTGGCGATACCGGCATTATTCATCAGGCAATGCACTTTGCCAAAACGTTCCAGCACTTGCTTGTTGAGCGTTACGAGCGCGGCTGCATCCGATACGTCGCAATGCGCGGAAAAAATACGCGTCTCGTCACCGGCAAGCGCAACAAGCGCGGCATGGGCATCGGGTAAATTATCCTTCACATCGGCAATGGCGACATTCATACCGGCAGCCACAAAGCGCCGCGCTGTCTCAAAGCCGATACCGCCGGCCGCGCCGGTGACCACTGCCGTATTTCCCGCTTTCATCCAATCCGTCATTTTTGCCCCCAATCGACCTAGCGTCCGATACGAGACTAGCCAATCCATCGCGCGATGCAAGCATAGGCCGCCACAATAAAATTTGTCCGCA
>CBFHSX010000029.1:0-21898 GCA_965658615.1 Alphaproteobacteria bacterium | reverse complement strand
CAAGCGGCGTAAAATAGCGGGTGGTCGCGTGTGTCAATTTCGGCGGCAACAAGCTGACGCGCGGCAATTGTGGCAACAAAAGCCAGACCGGTAATGACCGGCAGCACCAGCGCGCTGGCCGCATCGATAACATAAACAATGCCCAGCGGGGCAGGCCAGCCGCCCAGCTCATAGACCAGTGTCACACCGGCGGCGCGTTGCTCTGAAAACAGCGCCAGCGAGATGAGGAAGGCCGCGCCTGTGACTAAAAAGCTTAAGCCCCACGCCAAATCACGACCCCGCAGCATGGCGGCCAAAGGCGCGGCCAGCATAGGCAGTACGACTTGCAATATCGGCAAGTGCTGCATCATGCGGCATCCTCCTCATCATCCAGCAGGGCGATAATATCGTCATCTTCAATCGTGCCGAAGCTCTCTTGAATACGGATAATCAGCGCATAGCCGACCGCCGTGGTGGCAACACCGACTACAATGGCGGTCAGGATAAGAACATGCGGCAGCGGGTTGGAGTAAACCGTTTGTGGGTCGCCGGTCAGGATTGGCGCCGTGCCGTCAGCTACTTTGCCCATAGAGATATACAGCATGAAAACCGAGGTCTGAAAAATGTTCAGCCCGACCATTTTCTTGACCATATTGCCGCGCGCAATAACGGCGTAAAAGCCGATCATCATCAGGCCGATTACGATAAAGAAATTCCAATGGGTCAGCAGGAGGCTCATTTCTCATCCTCCCCATTTTCGACCAAATACCGCTCATGCGCTTCGGTTTTCGACAGCAGACGCAAATGCGCGGCGCGACCGGCAAAGGTGAAAAACAGCGACACCATAACAGCCGCAACCGTCAGGCCGACGCCAAATTCGATGAGCAGAATGCCGAGATGCTGGCCGGCCACAGGGTCGGATGACAGTACGTCATAATCAAGGAAATTGCCGCCCAGTAGCATGGAGACCACGCCGGTGCCGCCATAAAGCAGCACGCCAAGGCAGAAGCCGATGAGATTGTAATGCGCCGGCCAGACGTGGCGGCCGCGATTGAGGCCGAAAATAATCGCGTTCAGAACAAAGGCAGAAGCGAAAATTACCCCGGCCTGAAAACCGCCACCGGGGCCGTAATCGCCGTGAAACTGCACATAAAGCGCAAACAGCATGATGGCCGGTATCATCACTTTGGCAACAACGCGCAGGACGACATCATTATGCATGATCATCCCCCTCCGGCGCGCCTTTTCGTCGTTGCGTTCGCGTATAGCCGCCAATAATAAGCAGCACGGCGATGGCGGCGGTGAACACAACAACGACTTCGCCCAAAGTGTCATAGCCGCGATAGCTGGCCAATACGGAGGTTACGACATTCGGCACGCCAATATCGGTCGCGCTTCCGGTGATAAATTCCGGCGCAACGTGATTGTGAATCGGCGCGTTCGCATCACCAAAGCGCGGCAGGTCAGCTACGGCGATACACAGCAGCGCGCCGGTTGCGATGGCGAGAAACGCGGGCAGCACGGCGACGTCATGCAGTTTTTCTTGTTTCGGTACCAGCGCCAAAGTGGCAAGCGCCAGAACCGTCGAAATACCGGCCCCGACTGCCGCTTCGGTAAAAGCCACATCGACCGCATCGAGCACGACAAATTGCGCCGCCGCGACCAGCGAGAAAGCGCCCGACAACATCACCATGCCGAACAGGCGGTGCATACGCAGTGCTAAAATGGCGATCAGCATGAGAACCGAAATCAGCGCTGCATTGACGATAAAGCCGGACATTATTTGTCCTCCTTTTTGTCGCCAAGCTGCGGCTCAATGCCGGATACGCGCGCCATGCGGGCAATCGCATGGGTGGCGGTCGGGCCGGTCATCACCAAAATAAAGCCGATAAGGATAAGCCGCACGGCGACCGTCCAATGCGGGGCCAAAAGCAAAAGCCCCAAAAGAATAAGCCCGGCACCGCCCGTATCGACAATGCCTGCACCATGCATGCGCTGATAGACATCGCCAAGACGTACAAGCCCGAGCGCGCCCAGCACGACGCCGAGGCTGCCGACAGCCAGACAGGCAATGCCGAGTATCTCGGCGATTTGCGCCAGCCCACTCATGACGGGTCCTCATCATAGGGCGGGTGGTCGCCAAGGCTGCCAAAGCGGAAGAATTTCAAAATGGCGATGGTGCCGATGAAATTGATCAGCGCATAAAGCAGCGCAATGTCGAGAAATTCAGGGCGGCCATCAAAATAGCCATAGACCGAAATGGCCAACACAATCAGCGTGCCGGCCGTATTGACGGCCAGCACGCGGTCAAAAGAGGTCGGCCCCAAAACGGCGCGCGTAATTGCCATGGCAAAACCAATGCCGAGCGCGACCAATGTAATGGCAAAAATACTCATGCGTCTGTCGCCTCCAGACCGGAAACGCGTTGGTCCATCCCCGGGTCGAGACAGCCTTCGGCGAAATCCGCCGTCAGCCCGTGCACAAGAACGCTATTGTCTTCTTCACTGACATCGACCGACACAGTGCCGGGCGTCAGTGTGATAAAATTGGCGAGGGTCACCAGACCGGCAGCGCTTTTTTGGCTGGCCTTGACGGTGACCATTTGAGGCGCGGCGGTAGACGGCTTGATGATAACCTTCACCACACCCCAATTGGATTTCAGGATTTCCCAAATCAGCCAAAGCGCGACTTTCGGCAGACGGATAAAAATATCCATCGGCAGACCTTCGCGGTCGAGCACCCCCATGCGATGGCCGATCAGCGATACGCCGAGCGCGCTCAATAGGCCAAGCGTCAGTAGCAGGCCGGTATAATGGCCCGACAGTAACAGCCAAAGGCCATACATAAGCAGGGTTGATGTCAGAATTTGGCGCATAGGAAAAGAAGGGCGCACCCAAGGGCGCGCCCCATCTCATTACTGTTCGCTGGCTGCTTGAATCAGCTCAAACATACGACCGGTTTGCTCGCCGCCCTGGAACAGGGCTTTGGCGTCATCGTCGATTTTCGAAATCGTGTCCCAATTGGCGGCGATATCTTCGGCGGTCGGGTTTTCACCCAAATACATGCCGCGGGTTTCGACAATTGCTGCCGCCGTATAGGCACCGGCACCGGCGCAAATGATTTTGCCGGTCGGGGCTTCTTCCGAGCACATAAACACAACGGCGGGGGTTACGCGTTCAGCCGTCAGCATGCCTTCGACTTCTTTCGGCATGATGTTTTCCGTCATCCGCGTCCAAGCCACCGGGGCCAGCGCATTAACATGGATATTGTCTTTTTGACCTTCCAGCTTCAGCGTGTTCATAAAACCGACAACGCCCAGCTTGGCAGCGCCATAATTTGACTGGCCGAAATTGCCATACAGGCCCGAAGAAGAAGAGGTGACCATGATGCGGCCATAGCCTTGTTCTTTCATAATCGGCCATACGGCTTTGGTCGGCTTCATTGTGCCGAACAGGTGCACATCGACAACAAAGGTAAAGTCGCCGACTTCCATTTTGGCGAAGCTTTTATCGCGCAGCACACCGGCATTATTGACCAGCACGTCAATGCGGCCATAGGCGTCCATGGTTTGTTTGATCATGTTTTCAACGCCGGCATCATCAGTGACGCTGGAGCCATTGGCGATGGCTTCGCCACCTGCTGCTTTAATCTCGGCAACAACGGCGTCTGCCGCTTCCGACGAACCGCCCGAGCCATCCATGCTGCCGCCTAGATCATTGACGACGACTTTTGCGCCACGGCGGGCAAAGTCAAGCGCGTGGCTGCGGCCCAAGCCGCCCCCGGCACCGGTTACGATGACGACGCGATCGGTAAAATCCAAACTCATAATTCAGTCCTCCAATGGATAAAAATTCTGCCCTTTTGTGCATGATGGCGCGGCTGTGGTCAAGCGCGACAAACTGCCTGACTGTGGGTGTTTTATGGCGTCATTTATTGCGCGGCGGCGGCGCTTGGCGTGCTCAGGCCGAAAGCCTCGCCCAGCAGGGCGTAAGAAGTTTTGCGCGCCGCCAAATCGGGGATTAGCGTCAGCGCAAAAACCTCGTCAATCTGATGCGCCTTGACCAGAGCCTCCAGCCCGCTCGCGACCTTGTCGACCGTGCCGGTCAGGCTACGCGCTTCGATCATCTCCAAAAGGGCCGCATCTTGGGGCGTCGGTTGGAAATCCTGCGCCTCTTGCAGGGTCGGGAAACGTCCGGCTTTGTTTTGCATAAGCTGGCTCGCCCAAATATTGCGCGGGCGGGCATAAAAAGCCGCTTCCTCATCGCTCTCGGCAACCAGTAGCGAGATGGCGAGCGCGGCTTTCGGCGTGCTGCCTTGGCGTGTCGCCTTGAAATTGTCACGATAGGCTTTCAGCGCCGTGTCGAGATTGTCGGGATTGATGAAATGCGCGTAAACATAAGGCAAGCCGAATTGCGCCGCGTGATAGGCACCATCGCCGCCCGAGCCAAGCATCCAAAGCGGCACCTGCTCGCCGCCCATGGGTTGTGCGTGCAGCCCCTGATAGGGGTGTGCGTCGGGAAACCCGCCATCCGCCCCGCTCAAACCATTGGCGTCTTCAAGAAACTGTATGAGCATTTCCAATTGCTGCGGAAACACCTCCGGCGGCCAGGCTTTCGGGCCCGGTTGCAAAGCCGCGGCTGTGCGTTGGTCGCCACCCGGCGCGCGGCCCAGACCCAAATCAATCCGCCCCGGGGCCAGCGCCGCCAGCATGCGAAATTGTTCAGCCACTTTCAGCGGGCTGTAATGCGGCAGCATGATGCCGCCCGAGCCGACCGAAATATGCTTGGTTTGCGCTGCAATATGGCCGATGAGAATCTCCGGCGCCGCGCCGGCAAAGGCCGAGGTATTATGGTGTTCAGCCAGCCAAAACCGCTTATAGCCCAGCGTGTCGAGATGACGCGCCAGCGCGACGGTTTCGGCCACGGCCTGCGCCGGTGTGCCATCGGTTGTAATCGCCGATTGGTCCAGCGCGTTAAGGGCAAAATCATTCATGGAGAAAGCTTAGCCAATTGCGATTTCGAAGGCCAGATGCATTTACCGGCATAAACTGTCGCAGGCGGCGAGAAAGAACTTGCCGCTATTTTGCATCTGTCTAATATCTTTGAAAAATCGGCGTGGGGGAGACACGCTTCAGCTATTAAGGGAGAGACATATGTACCAGGAATTGCAACAGGCGCGCGCCGCCATGACCGCGCCGGACAGCATGTTTGCGCTGGGCGAGATTAACGTTCGCGGCGAGACACTCAAAACATTCACCAATGCGCCGTCTTCTTTGCGCGATATTTGGGCGCTCTCAGCCATGGGGCATGCCGATAAAACCTATCTGATTTATGAAGATGAAAGCTGGACCTATCAACAAGCCTATGCCGAAACAGCTTCTATTGCGGCTTGGATGTATGCCAATGGCATTAAGCAAGGCGACCGCGTGGCTTTGGCCTTCCGTAATTATCCCGAATGGATGCTGTGTTATTGGGCGTTGACCTCGGTCGGCATCACGGTTGTCGGCATGAATGCGTGGTGGGTGACTGATGAGATGCAATACGGCCTCGAGGACAGCGCGCCGAAAGCCTTTATCGGCGATATTGAGCGGCTGAAAAATGTCCTGCCGGTGCGCGACCAATTCCCCGATATGAAGATGATTGGCCTGCGTCTGCCCGAGCCGATGGACGGCGTTATCGATTATGCCGAGCTGAAAGGTCATGGCGGCGAAATGCCGGAAGCGACAATCGATGGCGATGAGGATGCTTGCATTTTCTATACGTCCGGCACAACGGGTCGTCCGAAAGGCGCGCAGCTGACACAGCGCGGCTGCGTGCTCAATCTGATGAATGTGGCCTTTATGACCGGCGCGTCGAATATGGCCGAAGCCATGGCCAATGGCACGGTGGATGAGCTGCCGGCCCCGGGTGAAGGCCCGGCCCCGACCATGCTGGTCACCACACCGCTTTTTCATGTGACAGCGAATAATTGCGTATCGCAGCCCTGCACATTGGCCGGTGGCACGTTGATTTTCATGTATAAATGGGATGCCGGTGAGGCACTGAAGATTGTCGACAAACATAAGGTCACCAATCTGTCGGGCGTGCCGGTGATGGCGCGTGAGATTATCATGCACCCGGATTTCGACAAATATGACACTTCTTCGCTGGTCACTTTGGGCGGCGGCGGGGCGCAATTGCAGCCCGATTTGGTCGGTAAAATCGACAAAGCGCTTGAAAACGGCCAAGCCAATACCGGCTATGGCATGACCGAGACATGCGGCCTCATCACCGCTGTTGTTGGCGCTTTCTTCCTCGATAAGCCGGAAAGCTGCGGCCCGCTTGTGCCGACCATGGACGGCAAAGTCATTGACGCAGACGGCAATGACCTGCCGCAGGGCGAGGTCGGCGAGCTATGCGTCAAAGGCGGCAATGTCATTAAAGGCTATCTCAATCGCGAGGAAGCGACGGCGGAGAGCATTCAGGGCGGCTGGCTGCGCACCGGCGATATTGCCCGCATTGATGATGACGGCTTTGTCTTTATCGTCGATCGCGCCAAAGATATGGTGCTGCGCGGTGGCGAGAATATTTACTGCGCCGAAGTGGAAAGCGCCGTCTTCAAGCACGACGCCGTGGCCGAATGCACCGTATTTGGTGTGGAGGATGAGCGTCTGGGCGAAGAAGTCGGTATTGCCATTGTGGTGGCCGAAGGCATGAGCGTGACAGCCGATGAAATTCGCGAACATTGTTCGGAACTATTGGCAAATTTCAAGATTCCGCGTTATATCTGGCTGCGAACCGAGAAGCTGCCGCGCAATGCCAGCGGCAAATTTCTCAAACGCGAATTGCGCGATACGCTGGATCCGGCGGACGCAAGCTAAGAAGAGCCGCTTTAAGGCGGAGATGAGGGAAGCGTGAGTCTCAAAACCCGCTTATTGACGACGGCCTTTGTGCTGCCCGTAACCGGTTGGCTGTCTTTGGGTGCCGCCATAGCTTTTGACCTGAGCGGTCTGGAAGCTGATGGTGAGGTCACGGCATCTGCCGCGACGTCAGGCTCGGATAGCGATATAGGGTCTATCACCATTGGCGGCACGCCCGGCAATCAGGACGCGGCACTGCGTATCGATACGGATGAGAATGTCACGATTGACGGCGTCATCACTGTGCGCGACCGCAGCAGCGTTGATGATGATGCGACGGTTTTTGACCTCGATAGCGGCATTGGCATCAAGCTCGATACGGCGCTGACCGGTACCAATACACTGCGCCTCGAAAACGGCGCGCAAATCCGCATTTTTGAGTTGCTGGGGCCGACCGTCGATGATGATGGTGACGGCTTTTACGACAATGATGCGGATGAAGATTTCATTATTGAAGGCTCGCATGCTCTTGACGGCGATAATACGCGCATCGGTGTGTGGATTAACAACACGATTGCGGCCGCGTTTATCGGTGAGGACGACTCGCTGATCGTCGTCGAGGGCAATGCGGCAAGCCGCGGCGATGTCGCCGGTGTGCGCATTGATGCGGCGCTGGGCGATAATCTCGACCTGTCGACGGCGATGAATATCTTCGGCGATAATGCGCTGGGTGTGCAGATTAACGATACGATTGCAGGCACCTATCGCCAGCGCGGCGATATTGATGTGCGCGGCGAGGGCGGTTCGGCGATTGACATTAATGCGGGCATTTCCGGCGCCCTGCTGATCGAGGGGCTGGTCAATGCGACCGGCTACTCGACCATTCCGCAAAACACCATAGGTGGCCCGCAGCGCGGCGGCGAGGACACGGACGACACAAACGAATTTGACGCCACACGACAGGCCGCCAACCCGCAGGAGCGCCGTCGCAGCGGTTCGGCGCTCGACATTGGGGCGGCGATCGCGCAGGGCGTGATTATCAATGGCCAGGTCAATACGGTGCTGAGCCGCGATGAAAACGATTCATTGCAAGCAATTCGCGACGCGCGCACGGATGACGATACGGGCAATGATAATGTGACGGCGCTGAAAACCGACCCGTATCATTATGATGAAAACCGCGCGCGTGGTCGCGTCACCTCCTATGGCGAGGCGGATAATGAAGCGGCGTTGAAAATCACTGCCAGCCTCGGCACGGCGGCGGGTGCAACGCGCGAGACCTTTCTCGACACCACAGATGATGACGACGACGATACGGCGGACAGCACCGATGATGCCGCCAATATCTACAACAGCACAAAAGAATTTTTCTATTCGCACGGGCTGATGAATCGCGGCGGTATCGAAGCCGATACGCTTTACGATGCGGTGAAAAGCGGCACCTACTCAATCGAGAATAAAGCCACGGCTTTGCTGGTTGATGATAATGGCGGCAGCGCGACCCTTCATGGCGGCATTTACAATAGCGGCACAATTTCGGCCACCGCCAATAACAGCAATGCGATTGCGGTGGATTTGCGCGACATTGAGTTGACTGATGGCCAGCGCGGCGATGGCAGCATCTTTCTCAATGAGGGGAATGTGAGGGCCAGCCTGTCGACGCATGAAAAATCTTATGAGGGCATGACGGCGGCTGCGCGTTCGGCAATCGGTATCAAAATCGGCAGCGGTGTCAGCTATAATGTCACCGGCACGCCGGGCTTTACCAATGCCGGCAATGTATCGGCCAGCTCCGTCCATCGCCAAGATTCCGGTGAGACCAATGATGATGGCGATATTGTTTACGAGGCAGTTAACGGCCTCAATGCGGTGGCCCTCGACCTGTCAGCGGTTACCGGCAATTTCAATCTGACGCAGCGCATGCGCGGCGAGGACGCGTTGGTCGATACGGACGCGGCAAATAGTGCGAGCAATCCATATCGCGGCGGCGGCGACGCAGATATCGATCGCATTGGCGATATCGGCCAGGATGATGACGGCAATGATATTAACATTGCCGATGGCGTTATTGATACGCGCGACATTAATGCGCCGATTATTGTCGGCGATGTGCTGTTCGGCGATGGCGACAACCGCTTTACCATGACCGCCGGTGTGATGGGCGGCAAAATCGATTTCGGTGCCGGCGCGGATAGTCTCGTGCTGGGCAACACATTGCAGGATGACGCCAATGCAGAAGATGATGACGCCAATGATGATGTCGATGACACGCTGAATGATTACACAGCCCCGTCCACCGGCTATCGCGGGCGTATTGTAAAATCGAGCGGCACGCTGGACATTATCGCAGGCGGGCAAACCGCGGTCACCGGCGAAAAAACGCTATTGCATTTTGACGGTCAGGAAGGTGTTGACCTGAACGGCGATGGCGATGATTTGGATGCGGGCGAGGAAGCGCAGGGTCTGGCAATCAATAATCTGACGCTCAGCGAAAATGCCGAACTTCGTTTTACCGTCGACCCGACTATGCTGCCCGAAGCGCAGTCAATCCTCGATGTCACCAATTTCACCATGGGTGATGACGCGACCCTGTCATTGGATATTTCAAGTCTGGTGCCGAGCGATCGCGCAATTGTGCTTCTCGAGGCGGGTAATGATTTGAGCGCCTATAGCGCCGGACTTAATGACCGCGCGCCCGAGGATGAGGCTTATCCGTTTATTTATGATGTCACGCTGGCGATTGATGAGAGCCAGTCAAACGACCGGCTCGTGGCTGATTTCTCACTGAAAGACAGCGATACGCTGGGGCTGAATGCCACGCAGGCGCGCAGTCTCGATACGGTTTTGACGCATTTCACAGGCCGCCCGACATTGGAGCGCAGTCTGACGTCATTGACGGAAGCGGATGATTTCACCGATGCCTATGCGCAATTGCTGCCGCATTATGGTGACGGCACTGTCAAGCAATTGGCCAGCCTGTCACAATCGGCGACCGGCGCGGTGAGCCAGCATCTGCAAATCGTCAATGCCGGTGGCCGTCGCGGCGGCGATGGTTGGATTCAACAATTCGGCGATTTCCGCAAGCAGGATGCCAGCACTGATCTGGCGACATTGAGCGGCACCAGCCTCGGTCTCGCCGCCGGCTTTGACCTGCCGGCCGGGCCGATTGATGCGATTGGCGGCTTTATCCGCATGAGCTTCACCTCGGTCAATGAAAAATCGGCGAGCACCAATGAGGTAAAAGCCGAGAGCTTTGCGCTCGGCGCTTATCTGTCTGACCGTATCGGCCCGTTGCGCTATGAAGTGAGCGCTGCCGCCGGTGATGTAACTTTTGACAGCCGCCGCGATATCAGCTTCGGCATTGCCGCCGACCGTCTGATTGCCGGTTGGGATGGCAGCTCGATCTCGGCTTCGGCGCGTCTGGCTTATCCGATCCTCGATATGCGTCACTTGCTGCGTCTGGAAGCCGGTATGGATTATTTCTCGCTTGAGCAAGACGGCTATAGCGAGCAGAGCCTGGCAGCCAATGACCCTGAATTGGCCATGCGCTTGGGCGATGCGGAATCGGAAATCAGCAGTAATTATATCGGCCTGCGCGGCGGTATGCGCAGCGGCGGCGGGTCGCCGTCTGAGGTTGTTTGGGAGCCGAACTATTATCTTGGCTATCGCACGGTGCAGGACTACACGCCTTATTCGGCGGCGGCGAATTTTGCCGACGGCAGCGGCGACGGTTTCGCCCTGACCGGCCCGGATGCGCTGGACGACCAAGCCGAGATCGGTTTCGGTATTGCCGCGCACAATGATTATTTTGCCGTTGAGTTCAATTATCGCGGCCAGTTTGGCGATGATAGTGAAACGCATGGCGGCGGTATTTCGGTCCGCCTCCTGTTTTAAAGCGCGTCAAACAGACCCGGTTTCAAGCGCTGCGCGGCGGCCGCAAATTCAGCGTAATCATCGATTAGCGCATCGGCGTTTAATTCATCAAGGCTGACGCGGCGATAGCCAAAGGTGACGCAAATGCTGGCCACACCGGCGGCCATGGCACCGCCCGTATCGGCCTCGCTATCACCGACCATTATCGCGTCTTCGGGTGCGCAAGCAAGGCGGCGCAGGGCTTCGTCAATCGTATCCGGGTCGGGCTTTCTTTTGGGCAGCGTGTCGCCACCGACCAAAGCGTCGAAATAGCTGTGCAAGCCGAGGCGAAACAGCAGCTTGGCCGATAAGCCCTCGCGCTTATTGGTCACCACGGCCATCGGGATATTGGCGGCTTTGGCCGCGTCCAGCACCGGCATCAGATTGGGGTAAATGCGTGTATTGGCGTCAATGTTTTGGTCATACCAGAGCACAAATTCTTCGGTTGCGTTATTCAGCTTGGCGTCATCCCAGCTGACGCCGTTTTCGGCCAATCCGCGTTGCAGGATAACCCGCGCCCCTCCGCCGATCATATTGGTAATGGCCGTGTCGGGTACCGCTTTCAGACCGTTTTTTTCGAGCACATAATTCATCGCCGCGTGTAAGTCGGGCTTGGTATCGGCAAGTGTCCCGTCGAGATCGAAAAGCAGTGCAGGCATGGCCATCCCTATCTTTTGTGGCTTTGTAACGGTGGCCATGCTACATGCGATTCATGGCGCCGCGACATCTTTTTCTCATGTTCATTATTTGCTTGGTCTGGGGCTTCACCTTTGTCGCCGGTAAGGCGGGGGTTGAAGAGTTTCCGCCCATGCTGTTTAGCGGCCTGCGCTATGCGCTGCTGACGCTTCTATTATTCCCGTTTTTGCAAATCGTACACGGTCGCATGACCGAAATGATACTGATTTCCATCACGATGGGGTCGGCGCATTTTGCCCTGTTTTACGGCGGCATGTCGGTTGCCAATAATGTCTCATCAATCGCCGTGGCAGCTCAGCTCAACGTGCCGATCAGCACGATTATGTCGATCATCTTTTTGAATGAACAAGTCGGTTGGCGACGTTGGCTCGGTATTGCGATGTCGTTTGGCGGTGTGGTGATTATCAGCTTTGACCCGTCCATCATCGGCGAGCGTCTGGGGCTGTTTATGGTAATTGGTGCAGCTTTTATCGGCTCGATCGGTACGATTATCATGAAGCGCATTAAAGATACGGGCGTTTATCAAATGCAGGCTTGGATTGCGATTATGAGCTGGCCGCCCTTATTTGCCGTCTCTTTAGTGTTTGAGGACGGGCATGTGGCGGCGCTGACCGGGGCCGGTTGGATGGCCTGGGGTGGGGTGATATATACCGCGATCGGCGCCAGTCTGATTGGCCATGCCGGCATGTATTATTTGCTGCAACGCTATGATGTTTCCGTCACCGCACCGCTGACGCTGATGGCGCCGATTTTCGGTATTCTCTCCGGCGTCATTTTTTGGGGCGACACGTTGGGCATCCGTTTTTGGATCGGCGGCACGGTCACGCTGTTGGGCGTTTTGATTATCGGCCTCAGAAAGCGCGAGGTCGCGCCCGCCGGAACGGTGCTGTGATGTTGCCCGTCACGCATATACCGTCCCCCAACCATGATGAGCGTGCTTGCGCGCTGACGCATATTATTCTGCATTATACCGATATGGCCGCGCCGCAAGCCGCGCTCGACCGGCTATGCGACCCGCAGGCCAAAGTTTCGGCGCATTATTTTATTCACCGCCATGGCGCTATTGTGCAATTGGTCGATGATGACCGCCGCGCTTGGCATGCCGGTCTATCTTATTGGGCCGGGGAGGCGGATATGAACTCGGCCTCGCTGGGCATTGAGTTGGACCATGCCGGCCATGCGGCAGACGGCACCATGGCGGCGTTTCCCGAAGCGCAAATGCTGGCGCTCTACGACTTGCTGGCCACGTTGACAACACGCCACGCCATCGCCAAAGAAAATGTGCTCGGCCATAGCGATATTGCGCCGGGCCGCAAAATTGACCCGGGCGAGGCGTTTGACTGGGCCGCTTTGCACCAAGCCGGTTTCGGTCTTTGGTTGGACAATGTGAAAATTGAAGCGGTCGCGCCGCTAGAGGAAGGCAGCCGCGACAAAGCCGTCGAACCGTTGCAAAAAGCACTCGCCGCATTCGGCTATCAGATCACGGCGGATGGCCATTATGGCGCACAAACCGCCGCCATTATTACCGCCTTTCAACGCCATTTCCGGCCCGCTAAAATAGACGGTGTGGCCGATGCCGAGACGCAAAGCCTCGCCTTTGCCTATTGCCGCGCCGCCTTGACACTGAAATAGACGGCGCGCGCCTCTTGACCGTTGGCTGTTTCAGGCGTAAGCCAGAAATCGGCCAGAGGGTCGGGTGATCGCGCGCAGCAATGCGGGAGGAAAGTCCGGGCTCCACGGAAACACGGCGCCGGATAACGTCCGGCAGAGGCGACTCTAGGGAAAGTGCCACAGAAAGTAAACCGCCTCATTTGAGGTAAGGGTGAAAGGGTGCGGTAAGAGCGCACCGCGCTGCCGGTAACGGCAGTGGCAGGGTAAACCCCGCCGGGAGCAATACCAAATAGGGGCGGCATATGATCTGTTTCCGGATCGTCGCCCGGGTAGGTAGCACGAGGTGTTCGGTAACGGGCATCCCAGATGAATGGTCACCGCCATTTCTTCGGAAATGTGTACAAAACCCGGCTTACAGACCCTCTGGCGCTAAAAGCACCCGCTTGCCCTGCGGGCAAGCCCGGTGCGCCTAGCGCCAGCACAGAGAGCGAAGCGAGCGACGTCGGCCGTCGCCCCCTCACACCAAAAATCGCAATATCTGGTGGTCGCGCCGTTGGCTGTTGCCCATATCTGCCCGTTTATGTCCAATTTCTACCGGATTATCCCGTTGACACCCATGTTATCCCATGGTATCCCAAACTATCCCACTTTATGAGGATTTGGGTGCGCGTGGCCGACGGGTCGCCCGCAAATTGTGGAGGGAAGCCGGCATGACCATGTTCATGTCCACTGTGACGAGCAAAATAGACGCCAAAGGTCGCGTCTCGGTGCCGTCTGTCTTCCGTTCCGCCATCATTTTACAAAATGGTGCCTCACAAAATGGCGATGTTACCGCTCCGCATGGCATTTTCGTTTATCCCTCCTTTACCGAGGGTGCCATTGAGGGCGGCGGGCAATCCCTGATGAATGATATTGGCACTATGGTGGACCGGCTCGACCTGTTTACCGAAGAACGCGATGCGCTGGCCGCTTCGCTATTTGCCGACAGTCACCATCTCACTTTCGATGCCGATGGTCGCGTTTCCCTTCCGGCCACGCTTTTGGCGCATGCCGGTATCGAAAAAGATCTGTGTTTTGTCGGGCTGGGCGGAAAATTCCAAATTTGGAACCCGCAAAGCTATGCCGATTTCCGAGCCAAGGCGCGCGCCATGGCTTTGCAACAGCGCGGATTGTTGCGATCCTTATCGGCCCCACCGGGCGAGGATAAGCGATGAGTAGCGGGGGTAACGTGTCCAATAGGCAGGCTGACGGCGTGCCCCCGGTTTCGGCTCCCCATATTTCGGTATTGTTGGATGAGGTTGTGGCGGCTTTGGCCCCGCAAGCCGGCGAGGTGCATGTCGATGGCACATTCGGCGCAGGCGGGTATTCGCGGGCTATACTTGAAGCGGCTGATTGCGCCGTGGTGGCGATTGACCGTGACCCCGACACAAAGAAACACGCCGATGCACTGGTTGCCGATTATGGCGACCGGCTACATTATTTGCCGGGCTGTTTCGGCGATATGGATAGCGGCCTGCCGCAAGCCGGGTTTGACGGTGTCGATGGCATTACGCTCGATCTCGGTGTTTCATCCATGCAATTGGATGAGGCTGAACGTGGCTTTTCTTTCATGCGCGACGGGCCGCTCGATATGCGAATGAGCCAAACCGGTGACAGCGCAGCGCGTGTGCTGAATCATGCTGAGGCCGATTTATTGAGCGATATTATCGCCGTTTATGGCGAAGAAAAACGCGCCCGCGCTATTGCCAAAGCGATTATCGCCAAGCGCGAAACGGCGCCGCTGGCCCGCACAAGCGATTTGGTTGATGTGGTGTGTTCGGTTTTGGGTGGGCCGCGTTTCGGCAAGGCCCATCCGGCGACGCGCACATTTCAGGCTTTGCGTATTTATTTGAACGATGAGCTGGGCGAATTGCTGCGCGGTTTGCAGGCGGCGGAAAAAATGCTGAAACCCGGCGGGCGTCTGGCGATTGTCACATTCCATTCTTTGGAAGACCGCATGGTGAAGAAATTTCTTGCACCGCGTACCGGTCGGGCCGGACGGCCCTCGCGCCACCAGCCCGATATTGCCATGCCGGCGCCGAGTTTTACCGAGCCGCCCATGCGGTCGCTGAAAGCTCGCGCCGAGGAGGTGGATGCCAATCCACGCGCCCGCTCGGCGCGTCTGCGGGTCGCCATCCGCACCGATGCGCCGGCTTTTGCGCCAAGTGCCGATTTAATGCCGAAGCGCGCGCCGCTAGCCGGGGGTGCGCATGGTTAAATGGATCAATATGGGCTTTTTCATGGCGCTGGTCTGTATGATTGCGGCGCTGTATCATATTCGCTATTCGGCTGAGGGCGAGGCACGGGCTTTGCGCAAAATCGAGCGCAGCATTGTGCTGGAGGAAAACCGCCAACGCACATTACGCGCCGAATGGAGCAGTCTGAACGACCCGCGCCGCCTGCAAGATTTGGCCCGCGACTATCTCGATCTCGGGCAGTTAAGCCCATCGCAAGTGCTGGATTTGCGTCCGGTCGGAACCAAAACCATTCCCATCACCCTGCAACTCAAAGGGGGTGCCGATGAGCCGCGCTAAGCTTCCGATTGTGCGCGCCGGTATTGATTGGGCGGTGCCCTTGGGCGGGATGCTGGGCCGCCGCCCGGGCGATTTATCGCATCATGCGGTCGAAGCGACGCGCGGTCGTCTGCGTCTGGCATTGATTTGTTTCGCCGTGGTTTTTACCGTGTTGGCCGGTCGGTTGGCGCAATTAACCGTGCTGCAAGCCGCCCCCGCATGGGTGGCCGGCAGCAAGGCGGCTGAAGAGGCTGCAAGGCCGATTATCACAGACCGAAATGGCGTGGTGTTGGCGACGCAAATCACAACCACGACGCTGGGTGCCGATGCCGCTAAAATCGATAATGGCACGGCGCTGGCCAAACAGCTTAAAGCCGTTTTGCCGGAGCTGAATGAGGCGCGCGTGGCGCGTTTGCTGAACGGTAAACGTCCCTATGTGACGCTGCTGCAAAACCTTACCCCGGCGCAAAAGCAAGCCGTGCTGGCCTTCGGTAATCCGGCGTTAAAGCTGACGCCCGATAGCAGCCGCGTCTATCCCATGGGCGATGTGGTCAGCCATGCGGTTGGCTTCACCAGTTCAGACCGGCGCGGTCTGGCCGGGCTGGAGCGGCATATTGACCAATTAATGCAAGACGATCTGGCCGAGCCGCAATTCGTTACGAGCCTTGATGTGCGGGTGCAGCATGTGGTGCGCGACGAGCTTTTGGCGGCGATGGAAAAATTTCAAGCACTTGGCGGCGGTGCCGTCATGGTCGATGTGCATAGTGGCGAGATTATTGCGCTGGTCTCATTGCCTGATTTTGACGCCAATGCGCCGATGAAAAACGGTCAAGCTGCACATTTCAACCGTATGACTTACGGCACATATGAGCTCGGCTCGATTTTCAAAGTCTTCACCGCCGCCATGGTGCTGGATAGTGGGCTGGTAACAGAGACCGAAACTTTCGATACCAGCCTGCCGGTCAAGGTCGGCCGCTTTGAGATTAAGGATAGCCACCCGGTCGATCGGCCTTTGACGGTTGATGAGATTGTCATTCATTCCTCCAATATCGGCTCGGCCCAATTGGCGCTGCGCGTCTCCGATGACGCGCATTTCGGCTTCCTGCAAAAACTCGGTTTTGTCGATGAGATGCAGTTTGAACTGCCCGAGCGCGCCATGCCACGTATTCCGCGCTGGAAAGAAATTGAGCGCATCACCTCATCTTACGGTCATGGTATTGCCGTATCGCCGCTGCATGCAGTGATGGCCGGTGCGGCCATGGTCAATGGCGGTGTGCTGTATCAGCCAAGCTTGCAAAAGGTCGGATTGCCGGTCGGCGAGCGGGTTATCGCGGCCGAAACAAGTCGCCAATTGCGCCGTATGATGCGCGCCGTGGTGGCCAGCGGCACAGGCAGCAAGGCCGATGTGCCGGGCTATCAAGTGCTCGGTAAAACCGGCTCGGCCGAAAAGCCGATTGTCGGCGGTTATGATAAAGAACGCCTATTTGCTTCTTTCCTTGGCGCGTTTCCTGAAGCCGCGCCGCGCTATGCCATGCTGGTCATGCTGGATGAGCCAAAGGGCACAAAAGAGACGCATGGCTATTTCAATGCCGGTTGGAATGCGGCACCGGTTTTTGCCAATATTGTTCGCCGCGCTGCGCCCTTGCTGGGGGTTATGCCGGTGCGCCAAGCACCGTCCGAAATGGCGGAGGGGCTGGTGCCCTTGCCGCGTGAAAGCGAGGTGGCTTATGCGCCTTGATCGCCTCGCCATGATGCCACTGGCTGATGCCATGAGCGGTGCCGTTGAAATTCACGGCCTCACCGCCGATAGCCGCCATGTGCAGCCGGGCTATTTATTCGCCGCTTTGTCCGGCGTCGAAGCTGATGGCCGCGCCTTTGTCTCGCAAGCTGTGGCCAATGGGGCCGCCGCCATTTTGACCGAGAGCCGCGACGGGTTTGACGCTGACACTGTGCCGGTGCTGGCCAGTGCCAATCCGCGCCGCGATTTGGCGCTGATGGCGGCGCGGTTTTTTGAAGTACAGCCGCCGCATATTGCCTGCATTACCGGCACAAACGGCAAGACCTCGGTGGCGACTTTCTTGCGCCACATCCTAACTGCTTGCGGGGCCAAAGCGGCCAGCATGGGCACGTTGGGGGTTGAGGCGGATGGCTATTTTGCGACGCTGCACCACACCACGCCGGAGCCTGTGCGCCTGCACGCTGCGCTGCGCGATTTGGCGGCGCATCATGTCACCCATCTGGCGATGGAGGCCTCGAGCCATGGGCTGGCGCAACACCGGCTTGACGGGGTTAAGGTGGCGGTGGCCGGTTTCACCAATCTGACGCGCGACCATCTCGATTATCATGACGGCTTTGACGCCTATCAAGCGGCCAAGGCGCGGCTGTTCACCGAATTGCTCGACGCCAAGGGCACGGCGGTTATCGCTATGGGGCATGAGGCGGGTGCGGATATGGCGGCGGCCTGTAAGATGGCCGGTCGTGCCGTGCTGCCGGTCGGTCGCCCACAAGATGATGTGTATGTGGCGATTGCCGCGCGTCAAACCAGCGGGCTCGACGTCAATGTCACGCTGCATGGTGAGACGCGCCGTTTGGCCTTGCCATTGATCGGTGATTTCCAAACCGAAAACCTTGCCGTTGCGCTGGGGCTGGCTTTGGCGATGGGTATGCCCGCCGCGTCGATTTTTGACGCGGTCGCCTTTTGCGCCGCGCCGCGTGGCCGCATGCAATTTGTCGGCCGCAATGGGGCCGGGGCTGCGGCTTATGTCGACTATGCCCACACACCCGACGCGCTGGCCAATGCGTTGGAAGCCTTGCGGGCCCATGTGCCGCAAGGTGGGCGGTTGTTGGTCATGTTTGGTTGCGGCGGCGATCGCGACGCAGGTAAACGGCCTGAAATGGGCGCCGTGGCAGCAGCAAAAGCCGATATCGTTATGGTTACCGATGACAATCCGCGACATGAGGATGCCGGCGATATTCGCGCCGCGATTTTGCAAGCCTGCCCTGACGCCCTTGAAGTCGCCGATCGCAAGCAAGCCATTGAAGATGTGTTGGCCATGGCCGGTGAAAACGATCTGGTGCTGCTGGCCGGCAAAGGCCATGAAAGCGGGCAGATTGTCGGTGACACAATTTTGCCGTTTGACGATATTAAAACCGCACAGCAGGCATTGCATATGCCGCACCTGTCAGATGAAGGAGGCCGGCATGGCTGATTTATGGCAGGGCTCTGAAGTGATTGAGGCGCTGGGCGCGCATTTGGCCACCACACCGGCTGCCGACTGGCAAGCCAATGGTGTGGCGATAGATACGCGCGATTTGAACGCCGGTGATATTTTTATCGCCCTGCCGGGCGAGAAGGTTGACGGTCATGATTTCGTCACGCGCGCGTTTGATTTGGGCGCAGCGGCGGCGCTTGTTCTGGCCGATAAAGACATGCCCGACCTGCCCGATGGGGCTGTGCTCTTGGGCGTTGACGATGTGCTGGCAGCGCTTGAAACATTGGGGCGTGCCGCACGGGCGCGCAGCTCCGCGCATATCACCGCCATTACCGGTTCGGTCGGCAAGACCAGTGTCAAAGAAGCCCTGCGCACCGCGCTGTCGAAATCGGGCGCGGTACACGCTTCTGAGAAAAGCTTCAATAATCATATCGGTGTACCGCTAACGCTGGCACGTCTGCCGGCTCATGTCGATTATGCCGTGTTTGAACTGGGTATGAACCATGCCGGTGAAATCGCCGCTTTGGTCGATATGGTGCGCCCGCATAGCGCCGTCATCACCGAGATCGGCACGGCGCATATTGAACATTTCCCCTCCATGACGGCCTTGGCCGAAGCGAAGGCCGAAATACTCGGCGGGTTGGCGCAAGACGGCGTGGCCATTCTGCCGGCCGATAATGCCTATTATCCGGTGCTGGAAGCGGCGGCGCAAAAGCACGGCGCGCGCATTGCCGGTTTCTCGTCCAAGGGCAACACGGCCATGGCGGCCTATGTGAGCCTGGCGAAATTGCACGATCGCTGCAGCTGTGTGACGGCCACCGTATCCGGCCATGAAGTGACGTATAAAATCGGCGCGGCCGGCGCGCATCTGGTTGCCAATTCCTTGGCCGTATTGCTGGCGGCAGAGGCGGCGGGGGCTGATTTCGCACTGGCGGCATTGTCATTGGCTGATAATGAAGGCCTGAGCGGGCGCGGCCAACGGTTCCAATTGGGCACGCAAGAAGCGCCGATCGTGCTGATTGATGAAAGCTATAATGCCAACCCGACATCGATGGCCGCTGCGCTGACCACTTTGGGGCTGGTGCCGCGCTTGGGGCGCGGGCGTCGTATCGCCATTTTGGGCGATATGGCCGAGCTTGGCGACGATGCGGCGCACTTGCATGTCGGGCTGGCCGAACATATTGAGGCGGCGGATATTGATCTGGTGCTGACCTGCGGGCCGCTTATGCGGCATTTGCACAATCACCTGCCGCCCGGGCGTATGGGGCCGCATGTCGATACGCCGCTGCAAGCGGTTGAGGTTCTGCAACGCGACATGCGCGCCAATGATGTGCTGATGGTGAAGGGGTCAAATGCCAGTGGCATGCGCGACGTCGTCACTGCCTTGCGGGCCGACGCAGACACTAATGAAACTATGAGGGCCGGATAATGCTGTATGAACTCATGACCAATTTGCAGGGCCAAATTCCCGGTGCCAATCTGTTTAATTACATAACTTTCCGTGCCGGTGGGGCGGTGATGACGGCGCTGCTTATCAGCTTTATTTTGGGGCCATGGGTGATTGATGCACTGCGCGCGCGCCAGGGCAAAGGCCAGCCAATTCGCGAAGACGGCCCGGCCTCGCATCTCATCACGAAAGTCGGCACGCCGACTATGGGCGGTCTGCTTATCCTGCTGGCGGCGCTCCTCGCGTCGCTGCTTTGGGGCAATCTCTCCAACCCGTTTTTGTGGATTGTCATGCTGACAACATTCGGTTTCGGCATGGTCGGCTTTGCCGATGATTTTTTGAAATTGCGCGGCGGTTCCAGTGCCGGTGTGCCGGGACGGCTGAAGCTGTTGTGCGAGGCAATTATTGCCATCATCGCCGTGCTGGCCATCAGCCATCACCTGCCGGACACGCTGGCGACCAGCTATGCGATTCCGTTTGTGAAAGATTTCTTGCTGCCGCTCGGCCTGCCGCTTTATCTGTTGGCCGGCGTGTTGGTGCTGGTCGGCGCGTCCAATGCGGTCAATCTGACCGACGGTCTGGACGGCCTGGCCATCGTACCGAGCATGATTGCCGCCGCCAGTTTCGGCTTTATCGCTTATCTGGTCGGTAATGCGATTTTCTCCGGCTATTTGCAAATTCATTATGTGCCGGGCACGGGCGAGTTGGCGGTTTTTTGTGCCGCGCTCATCGGCGCCGGTCTGGGCTTTCTTTGGTATAATGCGCCGCCGGCCGCCGTCTTTATGGGTGATACGGGCTCGCTGGCACTGGGCGGCGCGCTCGGCTCCATCGCCGTCGCCACCAAACATGAATTAGTGCTGGCGATTATTGGCGGCCTGTTTGTGCTGGAGGCGGTCTCGGTGATTGTGCAAGTCGTCTCCTTCAAGCTGACCGGCAAGCGCGTCTTTGCCATGGCACCGCTGCACCATCATTTTGAGCAAAAAGGCTGGGCCGAACCCACCATTGTTATCCGCTTTTGGATTATCTCCGTCATCCTTGCCCTTATCGGGCTGGCAACCCTGAAACTGCGTTAGGAGGCGGCTTGATTAATCTTCCCACATTGACAGGCGAAACGGCGGTCTTCGGACTGGGCCGGTCGGGCATGGCCACGGTTGAGGCGCTATTGGCGGCCGGCAATCGCGTGGTCGCATGGGACGATAATGAAGCGCCGCGTTTGGCAGCGCAAAAAGCCGGAGCCGGCCTTCGTAATCTGACCGAGGCGTTTGCGGCTGATGGCGAAGCCCCGGCGCGGCTGGTCGTTAGCCCGGGCGTACCGCTTACCCATCCGGCACCGCACCCTGTTATCAGCGCCGCGCAAGCCGCCGGTTGCGCTGTGCTGGGTGATCTCGATTTGTTTACCATGGCGCTTGAGGCGGCGGGTCTGCGCGATCGGGCGTTAATCATCGGTATTACCGGCACCAATGGCAAATCGACCACCACAGCTTTGGTCAGCCATATGCTGCGCGAAAGCGGGATGCCGGTTGAGAGCGGCGGCAATATTGGCGTGCCGGTGCTGGCCTTGCCCCTGCCTGACATGGCCGAGCCGAAAGGTGATACGAAAACCGCCTATGTGCTGGAACTGTCTTCTTATCAGCTCGATCTTAATCGTCAG